>JBJEMO010000170.1:0-9157 GCA_051879715.1 Bilifractor sp.
TGGATTGAAGGATTCGATCAGGTACGGCCCGGAGTAATCCTTCAGTACCTGATAAACACAGGTACATATTTCTGTATGGACAGAGGGCAGCTTCAGCTCAATCAGAAGCGGCACTCGTCCACCAACAAGCTTCAGGACATCCTGAAGCAGAGGCATGTGATATTCTGTACGGGAGAGCGGAAGCTTCTGAAGCTCAGCGAGCGTCATGCTCTCACAGGTTCCACGTACGTGGCAGATTCTCATAAGACTGTCATCATGAAATACAACGAGTGCACCATCTCTGGTGAGGTGTACGTCCAGTTCGATGGCATATCCTTTTTCTACCGCCCGTGCAAACGCCGGCATGGAATTTTCCGGAATATTCTGCTTCGTGTCCCAGAGACCACGGTGGGCAAAATCCCATTTTGCCAGACAGAGTGTCTTTTCTCTTCGCCGGGCGCTCATTCTCGGATGTACACCCCATAAAAAAAGAAGAAAGATTCCAACCATTATGCTGCATGTAATCAGCAACGCACGAATAACCATAGGCTCTCTCCGATTGTCTGTTATCATTCAGTTCCTGTATCAATCGCATTCTACAGTTCCAACATTATACGTCAAAATAAAAAAAAAATACAGACACCTATTAAAAACTGTGCTATTCTTTATCTGTTCGATAGATCCCGTTAACGTTCTTATGCATTTTATCAGAAAGGACATCAGGAATGAGTCAGGTAAGACGTGTATATGTTGAGAAAAAGCCGGAATTTGCCGGCGCGGCAAAGGAGCTGAGCCATGAGATCCGCCATTATATGGGTGTTTCAGGAGTGACCGATGTCAGAATCCTGATTCGCTATGATGTGGAAAATATCAGCGATGATGTATTCGAAAAGGCATGTCATGTAGTATTTGCCGAGCCGCCGGTAGATATTCTGTACAAGGAGACATTTCCCAAAGAAGAAGATTCCCATGTATTTTCTGTTGAATATCTCCCGGGACAGTTTGATCAGCGTGCGGATTCTGCAGTACAGTGCGTGCAGTTTCTGAAGGGCGATGAACAGCCGATCATCCGTACCGCAACCACCTATGTGATCGTAGGCAAGGTCAGCGATGCAGATATGGAAGTAATCAAAAGCCATTGCATCAACCCTGTTGACTCCCGTGAAAGTGCGCCGCAGAAACCTGATACCCTTGTCATGAGCTTTGAAGAGCCGGCGGATGTAAAGGTGTTTGACGGTTTTATTGATATGGACGCATCCGGCCTGAAGAACCTTTATGACTCCCTGAATCTTGCAATGACCTTTAAGGATTTTCTGTTTATCCAGCATTATTTTGCTGCAGATGAAAAGCGGAATCCTACTATGACCGAGATCCGTGTACTGGACACCTATTGGTCGGACCACTGCCGTCACACCACCTTTGCCACAGAATTGAAGAATGTGGAATTTGGAGAGGGTGACTACCGTGTACCAATTGAGGACAGCTTCAACCGGTACCGCCATGACTTCGATGTTTTATATAAAGGAAAGAATGGTAAATATATCTGTCTGATGGATCTTGCCTGCCTTGCAGCAAAGAAGCTGAAGGCAGATGGAAAGCTTACCGATCAGGAAGAATCAGATGAGATCAATGCGTGCAGCATAATTGTGCCTGTTGATGTGGATGGAAAGTATGAGGAGTGGCTGATTAATTTCAAAAACGAAACCCATAACCATCCTACGGAAATTGAGCCCTTCGGTGGCGCTGCAACCTGCCTTGGAGGCGCAATCCGTGATCCGCTTTCCGGCAGGACTTATGTATATCAGGCTATGCGTATCACCGGTGCTGCAGATCCCACTGTTCCGGTTTCAGAGACTCTGAAGGGAAAACTGCCCCAGAAGACACTCACAAGACAGGCTGCTCATGGATACAGCTCGTATGGCAACCAGATTGGTCTTGCTACTGGTTATGTAAAAGAGGTTTATCATCCAAATTATGTTGCGAAGCGAATGGAAATCGGAGCTGTTATGGGCGCTGCGCCAAGAAAAGCAGTGCAGCGGCTGAACTCCGATCCCGGGGATACGATCATACTTCTCGGCGGCAGGACCGGGCGCGATGGAATCGGTGGTGCGACCGGTTCATCCAAGATCCATACAACAGAATCGCTGGAGACCTGTGGCGCTGAGGTTCAGAAGGGTAATGCTCCCACAGAACGTAAGCTGCAGAGAATGTTCCGTCGTCCCGAGGTCAGCCATCTCATCAAGAAGTGCAATGATTTCGGTGCCGGTGGTGTATCAGTTGCGATCGGTGAGCTGGCACCGGGGCTCCGCATCAATCTGGATAAGGTGCCGAAGAAGTATGCCGGTCTGGATGGCACAGAACTGGCTATTTCAGAATCTCAGGAACGGATGGCCGTCGTAGTTGCCCCGGAGGATGCAGAAAAGTTTCTTGCTTATGCCCACGAAGAGAATCTGGAAGCGGTCAAGGTTGCAGAGGTCACAGAGGAACCCCGTCTTGTAATGACCTGGAGAGGTAAGGAAATCACAAATCTGTCACGGGCATTTCTTGACACAAATGGTGCCCATCAGGAAACCGATGTCAGGGTAGATATTCCGAATAAAGCTGACAGTGTACTGAAGCGCAGTGGAGACATCGCCGATATCAAAGTAAGATGGCTGGATGCACTGAAAGATCTGAACGCCTGCTCCCAGAAGGGACTTGTGGAGATGTTTGATTCCTCCATCGGATCGGCCAGTGTTCTTATGCCCTATGGAGGAAAATATCAGCTCACTGAGACCCAGAGTATGATAGCCAAGGTTCCTGTTCCGGACCTGAAGACAAAGACCGTTACGATGATGGCGTATGGATTTGATCCTTATGTTTCCAGCTGGAGTCCGTATCATGGTGCAGTCTACGCAGTGACGCAGTCTATAGCCAAGATTGTTGCTGCCGGAGGAGATTTCCATAAGATTCACTTCACTTTCCAGGAATATTTCCGCCGCATGACAGAGGACCCGAAGAGATGGAGTCAGCCATTTGCAGCTTTGCTTGGTGCTTATGAGGCACAGATGGAATATGGCCTTGCCTCTATCGGAGGAAAGGACAGTATGTCCGGCACCTTCAATGACATAGATGTTCCACCGACACTGGTTTCCTTTGCTGTAGATGTGGCGGAACTGAAGGATGTGATTACACCGGAGCTCAAAACAGCTGGTGATAAGCTGGTCTGGGTACGTATACCCAAAAACCAGTATGAGCTCCCGGTTTATGATCAGGTTATGGACCTGTATACCAGGGTTCATGAGGATACTGAGGCTGGAAGAGTCAGAGCTGCGTATGTTGTGGAGAGAAGCGGTATTGCAGTTGCTGTCAGCAAAATGGCCTTTGGCAATAAGATGGGCGTTACAATTGATCATAGCGTTGATCCAAGAGACCTGTTCAGCCCGTATCTGGGTGATCTCATCCTTGAGGTTCCGGCAGATCAGGTTGGAAGTCTGGCATGCACCTACACTCTTATCGGTGAAGTTAACGATGAGGGCAGCTTCCGCTATGGCAGTACGGTGATTTCTGTTGAAGAAGCACTGCGCGCATGGAACGGGACTCTCAGCAAGGTATTCAGGACTGTATCTGATGTGCCTGCAAAGGATACCGGAGTTGCGGACAAGGGACTTTATAAGGCTGACAGCATTTATGTGTGCAGCCATAAGCTTGCCCAGCCGACCGTATTCATACCTGTTTTTCCGGGTACGAACTGTGAATATGACAGTGCGCGGGTTTTTGAGGCAGCAGGTGCGAAAACCATTACAAGGGTATTCCGTAATCTGAGTGCCCAGGATATCATTGACTCAGTTGATGAGTTCAAAAAGGCTATAGAGCAATCTCAGATCATTATGTTCCCGGGAGGCTTCTCAGCCGGTGATGAACCGGACGGTTCTGCCAAGTTCTTTGCGACAGCCTTTCAGAATGCAAGCATCCGTGAAGCCGTAAATGACCTGCTTCAGAACAGAGATGGCCTGGCGCTTGGTATCTGTAACGGTTTTCAGGCTCTGATCAAGCTTGGACTCGTACCTGGTGGTGAAATTACCGGTCAGAATTCCGACTCTCCGACGCTGACTTTCAACACCATTCATCGCCATATCTCAAAGATGGCATATATCAAAGTGGTTTCCAACAAGTCACCATGGCTTGCGCAGGCAGAACTCGGTGGCGTTTACACGATGCCCGCTTCCCATGGTGAGGGAAGATTTGCTGCAAATGCAGAATGGATCCGGAAGCTTCAGGACAACGGACAGATTGCAACCAGATACTGCGATCTTGATGGAAACTTTACAGAAGATGAGTATTGGAATATCAATGGATCCTATTTCAATATTGAAGGCATTACCAGTCCGGATGGAAGGGTATATGGCAAAATGTGTCATGCGGAACGCCGCGGTGATGGAGTATCTGTCAATATTTACGGCGAAAAGGACATGAAGCTCTTTGAATCCGGAGTAGATTATTTCAGATAATATTTCCGTTATCTGCATGAATGATTTGAAGAGACTGTTGCATCGACTCTCAGTGATGCCGGTGCGATAGTCTCTTTTTCCATGCCTGGCAGATCTGAAAGCAGAAACTTTTTTCTGTTTTTTTTACATAGAATTAAGGAGGTCGGGAAGCCACCATTGCATAAGTATGTTAAAATAGTAGAAATTACGGTTTATTCCGCTGCAAAAAGGAGAAAAAGATGGACGCTGATCCCTGGATATGGTGTATGATCCTGATAATACTGCTCATTATACTATCTGCTGTTTTTTCAGCATGTGAAGCTTCTGTACTTGCTCTGACAGATGTACAAATGGAAGAGATGGAGAAGGCTTCTGCTTCTGCGCTGTCATACGTCAGAAAGCTGAAGGAAAATCCGGGCCGTTTTCTGACCTCTGTCCATACGCTGATTACATTGTGTATGGCGGGAAGCATAGCTATGAGTGCGATTTTTGCCTTCCGTATGACGTCTTCTGATTCACTTCCGGTAAGAGTTCTGTCGGTATGTATAGCTGTGTTTCTCCTTACTGTCATCCTGATGCTCGTATCCGACCTTCTTCCAAAGGGGATCGCCAGAAAAAATCCGGTCAATACAGCCTGTTCTCTGTCAGGTTTTGTTTGGTTTTTCATGATTGTTTTCTTTCCTCTGATTGCTGGAATTACCGGCATCTCCAATGCAATCTTTCATCTGATGGGTATAGACCCCGCCAGCTGGCACACGAATGTCACGGAAGATGAAATCAAGATGATGGTTGACCGTGGAACAGCTCATGGCAATATTGATACAGACGAGCAGGAAATGATTCGCAATGTATTCGAATTCGACGACATTTCCATCGAAGAGATCTGTACCCACAGAAAGGATGTAGCCTGCCTGTATGAGGAGGATCCACTGGAAGAATGGGAGAAAACCATTCATGAGAGCAGACATGATCAATTTCCCGTTGTTCGTGAGACGCCGGACCATGTCCTTGGTATTCTGGATGCAAAAGATTATTTCCGGCTTCAGGGAGCAAGCCAGAAGGAAATTATGGAGAGGGCGGTTGATCCTGCCTACTTTGTTCCCGGTTCCGTAAAGGCAGATGTGATGTTTCAGCACATGAAAACCTCCGGCAACTATTTTGCAGTCGTCGTGGATGAATACGGCGGAATGGATGGAGTGGTCACAATGAAGGACCTTCTGGAGGTTCTTGTGGGTGACCTGACAGAGGATGATGAGACAGAAGAACCGGATGACATCATTAAAATTTCACCTACCACATGGAGAATCCAGGGCGGAGCAGCACTGGATGAAGTTGGAGAAGCGCTTGGGAAAGATCTTCCGACAGAGGAATATGATACTTTTGGCGGATATATACTCGGAAGGATGGGATATGTCCCGGAGGATGGCAGTCATTTCGAGCTGGACGCAGATGGTATGCATATCCGGGTGTATCGTATAGAGGACCACAGAGTAGAAAATACACTAGTGACCATGCTGCCGGAAAAAATAAAGACAGACAGGGAAACAGACAAATGAGAAGTGTCCTCTTGACGCACCTCTGAACAGTAATTCAAATAGTGCCACTTATTTCATAAATCTTGAATTTCCAAATCATTTCATATATACTATCCTATAATGCTGGCAGGAGAGCCAGAGAAATCAAAAGGAAGGTATTTTGAAATGGCCTTATTACAGGATTGGCAGGCAATAGCCTATAATAAAGAAACAGACAAAAATGAACTTCAGAAATTCTGGCAGGATTATTTCCTTCTGGAAAAGGGAATATACGAAAAGCTCCTTACAACTCCGAATGAAGTAGTAAAGGGTACTGTTAAAGAGCTCGCTGACAAATACAACATCGATATCATGTCCATGACGGGCTTTCTGGATGGTATCAACGACTCGCTTATTGAACCGAATCCCATTGAGACCATGACAGAGGATACAGAGGTCAGTCTTGCTTTCGACAAGGAAAAGCTCTACAAGAACATGGTAGATGCAAAGGCTGACTGGTTGTATAACCTGCCAGAGTGGGATCTCATCTTTTCTCCGGAAAAGAAAAAGGCACTTTACCTTGAGCAGAAAAAGTCCGGTACTATTATCAAACCGAAGAAGATCGGACGAAACGATCCCTGCCCCTGCGGGAGCGGCAAGAAATACAAATATTGTCATGGCAGAAATAAATAATCTGTCATCTAAGCCCGGGAAACAGATCCCGGGCTGTTTTTTCAACAGTCACTATTTGTGAATTTCATAGAAAGAAAAGTCATATTTATGAATAATCAGTTCACATCGAATGCAAGAACTGCCCTTTCGCTGGCTAAGAAAAAAGCGGCGGACAATGGTCAGTCATATATAGGAACAGAGCATATTCTGTTCGGCCTCGTAAAAGAAAAGAGCGCAACAGCTGCTATTATTCTCAGTCAATCAGGTATAACCGAGGAGAGACTTGCATCGCTGCTGGATTCTCTGATAATTCCTGCTGCAGACGGATCGGTATGCTTCAAGCCGGAATTTACGGTAAAAGCCATGCAGATTCTGGAGAGTGCTGTCCGGATTTCGATGCAGGAAAAACAGAGAATGGCAGGGACAGTCCATATCCTTATGGCGATTCTGCGGGATCCTGAATGTGTTGCCTGTAAACTGCTGCATTCCATGCATGACGTCAATGTCCAGAAGCTGTATCTTGCGCTGATGAAGGCAGCAGGTCTATCTGAGGAGCAGATCAAAAGTGAAGCAGATGAAATCAGGACGCAATCTCTGGAAAGGCAGAGCGGCACACCGACACTGGACAAGTACAGCAGAGATCTGACTGCCCTGGCGCGTAATAATAAACTGGACCCTGTCATCGGAAGACAGCAGGCCATTACCCGTGTCATTGAGATCTTAAGTCGGAGAAAAAAGAACAATCCCTGTCTGATCGGTGAACCAGGCGTTGGAAAAACGGCTGTTGTTGAAGGGCTGGCAGAGAGAATTGCCGCCGGAAATGTTCCGGAGAATATGGCTGACAAGCGTCTTGTCTCCATGGATCTGTCTGCTATGGTAGCAGGTTCAAAATATCGCGGCGAATTTGAGGAACGTATCAAAAAAGTCATAGGTGAAGTAATGGCGGACCACAACATACTCCTGTTCATCGATGAGATACATACGATTATCGGTGCCGGTGGTGCAGAAGGTGCGTTAGACGCTTCCAACATTCTCAAGCCGTCTCTCGCGAGAGGAGATATTCAGCTGATCGGTGCCACCACAACAGAAGAATACAGGAAGCGCATCGAAAAGGATGCAGCGCTGGAACGGAGATTTCAGCCGGTGACAATTGAGGAGCCTGACGAGGAGGAAACACTTCAGATCTTAAAAGAACTTCGTCCGTTATATGAAGAGCATCATGGAGTCAGAATCCGTGACGATGCGCTGGAGGCAGCGGTACGGCTTAGTACCCGTTACATTCATGACCGGTTTCAGCCTGACAAGGCGATTGATCTGATGGATGAAGCCTCTTCAAGTGTGCAGCTTGGTGATTTCAGAGATGCGTCACATGAAGGAAAGCAGTCCGCTGTTCAGAATGATCTGTCACAATTTTCTGCCGCAGAAGTGGAGAAAAACGCTGATGCAGTGCTGCAATCTCTGGAAGCCTCCCTTCAGAAGACAGGAAAAAAGACAGATACGAGGGAGAATCTTGAGGACCGGGTATCTGAACTGCGCAGTTTAAAAGAAAAATTTTTGCAGAATAATGACCTGGAGAGGGCATCCAGGGTACAAAAACTGCAGGAGAATCTGGAAGACTCTTTTAAGCAGAATGAGAAATATACTGGCCGGAAGAAACAGGTTACCGCAGACGACATAGCAAGGACGGTGTCAGTCTGGACCAGGATACCTGTTGCAAAGCTCAAGGAGACAGAGGCGCGCCGTCTGGCGCGGCTCGAGACCATCCTCCATAAGAGGGTCATCGGACAGGACGAAGCGGTAGCTGCTGTCTCCCGTGCAATCCGCAGAGGCCGGGTGGGGCTAAAGGATCCTAACCGTCCGATCGGTTCTTTCCTGTTTCTGGGACCCACTGGCGTCGGTAAAACGGAATTGTCGAAGGCACTGGCGGAAGCCGTGTTCGGCAGCGAGGATTCGATGATCCGTGTAGATATGTCAGAGTATATGGAAAAGCACAGCGTTTCCAAGCTGATCGGTTCCCCGCCCGGATATATCGGTTACGACGAGGGAGGACAGCTTTCAGAAAAGGTGCGCCGCAACCCGTACAGTGTCATACTGTTTGATGAAATTGAAAAGGCGCATCCCGATGTCTTTAACATTCTTCTGCAGGTTCTTGATGATGGACATATCACAGATGCACAGGGGCGTAAGGTCAGCTTTAAGGATACGATTATTATCATGACCTCAAATGCCGGAGCATCCAGAATTGTTCAGCCTAAACATCTCGGCTTTCTGTCAGAAGACAATGCAGACCGTGATTATTCCGATATGAAGGAGCAGGTCATGGATGAAATCCGTCACATGTTCCGGCCGGAATTCCTGAACCGCATTGATGAAATACTTGTATTCCATGCGCTTGGCAGGCAGGAGCTTAAGAAAATCGTCGATGTACTTCTGAAAAATCTGATCAGCCGCTGTGCGGATCAGATGCAGATACAGCTTTCCGTCACGGCTGCGGCAAAGGAAAGTCTGATTGATAAGAGTTTT
>JBJEMO010000171.1:0-9156 GCA_051879715.1 Bilifractor sp.
CGCGCAGCTTGTGTCTTTTGCAGAATAAATGCACAAGTAGACTTAAAAAGTAGACGTTAAAGGGACTTTAGAGTATACGGTAGACGTTACGTTATCCGCAGTTCATTTTCAATGATCCGGCGGCGGGACGGAAGGTCCTTGCCGATCTGGAAAATGAGCTGCGCCGCTGCGACCAGTTTGCGATGAGCGTAGCATTTGTCACGATGGGCGGCATCACGCCTCTCCTGCAGACGCTGAAGGATCTGAAGAGGGCAGGGGAACTCATGGTTATGAGCATGGGGATGGTCGCTCTGCTCGAAGTGCTGCATGCATTTCTTGGTGGAGCAATGGAAAGTGTAGCCGCGCGGTTAACTGCATAAGCAGAAAACGGAACACTATGGAGGTGTCATCTGTGGCAAAGAGAAAACCAATTTCAAAAGTAAAAAAATATTACAGTTTTGAAAACAAACTATTGATAAGAGCGCTTGAAAACGCTATGATATGCTTGACAGATGATTTCAAAAGTTAAGTTACATTGCATTTTTGAAAGCGGATATGAAAATGAAACTGATAGCCAGAACGCATTATCTGAATAGGATGATTGGATTAAAAGACACGCCAGACATCAAAATTATTACGGGGATTCGTCGCTGCGGAAAATCAAAATTGATGCAGGCATATATTTCATACTTGAAGGAGCATGAGAAAAACATCAATGTCATCTATGTTGATTTCATGGATCTTCGGTTTGAGAGTTTGAAGGAGTACCATGCTCTGCACAGCTATGTCGAGGAACATTATCTTGCTGGCAAAATGAATTATCTTTTTATTGATGAAGTGCAGTTGTGTCCGCATTTTGAGCTTACCGTTAATAGTCTCTATTCAAAGTTAAAATATGATATTTACCTGACCGGCTCCAATGCGTTTCTTTTAAGTGCTGATCTTGCGACACTGTTTACTGGCCGTTACATAGAGATCCCAGTATTTCCATTCAGCTTTCGGGAATATTGCCAATACTATGATGAAATTTCTGATCAGGATAAGTTGTTCGAAAGTTATACTATGCAGGGAGGACTTGCCGGGGCCTATGTGTACAAAAATGAAAGGGACCGGGTAAACTATATCAAAGAGGTATACGAGACGATTGTTACCAGAGATCTGGTACAGAAGTATTCATTGCCGGACACTCTTGTCTTGCAGCGACTTTCCGAATTTCTCATGGATAACATCAGCAATCTGACATCGCCGAATAAAGTGAGCCAGCAGCTTACTGTAAATCAGACACCAACGAATCATGTGACAATTGGAAAGTATATCAAATATCTTTGTAATGCATTTGTATTTTATGACATCAAGCGTTATGACGTTAGAGGAAAGAAGTATCTGGAAAGTTTGGATAAGTTCTATCTATGCGATATAGGAATCAGATATGCTGTGCTAGGCAGCAGAAATCTGGATTATGGGAGAGTCTATGAGAATATGGTGTGCATCGAACTGCTGCGGCGCGGATATGACGTTTATGTAGGTAAACTTTACCAGAAAGAAATTGATTTTGTTGTGCAGAAAGGAAATGAAAAGATATATATCCAGGTAAGTGACAATATATCGAATGATGAGACATTTAGACGCGAATATACGCCGCTCCTTCAGATTCATGATGCTTATCCCAAAATGATTATTGCCAGAACCAGACATCCGAGGTACAGCTATGAAGGAATTGAGATATATGATATTGCGGACTGGCTGCTGAATGATGCAAAAAGCGCAAAGTAATGCCTAAATCGATCAGTGAAATTACGGGCGAAGTTCCGTTTGCAAGGTCAAAGGCTGCTGCTTTGTTAAAGGAACTCGCTGAGAAGAAGTATGTAATTGTGGTCGGCCGCGGAAGAGGTACGAAATAAAGGTATACATAGATGGATGATTTTTCTTCTGATGAATTAAAGAACGGTCTTTTGCGCGGCTACGCGGATGCCTCCATTGAGGTGAACCTTGCCCTCCGCCCGCAGTTCATTTCCAATGATCCGGCGGCGGGACGGAAGGTCCTTGCCGATCTGGAAAATGAGCTGCGCCGCTGCGACCAGTTTGCGATGAGCGTAGCATTTGTCACGATGGGCGGCATCACGCCTCTTCTGCAGACGCTGAAGGAGCTCGAGGAAAGAAATATTCCGGGAAAGATCCTGACGACGGACTACCTGACATTTGTTGTGACCATCATTGGCGGAGTCTACGGGTTTATTCATAGCCTTTTCTGGGGAATCATGGTGCTTGCCATTATCCTGGCGGCGTGTTTTGGCATGTGGCATCAAGTGATTGGATTCGCCGTATTTATGGCTATGAGCATGGTGATTGTTGCTCTGCTCGAAGTACTGCGCTCGAAGTACTGCATGTATTCCTTGGTGGAGCAATGGAAAATGTAGCCGTGCGGCTAACTGCATAAGCAAAAAACGGAACACTATGAAGATGTCATCTGTGGTTAATCAACGTCTCTTATTCGGTTTTCTGACAAGATAGAATGTGACATGAGCCTCATTGTCAGTCAGAGGGATATTGATCCGATCCGGATAGCCATCCTGAAGCTGTCCGTAGTCTGTGGTGAAGCAAGGCAGCGAGGACGCCCGCACCAGTTCGTCGAACACCGACACGTCTGTCTGTACCAGAAACCTGGAGGATGGCATTTTCTCCCGACAGAGGGAATCCCAAAAGCCCAGCTCCGTGCGCAGTAAAAAGTTAAAGCCGTTGATGTCCGCAAAAGTCAGGGATTTGTGCTTTGTGAGTTCATGGTCCTCCGGGACGCAGACAAACAGGTTTTCCTGCATGAACGGCTTTGCACCGTCAATTGGAAAAGGAAGAATGGCGACATCACATAAGCCGTCCTGCCATGCGGAAAGAACTTCATCGTTCTGACAGATCGCAGAGGATACCATCATGCCGGGTTTCTGGGTACTCAATTTAGGCAGCAGTTCCCAAAGCGGAGCGGGCGCACAGGATTTCACAACGATCGTATGCTGCCTCTGGTCGAAAGCGCGCACTTGCAAAACGGCCTCCTCCGCTTCAGAGAGGAGTTTTCGCGCATGATCCACGGCGAGGCGGCCAGTTTCGTTCAGCTCGATCTTATTCTTGCTACGCGTGAAAAGCGGCACGCCGAAGTATTGCTCCAAATGCTGCATCGCACGCGTGATGGATGGTGTGGAAATATGGAATTCTTCGGCGACCTTGCTCAATGTACCGAGATCGGCGAAGGCTACAAGTTGTTTCATTTCATCAAGGTCTATCATGCTACATCTCTTTTACATTTCATTTTCTGAAAAGCACTTTGCAATATAAATAGTGTACAACATCAGAAAATTGCCGTAAAGTCTGTGTCAGAAAAGAATATTACATTTCAAATCATTGGAGGTAACAGCATGGAATATGTAACGTTAAATAACGGAATCAAAATGCCCAGGCTGGGTTACGGCGTGTACCAGACACCGCCTGAGGACACCAGGCGCTGCGTACTGGAAGCCATTGATGTGGGCTACCGCAGCATTGATACGGCGCAGGCCTACGCTAATGAGGAAGGCGTGGGCGCGGCTCTGGCTGAAAGTGGCCTGCCCCGCGAGGAGTTTTTCCTGACCACCAAGGTATGGATCACCAACGCAGGATACGAAAAAGCCAAGGCGTCCATCGAGGAATCCATGCGTAAGCTGCACACGGATTACCTCGATTTGCTGCTGATCCATCAGCCCTTCGGCGATTACTACGGCACCTATCGGGCCATGGAGGAAATGTACAAGGCTGGCAAGATCCGCGCCATCGGCGTTTCCAACTTTGGTCCTGACCGCTATCTGGACATTCAACACTTTGCGGAGATCAAGCCTGCGGTCAATCAGATCGAGACCCATGTGTTCCAGCAGCAGAAGCTGGCCAAAGCATATCTCAAGAAGTATAATTGCCAGATCGAATCCTGGGGCCCCTTTGCGGAGGGCCGCAAGGATATGTTTACCAACCCAGTGCTGACGAAGATCGGCAAGAAGTACGGCAAGACCGCAGCTCAGACCGCCCTGCGTTTCCTGCTTCAAAGCGATGTGGTCATTATTCCGAAATCCACCCACAAGGATCGGATGCAGCAGAACTTCGATCTGTTTGACTTCGCCTTGACGGCGGAGGATATGGCGACAATCGAAGCTCTCGACGGTGGTGAGAGTCTATTCTTCTCTCACTACGATCCAAAGACTGTGGAGTGGTTCATGTCCATCCTGTAAAAAGCAGTAGCGGCAGAGCTGTCAAAAACGACTCTGCTGCTGATTCTATTCGTTGATCCTATCCAAAAGACGCGCCTGGCGCGGATGTCACAATAGGATTGGCTATCTACGGAAGCAGCGCAGACGGAGCAAAGTCCGTGCTTGAAAACTGGATGTGGGAGGTTCATAAATGAAAAAACTGTTAATCATATATTATTCGTGGTCAAATGGCAATACGGAGTGGATTGCCAAATTACTGCAAAGCACTGCGGGCGGCGAACTTCTGAAAATCGACACCGCCATGCCCTATACCGGAAGCTACAATGATGTAGTGGAACAGGGACATCGCGAGGTCAATCAGGGCTATGAACCGGAGTTGAAGCCGGTAAACGTGGATATTTCTGACTATGATGTAATCGCCGTCGGTACGCCGACATGGTGGTACACAATGGCTCCCGCTGTCAAGACATTTCTACACCAAAACAATTTTGCAGGGAAAACTGTCGTGCCGTTCATGACCAACGGTGGCTGGCCGGGTCATGTCATTAAGGACATGAAGAGTACCTGCTCTGGCGCGGAATTTGCCTGTGAAATGCAGGTAAAGTTTGATTCCAATGGCGGTGACCATCTGGAAACGCCTGAGAACAAGATTGAGGCTTGGGCGCAAAACGTCAAAGCTCTGCTGTAATAAAATGAGTATACTAGATTATTGATTTTCAAATTTTATCATTCACTTCTTTAAGATTTTAAGACTCTGGTTTCATTTATTGAGACAGAGTCTTTTTTTCATTTCGTAACTGTTCAGGACCCCTGTTCAGACAGGATCCGGAGTCCCTGATAATGCATATGATGCTAGTATGTCTTGCTGAGGATGTCAAAAGACATCTGAAGAGAATGGAGCTGTGCAGTAAGTTCGTCAATCTGCTTTTTCTGTTGAATGATAAGCTTATCAGCGGTCATATGCGTAGCTCCCTTCCAGTGAATTTCTGATACTTCTATTGTACAGAAATCGCCGAAAAATAGCGAACGCAGGGGATCAGCATCATAAAAAAATGACTGTTGATAACTTCGGAAATCAAAGAGAAAACCGTCAACAAAAACGCTGAAAATCTTCCAGAAACCATGTGTTTTTGATAAACTGGCTGTTTTACATATGCATTTGTCAATGTGCAAGGATACATGGAAAAAGTATCCTAAAAAATAATGGAACCTGAGTATTGCGGTTGCTGTCATCGGCGGAATCTACGGAGTGATCCATGGATTGTTCTGGGCGCTGATGATCTTTGCCGTGATTTTAGCGGCACTCTTCGGAATGTGGCTGCAGGCCATTGCGTTTGCCATCTTCATGGGACTGAGCCTGGGCGTGGTCCTGGCGCTTAAAGGTCTGACGGTTCTTCTTGGAGGAGCAATGGGAACGGTGGCGGCGATGATAACTGCATAATCGAACAAGTGGCACAAAATGATTTCCTGTTGGCACCTGGTGATGTTCCTTCACCGGGTGTTTTTTTGTATTCTATGCCTGTCAGATGGAACAAGATAAACAAGCAGAAATCAATACAGATAAAGAAAAAGCAGATTGCGGGAGGAAATCAAAATGGCAAACACAGCACTCATTACAGGATCTTACGGCGGACTTGGCACATGCTTCGTAAACATTCACGCGGAAAAGGGCGGCGACCTGATTCTGGTCGGCAGAAGCCAGGCGAAGCTCGACGCGCAGGCTAAGGAGATGGAAGAGAAGTACAATGTGACAGCCCATACGATTGCGGCGGACCTGTCCGCTCCGGAGGCAGCACAGCACATCTATGATACATGCAAAAACAACGGCTGGACGGTGGATATTCTGATTAACAACGCAGGATTCGGCGGACAGGGTGATTTCACGAGAGAGCGTACGATGGAGCAGGACATGTCCATGATCGCCGTCAACATCGAGACGCCGACAAGACTCATGAAGCTTTTCCTTCCGGATATGGTAAAGCGCGGCAGCGGAAAGGTGCTGAATGTCAGCTCCACGGCGGCCGTGATGCCGGGACCGCTTCAGGCAGTCTATTACGCGACCAAGGCCTATGTCACCAGCGTGTCAAATGCGATCTGGAGAGAGCTGAAAGATACAGGCGTGACGGTTACGGCCCTGATGCCGGGCGCTATGCAGACCGGATTTGCGAATGCAGGCGGCCTCTCTGATACAAAGCTTTTCTCACACGCCGTCGATCCGAAGCAGGTGGCGCTTGATGGCTACAACGGCATGATGAAGGGCGAGCTGAATGTCATCAGTGGCCTTCCGGGAATGCAGAAGCCGATGATTTCCCTGGCACCGATGTTTCCGAAGAAGCCGATGCTCGACTTCGTCTATAACCAGCAGATTGCGGGAAGTGCAAATAAGTAATAGAGTGATAACAGGAACTATATGATTATGGGGTCTGTGCAGGACGTTATCGAATGAATTGCCACTGACTCTCCCAATTAACGGAAACGTGGTAATCGTGGCGAAAAGCTGCCATGAGATAGGGAAAGGAATAACGGATTGAATCACTTTATTGTCGACGGAAAATATAAGGATCTGCTGCAGGGAGCAGGTCTGGATGTGACAGAGATTCTCAGAAAGGCAGGCCTGCCTGAGGATATCCTGAACCATAAGACGATTACCATGCAGGAGGAGCAGTACTACCGCTTTATGCAGGCAATCGGTGACAGTATGCAGGATGACAAAGCAATGATTGCCCTCGCCACAGGGGATCAGATTGAAGCTTTTTCACCGCCGATCTTTGCGGCATGGTGCAGCCGTAATGGTCTGGTATGCATTCAGCGGCTGGCAGCTTATAAGAAACTGATCGGCCCCTTGACGTGGACATTAAAGCAGGATGAGGACACAGAAACCGTTCTGATCGAACCCGGTGATAGTTCTTTGACGGTCCCTCCTTATCTTGTGCAGTCTGATATGGCCTTTTTGATAGGGATGATCCGAAAAGCTACAAAGGAAGAAATTGTTCCGGCTAAAATTACGCTTATGGAAGTGACAGGCGATGCGCTTTCTGACTATGCCGGCGTTACTGTGACCAAAGGAAATGAAAATTCTATCACATTTACCGGCAGTGATCTGAACAAGCCTTTTGTCAGCTTCAATCCGGCCATGTGGGACTATTTTGAGCCGGAGATGAACAAACGGCTCGGGGATCTGGATGTAGATGATTCCATGGCAGCAAGAGTAAGAAGTGCCTTGTCAGAGCTGTTGCCATCGGGGGCCTGCAGTATTGAAGATGTGGCAGGAAAGCTGGGACTTTCCAAGCGTACCTTACAGCGCAAGCTGAGCGAGGAAAAGACAACGTTTCAGAAGCAGCTGAACAGTGCCAGGGAAACGCTTGCAATTCATTACGTCCGCAATACAGATATGTCCACGGCGGATATTGCCTATCTGCTTGGGTATGCGGAGCTGAACTCCTTCCTGCGGGCGTTTACCGTATGGACAGGGAAAAGCATTTCGGCATACAGACAGGATTTGTTGAACTAAGAATTAAGGCGCGAGGCCCACCTGGGGTGTGGGAAGGTTTAATTCCCAGCCGAGAGTGATCTGGCCACCAGAACACAGAAAGGGATAAAGATATGGTTCTGTTTTCGACGAAGCGCTGCAATATCCGTTTCTTTCAGGCAAAGGATATTGAGCGATTCATGTCATACCGGAATGATCCGGTGTGGATGAAATATCAGGGCTTCAAAGGCCTTTCACGGACAGAATATAAAAAAGCACTGCTTTCCACATCGAATTGGAAACAGGGTGTCCAGCTGGCGGTGACGGAGAAAGAGGACTTCCTGATCGGCGATCTGTATGTCCGGGAGGACCCGGACCAGGTGGAAATGTATTTACAACCGCAATCATAAAAATTTTCAATCAAAAATGCGATTGAATTCAAGCGCAAATGTGAAACGAGATATGCCACAAACACAATCATAAATTTTTACGATTGAAAATATGGGCGAAAACAATTAGAATGAAATCGTATTTATGATTAGGAGGTCGCCATGAAGGAATCCAGGCAGCTTGAATTCAAATCGGATGTTACAAATACTTTTTTAAAGACAGTTAGTGCTTACGCAAATTATGATGGCGGCCAGGTCATTTTTGGATTGGACGATGATGGAAATGTTGTTGGCTTGCAGGATCCGGTGCAGGCTTGTCTGGATATTGAAAACAGGATCAACGATACGATCCATCCGCAGCCTTTGTATGAATTGACAGTTCAGTATGCTGAGAAAACTGTTACGCTCAAGGTTGAGCCTGGCATGAATAAACCGTATACCTATAAGTCCAAGGCATACAGGAGAAATGATACGGCAACTATTCAGGTGGATAACCTTGAGTTAAACAGGCTGATTATGCAGGGAAAGAATATCAAGTTCGATGAGCTTGCGGCTGATAGCCAGGATCTTACATTTCATACGCTTGAAGAGCAAGCAAAAAAAGAAATCGGCGTGAATGCTTTGAGCAGGGACGTACTCAAAACACTGAATCTTTACAGCGATGCAAGTGGATACAACCATGCGGCGGAGCTTTTGGCAGATCAGAATGATTTCCCTGGAATTGACATAGCGAGGTTTGGTGAAAATATCAGCCAGATTTTGAAAAGGGTTACTTTTCAGCATGAGTCGATATTGACTGAGCTGGAAAAGACTGTTTCTGTATACAGGGATTTTTATCAATATGAAGAAATACGCGGGATAGAGAGACAGAAAATTGAGAAAATTCCCGAGGAGGCATTCCGTGAGACGATCGCAAATGCACTCATTCATAGGACTTGGGACGTGAACGCGCAGATCCGGGTGATGATGTTTAATGATAGAATCGAAATTACATCTCCGGGAGGACTGCCATCCGGGATCTCCAAGGAAGAATATCTAAGAGGAAATGTCTCGATTTTGAGAAATCCTATTATCGGAAATGTGTTTTTTCGGCTGC
>JBJEMO010000172.1:0-48098 GCA_051879715.1 Bilifractor sp.
AAAACAGCTTACTGTCCGTTTACGAACGGAAACAGACAAATGAGAAGTGTCCTTTGACGCACCTCTGAACAGTAATTACAGGGCTGTTTCCGAATATGTATTCTGGCATAGCTATAGATTTTTAAATTTCACTTCGATATAATAACTTCCGGGTAACTAATCGAAACCATTTATGCACTGCGCCGACAACGGGCCCAATAAATAGCGGTATGTTATATATGATTTCAGGGACTAAAGATAGCTGTTCTTGAAATTGTCCTGAATATTATATATTTCTGCATTGCATATGCTTTTTGAAAGGGTGAGTGGAAGAATTATGGCAGATTACAAGAATATTGTATTTGATATGGGACGGGTGCTGACTGATTATACGGCGGACAACGCCACCAGAGCATATACCTCTGATCCTGAAGTCATACGGGAAGTGAATCTTCTCGTCTATCATTCCGGGGAATGGACCATGCTCGATGCCGGGCTGATGCAGGAAGAGGAGGCACTCCGGAAAATGATGGAACGGGCATCTTCAGATCAGGCACGCCTTGCAGTGAAGTCCAGCTTTGAAAGCTGGGACAAATATAATCTGACCCCGCACGCGGGAATGGGAGATCTTGTCAGAGATCTGAAAAAAGCAGGAAAAAAAGTCTATATTCTTTCCAATGTAAGTGTCCGGCTGGACCATGATGAGTGGAAAAAGCATGTGGAAACCCCGGAGCTGTTTGACGGCGCGTTTCTGTCCGCACCGCACAGGGTGCTGAAGCCGCAGCACCAGATCTATGAGATGTTTCTGCAGGAATATCGCCTGAAAGCCTCTGACTGTGTGTTCATCGATGACCTGTCCAGAAATGTCAGAGCGGCAGTCGAATGCGGTTTCGGCGGATACGTCTTTGACGGCGATGTTGAAAAACTTCGCACTTTTCTAAACCTGTAGAATTACAATTCCCGCTGTCAGATACTGTAATCAGAATGTCTATCTGCTGCATGCATTTTTCTTTTGTTTTCATACATCATCTGGTCCGCTCTGTGCACGGTCTCATCGCCATCTTCTCCGGAACGCTGTCCGGCCAAGCCAAAAGCAAAATCCAGAGGAAAGTCTCCATACTCCGGGTCACATTTTTCTCTGCCCTGAATTTCCTCCAGGACCGGCAGCAACTGCGCCGGAGTGGTGGTTATGGAGAGCATGCAGAATTCATCTCCACCAATACGAAACAGCTCCCCATATGGAGCCAGAGCCTTCTGCGCAGTCTGACCGAAAGCACGCAGATATGCATCTCCATCTGCGTGTCCGCGCTGATCATTCACATGCTTTAAATGATTCAGGTCGAACATCACAACTGTAAGCGGTCTGTTTTCCCTGCGATGATGCCGCAGCATCTTCAGATACACTTCCCGGTTATGAAGTCTGGTTACAAGATCTGTCTTTGCATACATCTGGTCAATCGCCAGAATCATGAAGAGATAGCAGATACTGATACAGCACCAGTTATCGGTCAGATCCCCATAAAAAATCTGCGCCAGTACCCCAACTCCTACAATTCCCAGCGAAAAAATAACCATAATGTGATCACTTCTGTCAAACAAGAAGCTGCGAATGTAATATCGCCATATCAGAAAGATAAACACCAGATATTCAGCCAGGGAATAGAATATAAAGAACGGTGTAAAATACATATATCCCTTCTTATGGTTGAATATAACCTTATGCCAGATATTCAAAAGGGGAACAATCTCCAGAAAGCACAATGCGAGTATCCTGAAGAAATGACTTCTTAACGATATGGATCCAGTATATACATAGGGAATAAACGCCGCTGATACAGGAATCAGCATATAAATTACACATGATATCGAATTTAGAATTGTATCAGTTTGTGCCGTTGCCGGTGAGAATTCCAGAACTGCCTGCCATATCTGATCCAGGATCAGAATCATCACAAAAAAGATACCTGAAAGAAAACAAAAACGTTTCACGCGAACTTCAATGCTCATACTGTCATACAGCCGGAACCAGGCAAACAGTACCAGAATCAAGGAGATTATGTCAGTAAATAGAATTGTCATTTAAGTCCTCATTTTTCCATACAAAAATTCATATATGCCAATATCCCCGCCACCGTTTTTGCGTCCTGTATCTCCCCCCGGAAAATCATATCCCGCAGTCCGGAGAGAGGAAATGCCACCAGACTGATCTCCTCCGCTTCATCCAGCTGCTGTTCCCCCTCACGTACCAGATTCTGCGCGAGGTATACGTCCGTAAATTCATTACAATAAGCCGCCGCTGTTTTCAGTGTCAAAAGGTGCGTCCAATGTTCGCCGGTGTATCCCGTCTCCTCCAGCAGCTCTCTTCTTGCGGTTTCCTCTGTAGATATATCATCCGGATCAATTGCACCTGCCGGAAGCTCAAGCGTTTCACGGTCAATCGCCGGTCTGTACTGGCGGACCATCAGGATCCGATCATCCGGGAGGATTGGAACGATACACGCACCGCCGCCCTTCTTATGAGAAACAAAGTCCCACTCCTCGATTTTGCCATCTGGAAGCTGCATTCTGTCCTTATATACATCCAGTACAGAACCAGTATAAACTAGTCTTCTGTTCAATCGTCGCAGCTTATGTGCGTTCTGCTCGTTTATTGCCATTTGTTTTCCTTTATCCTCTGCAGATCATAACGATAAGATCTACAGCACATGTAAGCAATGTATCAGCGGAATTCACCTGGACGGATTCTGATCTCACGATCTCTTTTCACATTCCAGAATCTGCAGTCTATCATTCCGCCCTTATTTTTCAAAAGCTGAATAAAAGGGTCACAGTCTGCACTGTGCAGGAAATCAGCAGTCTGTTTGAACAGATGGGCCTTGCTGACATCGTTCTCGTGCATCGTAAGTGAACAGAGCCATTCCTTTCCCGAATAAACGGAAGCCAGATACATCCTGCCAGAAAGGAACTCTATTATGTCCTGCCTCAGATGTTCGAAATCACGTTCTGTCGCTTCATAATGCGCGTTCCAGTCACCATAGGTCAGTGTAAATCCATCCTCCAGGTCAATGTAAAGATCATCTTCCCCAACAGGGTTCAGAACTGCAACACAGAAATTTCCATTTTTCAAATACTCATATCCCGCATCCTCTCTCGTGTAGGTTGCGATTTTCTGCCCGTCCAGTATATCAATTACTTCACCAAGCATCGCTGCGGGTCTTACCTTTACCGGTTTAGCCATACTCCACCTGTATCCTTTCCGACATGATCAGGACAACTGCAAAAAGTAAACCTGACCAAGACAAATACCAATCATAACCTTTCTGCTGTTCATCTTATTGAAAAATAATCATTCGAAAGATAAATATATGGAAAATAAGCAGACATAAAAAAAGCCCCTCTGCATGATATGCAAAAGGAACCAAATAAGAGATACATTCACTTGTATCAGAGCTGCAGCTGGCTGCCAGATCAAAGGCCCTTTAGCTTTGCGTCACCGGCTTTCACCGGGTTTGCTGAATTTTACTTATTGAAAAATATAATGAAGCTTTAAGAGTGGCCCGGAAAAGCTTTGCGCTCTTCCGGGCCCAACGGTCTCACACCGTATTCACTCAATTACAAAATTACTCAAGGATGGAAGCTACACGTCCGGATCCTACAGTGTGACCACCCTCACGGATAGCGAAGGTAAGTCCCTGCTCCATAGCGATCGGGTGAATCAGCTCGATGGTCATCTCAACGTTATCACCAGGCATGCACATCTCAGTTCCTTCCGGAAGTGTGATAACACCGGTAACGTCAGTTGTTCTGAAATAGAACTGCGGACGATAGTTGTTGAAGAAAGGTGTATGACGGCCACCCTCATCCTTTGTCAGAACGTACACCTGAGCGGTGAACTTTGTGTGGCAGGTAACGGTGCCAGGCTTAGCAACAACCTGTCCCTTTTCGATATCAGTTCTGTTGATACCACGGAGAAGAACACCGATGTTATCACCAGCCATAGCCTCGTCAAGGAGCTTATGGAACATCTCAATACCGGTAGCAACAGAAGAAAGCTTATCCTCAGAGATTCCAAGGATCTCAACCGGATCATTCAGTCTCAGAGTACCACGCTCTACACGGCCTGTGGCAACAGTTCCACGTCCGGAGATTGTGAATACATCCTCAACAGGCATAAGGAACGGCTTATCTGTATCACGAACAGGAGTCGGGATATGCTCATCAACGGTAGCAAGAAGCTCCATGATCTTGTCGCCCCACGGACCGTTCGGATCCTCAAGAGCCTTCAGAGCGGATCCACGAACAATAGGTGTATCCTCGAATCCATACTCGTCAAGAAGCTCAGTAACTTCCATCTCAACCAGCTCGATCAGCTCATCATCATCAACCATATCGCACTTGTTGAGGAATACAACCATGGCCGGAACACCAACCTGACGAGCAAGCAGAACGTGCTCACGGGTCTGTGCCATAACACCATCAGTAGCAGCTACTACAAGGATAGCGCCATCCATCTGTGCTGCACCTGTGATCATGTTCTTTACATAGTCAGCATGTCCTGGGCAGTCAACATGTGCATAGTGACGGTTCTCTGTCTCATACTCTACATGAGCGGTATTGATTGTGATACCACGCTCTCTCTCTTCAGGAGCTTTATCAATGTTGGAGAAGTCAACGATCTGGTTCTCATCGGTAGGCATTCTGGTAGCCAGAACCTTTGTGATTGCAGCTGTCAGAGTGGTTTTACCATGGTCTACATGTCCGATGGTACCAATGTTGCAATGCGGTTTTGTTCTTTCAAATTTCTGTTTTGCCATTGTAATACTTCCTCCTTAAAATGAATACCGGCGTTCTGCCTGCGTATTTACTTTATTAAAACTGAATAATAGAAAATCCGCTATGCAAGATTATATTTCATTTTTACAATCATTGCAAGTGAATTATACTCTATGTTTACTTGTCAGAGAGAACCTTTTCCTGTACGGACTTCGGAACCTGCTCATAACGCTCGAAGAACATGGAATAGTTCGCACGTCCCTGTGTAGCGGAACGAAGATCGGTGGAATATCCGAACATCTCAGCCAGCGGAACAAAGCCACGGATCAGCTTGCCGTTTCCAACGTCATCCATTCCCTCAATGCGTCCACGACGGGAGTTCATATCACCGATTACATCTCCCATGTACTCTTCAGGAGTTGTAACCTCAACCTTCATGATCGGCTCAAGGAGTACCGGAGCACCCTTTTCCATTGCCTGCTTGAAAGCCATGGATCCGGCAATATGGAAGGCCATCTCGGAGGAGTCGACCTCATGATAGGATCCATCATAAACCTCTGCCTTAACGCCAACTACCGGGAATCCACCCAGCTGTCCGGCCTTCATGGCATCCTGAATACCTTCATCAATAGAAGGAATATACTCTTTCGGGATGGAACCTCCGGTTACGCTGTTTACGAACTCGTAGGTCTGTTCACCATTCGCATCGATCGGGGAGAACTTCACCTTACAATGTCCATACTGACCTTTACCACCTGACTGACGTACATACTTGCTGTCGATATCAGATGCCTTTGTAATGGTCTCCTTATACGCAACCTGAGGAGCACCTACATTTGCCTCAACATTGAACTCACGGAGCAGACGGTCAACGATGATTTCCAGATGCAGCTCACCCATACCGGCGATAATTGTCTGACCGGTCTCCTGGTTTGTTGTAGCACGGAAGGTCGGATCCTCCTCAGCCAGCTTTGCAAGTGCCTCGCCAAGCTTCTGCTGACCAGCTTTGGTCTTCGGCTCGATTGCGAGTTCGATAACCGGATCCGGGAAGTCCATGGACTCCAGAATTACCGGATGCTGCTCATCACAGATGGTATCACCGGTGGATGAGAACTTGAATCCGATCGCAGCAGCGATATCACCGGAATAAACCTTGGACAGCTCAGTACGCTTATTGGCGTGCATCTGAAGGATACGGCCTACACGCTCCTTCTTGTCCTTCGTCGCGTTCAGTACATAGGAACCGGAATTCAGTGTTCCGGAATAAACTCTGAAGTATGCAAGACGTCCAACGAAAGGATCAGAAACGATCTTGAATACAAGGGCTGCAAAGGGCTCCTCATCTGAGGAATGTCTTACAACCTCATTGCCGTCAAGGTCTGTTCCATCAATATCCGGAACATCTGTAGGAGCCGGCATGAAATCAATAATTGCATCCAGAAGCTTCTGGATACCTTTGTTCTGATGTGCGGATCCGCAGAGAACCGGAACAGCCTTGTTCTCGATCGTAGCCTTACGAAGTGCCTTCTTCATATCATCGACACTCGGCTCTTCACCATCGAGATAAGCCATCATCAGATCGTCATCAAACTCAACGATCTTCTCTACCATCTCTTCATGGGCTGCCTGGCACTCATCCTTCATATCGTCCGGGATATCCTCGATTGTGATATCATCACCGGTCTTGTTGTTGTAGATGTATGCCTTCATCTCGAACAGATCAACAACACCCTTGAAATAGTCTTCCTTACCGATCGGGCGCTCGATCACAACAGGGTTCTTTCCGAGCTTTGTAATGATCTCATGAACCGTATTGTCAAAGTTTGCACCCAGAATATCCATTTTGTTTACGAATGCCATACGGGGAACATTGTATGTATCCGCCTGACGCCATACGTTCTCGGACTGAGGTTCAACACCTCCCTTTGCATCGAATACACCTACTGCGCCATCCAGTACACGAAGAGAACGCTCAACCTCAACGGTGAAGTCTACGTGTCCTGGTGTATCAATGATATTGATACGATGCTCAAGTGCGCCCGGCGCCGGCTTGTTCTGATACTGATGTGTCCAGTGGCAGGTGGTAGCAGCAGATGTGATCGTAATACCACGCTCCTGCTCCTGTGCCATCCAGTCCATTGTTGCAGTTCCCTCGTATGTCTCACCGATCTTATAGTTAACACCGGTGTAATACAGGATACGCTCTGTCAGAGTCGTTTTACCTGCATCAATATGCGCCATGATACCAATATTCCTGGTTCTCTCCAGCGGATATTCTCTTCCGTTATCAGCCAACAGAGTTCCCTCCTTTTAGAATCTGTAATGAGCAAATGCCTTATTGGCCTCTGCCATCTTATGCATGTCTTCTTTACGTTTTACTGAAGCGCCTGTGTTGTTGATTGCATCAAGCAGCTCGTTCGCCAGTCTGTCAGACATGGTCTTCTCACTTCTCTTGCGTGAGAACATGGTCAGCCAGCGAAGTCCAAGCGCCTGTCTTCTCTCCGGCTTAACCTCAACCGGAACCTGATAGGTAGCTCCACCGATACGGCGGGCTTTTACCTCAAGCTGTGGCATGATATTGTTCATAGCCTCTTCAAAGCACTCAACGGCCGGCTTGCCGGTCTTCTCTTCTACCTTGGCAAACGCGCTGTATACAATCTTCTGCGCGGTTCCCTTCTTACCATCCAGCATAATGCTGTTAATCAGTTTGGTTACAACCTTATTGTTGTAAACCGGATCTGCTAAAACATCTCTCTTCTGAGTATGTCCTTTACGTGGCACGTTACTTCCCTCCTTAATCATTAACGATTAGATCTCAGGTACTCACATCTGATATGGTACGAATGTGTCTGTACCGGTAATTTTTCTATACAACCTGCAGCCGCGGAGGCTGTCGAAATACCGTTACACAAAACCATAAAACTTTCGTGAGATAATGAATTCTTATCTTAAACAACAGGAATGCATTAACTTTAATGAATCATGCAAAAGAAGCATAACTCATTGCTTCATAATGCAAAATTATTTCTTCGGTCTCTTTGCGCCGTATTTGGAACGGGCTTTCTTTCTGTTGGCAACTCCTGCGGTATCCAGTGTTCCACGGATGATATGATATCTGGTACCGGGCAGGTCCTTTACTCTTCCTCCACGGATCAGTACAACGCTATGCTCCTGCAGGTTATGACCTTCACCCGGAATATAGCTTGTAACCTCGATTCCATTGGAAAGACGGACTCTGGCGATCTTTCTCAGAGCTGAGTTCGGCTTCTTCGGGGTAGCGGTCTTCACTGCTGTGCAGACACCACGCTTCTGAGGAGAAGACTGATTTACGGATTTCTTTGTCAGAGAGTTGAAGCCTCTCTGCAATGCCGGCGCGTTAGATTTCTTTACGGAAGTCTCACGGCCTTTTCTGACTAACTGGTTAAATGTAGGCATTCCTTAAATTTCCTCCTTGATTTTATTGTACGGCTGCTGTTATGCAATTCTTGGCATGACAAAAAGGCGCACGTACGCCTCTCTTTTTTGTCATACCCGGTCATTATATATTTCCACAAAATAAATGTCAAGCACGTTCTGGTGAAGTCTGCGTAAGCATTTTCTTCCGGAATCCATCGGCAAGACCCCATTGTATAATCAATGTATCTGGTTGCCCCGTTAATAGCAGAAATACCATTTCAGATTTCATCGTCATCCGCTTTTGAACCATACTGCACTTCAATCAGGCAGAGTCCCTTTGCCGGTGCAGTCGGCCCGGCAAGTTTTCTGTCCTTTGCTTCCAGCAGTGCCGGCATATCCTCTGGCGCGCGCTTTCCATACCCCACTTCCAGCAGGGTGCCGGTCAGGATGCGTACCATATTCTGGAGAAACCCGCTGCCATGAAACCAGAATCGGATATACGGTCCATTCTGCCTGATTCTGATTGAATCCACCAGACGAATCGTGGATTTCTTCATATGGGAATTTCCACAGAAGCTTCGGAAGTCATGCATCCCCTCCAGCTGGTGCGCCGCCTGCTCCATCCGCTGCAGATCCGGCATTTTTTCCAGAACAGTTACATACTTTCTGTCAAATACAGGCTTTGCACCCTTTGGATCAAACCAGCAGGTATAACAGTATGTTTTCCCGGTCGCCTTGAACCTGCTGTGAAAACGGTCCGCGCAGATTTTCAGTGAATCCACACTGATATCCTCAGGAAGATACCGATTCAGATAGGACTGAATCTCCCGCTCCGACATAGATGTGTCCAGCAGCACATTGGCAGTCATAGCCTTGGCATGCACACCGGCATCTGTTCTTCCGGCTCCGATCACGGTAACCGGCTGATTTTCCGGTGCGCCGATCATTCTGGACAAAACCGTTTCCAGCTTTCCCTGAATGGTCATCTCCTGATCCGGCTGATGCTCCCAACCGTAATATCTGGTTCCATCATAGCTGATCTGCATTTTGTAATTTCTTTTCATATAATATATTCCTTTTAGCTTCTTCTGAATAATCCACTTTTTAGTATGCACGATTTTCATGAAATCGGCCATATGAAAACAGGTGTGACCTTTTTCAAAAAGAAACCCGCTTCATTCTATCAGATTCCAGGTACAATGTGGATATGTAAGGCTCCCTTCACTGCATGTACGCGGCAAAGGGAGCCTGTGAAGTTTTCATATGCAACGAGAATACTTCTCCGCTGATTTGCTGATTTTAAGATAGGATTCCGAATCCGGAAAGGCGTCCCATCATTCTGCCCAGGAATCACGGGAGATCAATTACATCTCCGTTCTCCGGAATGATAAGCTGGTCCAGGAACCCTTTGCGGTACGCATATGCACGAAGCGCCTCTCTGGTGAGCTCCTGATTTTCAAAGGTTTCCATGTGCACACATACAATCCTGGCCTGGGGCGCCGCGCTCTGCAGCCGTTCAAGATCCTCTGTTCCCATGGTGATATGCATTCCCTCGCCGTGGGCATAGCCGAGATAGGCGATGATCACATCCGGATGATAGCCAAGGCCATCCTGCATACCACGACACCATACCGTATCGCCGGTGATATACACCGTCTTCTCTCCCTCCTTCCGGAGTACGATACCGCTGGAATTCTGCATGGTGTTCAGCACGTGCTGGATCTTGCCATCTCCATGGCGTCCCGGAATCCGGATGATGTCCACATCCTCAAAATGCGTGCTCAGCGTCATATTGATGGTCTGGGTCTTCTTCATCCCATAATTTCTGACCAGGTCCTTGTCATTGAGGTTCTGGGTATAGAAGGGCATATCCTTCGGAATATGATCTGCCGCCTCCTGATCGATATGGCCCGGATGCACATGGGTCAGCAGGATTGCCTGAACACCCTTCATGATTTCCTCCGGATCTGTAGGAAGATTCGTCAGCGGCGGCTTCTCCGGATAATGGGTCGTCTTCAGCTTATGGGTCACACCGGCCGGACGAAACATCGGATCCAGCAGGAATACCTTTCCGCCATACTCCAGCTTCATTGTGCAGTTTCTGTAAAAATAGATTTTCATTGTGCCTCTCCATTTCTCTTCCGCATCTGGACTGGTTTCCGAAAAAATCAATGCTCCTAAGAGTTTATATAAAAATGTGGATTTATGTTTCGAATCAAAACCTTTCCCAATGATTCTAACACAAATCCACATATCTGTGTACACATTATTCGTGATATTTGCGATCTGCCATTTCCAGATCTGTTGTTTTCAGATCTGTTGCCGTCATTTCAGAGTCACTCCGTTCTCCTGCAGCATTGCCCTGCTCTTCCGCAGGTTCAACTGGCAGCCCCCATTCTCAGGCTCTGTGATCCGTCATGCGCAAAGCGGAGCAGCTCCCACCTGGAGGAAATATTCAGTTTGCGGTAAATATTCTGGAAATGCTTCTGCAGAGTATGCTCCTTGATCCCGAGTTCATCACAGATCTCGATATTGGACTTCGTCAGGAAGATCAGTGTAAGAATCTCAGTCTCCTTGGGCGTCATATGCACTCTGCGGGTGATGGTCTCCACAGCACCACTGACAGAGGCAGCTGTATCCGTCTCGCGACAGTGTTTGTAAAAAATTGTATTCAGATGCTTGCTGAGAGCCTTCAGAAGGTACACATCCTCATCCGCGAATGCTCCCGCAGACCTAGTGCGGAACAGAGTCAATACAGCAAGAAGATCTTCTCCACTTGTAATGGAGAGCTGCAGCGTATCATATATATCAAATCTCCTGTAACACTCCTGGTAGAATTTCGAGTGCAGCCGCTCCGCTTCCGGCATCAGACTGCTCTCCCGCACCGACACCGTTTCCCTGGAAATATTCAGCCTGCGGTCCATTGCATCAGGATACTTTTCCATATAGGTTTTTTCCGCTTCCATGAACTCGCTGGGCTTGCAATAGAACTCAGAAATCTTCAGCTTTCCTCCCTTTCTGCTATACATAGGATCAATCAGAAGAATGCTGGAATACTGATGCGGAATAAGTTCCTCCAGATGGGATAACAGTTTGCTTTTAAGATCCTCAAAATCGATGGCAGTATAAAGTGAATATAAAAGGTTATCATAAGCAAGAAAATTATCCATCATTTTACATACCTCCTGACTTTCCCGCATCACCTCTGGATCATGCAGATCTTACGATACGGAATTCCATTATGAATTTTCATTACGGGACAGTTCATACGCTCTTCGCTTAACGCAAAAAGAGGCACTTCCCTCTTCGGGAAATGCCTCTTTGCATCTACAGCAACTATATTACCAAATCTTTCGCAAAAAATCCAGTACTATTTTTCAATTTCTACTCATTTTTTAGCATGCACGACTATACCACCCGGAAAAAACCGGGAAAATCTTCCGGAATGCCGGAGATTCTGTAATACAGCGTTACAGTTCAGAGGCATGTCAGGAGGGCACTTCTCATTTGTCTGTTTCCGTTCGTAAACGGAAAGTAAGCTGATACCGCCCGGACTAGCATCAGCATTACTTGACAATTTGGCACAGCATGTTGTACCGTACCATAGAAAAGCTGGCTGTTCCGGCTGTTAACTGTAATCGGATGTAAAGCTTTACTGTCTGATCAACAATATCACTTCATAAAAGAAAAGGTGAACCATCATGCTGAATCAATTTTCCCGTACCCAGCTTCTTCTGGGAGAGGATGGAATCCAAAAAATGCAGAACGCCCGGGTCATCGTATTCGGGATCGGCGGCGTCGGCGGATATGTGGTAGAGGGACTTGTCCGCGCCGGGCTGGGCGCAATTGACCTCGTGGATGACGACAAGGTCTGCCTGACAAACATCAACCGTCAGTTGTTCGCCACCAGGAAAACCGTCGGGAAATACAAGGTAGATGTGGCAAAGGAACGGATTCTGGACATCAATCCACATGTAAATGTCACCCTGCACAAATGTTTTTTCCTGCCGGAGAACGCAGCTCAGTTTGATTTTTCCCAGTATGACTACGTGGTTGACTGTGTGGACACGGTCACAGCCAAGGTAGAAATCATCATGCAGGCCAAGAAGGCCGGCATACCCGTGATCAGCTGCATGGGAGCAGGTAATAAGCTGGATCCTTCAGCGCTCCATGTTGCTGACATTTACAAGACAACCATGGATCCTCTGGCAAAGGTGATGCGGCACGAAATGCGCAAGCGCCATGTGAAGAAACTCAAGGTTGTCTATTCTACAGAAAAACCCACAAGGCCACTGGAGGATATGTCCATCAGCTGTCGCACCAACTGTATCTGTCCTCCCGGAACCGCACGCAAATGTACAGACCGCAGAGACATCCCGGGAAGCTCTCCCTTCGTTCCGCCCGCAGCCGGACTGCTGATCGCCAGCGAAATCTGCAGGGACATCACAGGCGTACAGCCTGCACGCTGAAAGCATCGGGAATAAAGCTGCTTTATCAGGAGTAAAGCTGCACCTATTTGTTTGTTCCCAAAGGATCCGGTTCCATGCCGGATCTGACAGGATGAACCTCTACGAAAATAAATAATCCGGCAGGATATGCACAGTCACATATTCTGCCGGATTTTTCTGTCATATTTTATTGCACGATCTGTATGATTATGTGATAATCTTCTTTCCTGTCACATACTCTGCATGATCACGTCAGAACAAACTCTCCTGTCTGTCGCACCTCTTGCATGATCACTTTACTTTCTGTCACAAGCTTCACGGATCTCCCGGATCACGATCCGGAGTGCCTTGATGCGCGCATATTTCTTGTCGTTGGATTCAAGAATGTGCCAAGGGGCAAAGGTGGTACTGGTCTTCTGAATCATCTCATTCACCGCGCCCTCATAGAGGTCCCATTTCTCCCGGTTTCTCCAGTCCTCATCCGTGATCTTCCACTGCTTTTCAGGCGTATTCTGCCGTTCGGTGAACCGCTCCAGCTGGGTCTTGTTGTCAATCTGTACCCAGAATTTGATCAGAACAGCGCCCCAGTCCGTCAGCTCCTTCTCGAACTCATTGATCTCATTGTAGGCCCGCTGCCAGTCATTCTCCGAGCAGAAGCCTTCCAGACGCTCTACCATCACACGACCATACCAGGTCCGGTCGAAGATCGCGATATGGCCGGTCTTCGGAAGTCTGGTCCAGAAACGCCAGAGGAAATGTCTCGCCTTCTCATGAGGCTCCGGGCTGGCAATCGGATGTACCTCATAACCTCTTGGATCCAGGGCTCCGGCAATTCTCTTGATGTTGCCGCCCTTACCGGCTGCATCCCAGCCCTCGTAGGCAATGATCACCGGTATCTTCTTGCGGTAAAGCTCATAGTGCAGATGGTTCAGTTCCTTCTGCAGAGCCTCCAGCTCAACACGGTAATCCTCCTCCGTCATGGTCTTATCATCCAGCGTGATCTCATCAAGTCTGGGCATCTGTTTCAAGGGGAAGATATTCTGCAGGATCGGAGACGCAAGTGCCTGATTCTTCAATGCCGTGTCAATGCCCTGGTTCAGGAAGCGCAGCACCTGCAGCTCCGCCCATTTCTTATCCTTTGCATCGATAATGTACCAGGGCGCCACAGAGCGGTTTGTATCTTCCAGAAATCTGTCATAAACATCCAGATACTGTTCGTAATGTTTATTCTCCTCGCGGTCCGCCTCATTGACCCGCCAGCTTGTATTTTTATCTGCTTCCAGAGCCTCGAGACGCTTTTTCTGCTCCTTCTTTCCGATCTGGAAGAAGAACTTCAGGATCAGATACCCGTTGTCATGCAGTGACCTCTCTGTCGTATTGATGCTGTTAATCCGCTGCTTGTATTCCTTCTCGGAAATTTCTCCGGACAGAACGCCCTTTGTCACCTCTTCCATCCAGTAGGTATCAAAGAACGTGAACTTCCCGGACTCCGGGATCTCCAGCAAATAGCGATACAGGAATGGATAGCGTTTTTCTTCCTCCGTCGGTGCAGAGAAATTCTTCACCTTGAAAAAGCGCGGATCAATATCATGAATTGCTTTCCCGATCACACTTCCCTTACCAGCCGCGCCCCAGCCTTCAAAAATAACCATCACCGGCAGCTTCGCATCCTTGATCTTCATCTGGTATCCGGCCAGCTGCGCTCTGGCCGCTTTCAGCTCCTCTTTGAGTTCCTCCTTTTCCGGCGGAACTGCCTTTACAAAATCCTTCAGCATAATACTACACCCTCCCTGTTTGAACTTATATGGTTCCTGTTGTATTTATGATTCTGATCGAATTTATCATTCTGATTGCATTTATGGTTCTGACCAAATCTGTCATTCTGATTGCATTCTTATTTATAAATTTTATAAATGCGCTCATTTTTATATGGGCTGAAACTGAAACACATATATTGCAAAACAACGGTGCAATTTAAATGCGAATTTATTTTATGGTGCAACAATTCGCAAGCATCTTTACCTATTGTCGTGATATACGTTTGATTTTACCACGATTTAACATTGTTTTCTACTGTAAAACCATAAGTTAACATTGTCTTAAACATACGTACCGTTAATCGTCTGATAAGTAAATCTGCGCAAAAAAAACTGCCACACGATCAAAGTGCAGCAGTCTTTCCACTGATATTCTCTTTATATTCTCTCTATCCTTTATTTCTATCGTATCGAGGTGCTGTTATTCATTTGCAGCATGCTCAAATGCTGCCAGCTCCGGATGCTCTCTCTTTTCCTTCGTATAGTTCTCATACGTCGGTCTCTTGTGCTTCTCACTGGCCCAGATCCGGTCTGCAACCGGAGCCCAGTTCTTCGCATAATCATCGCACTTCTCGCAGAGCTCTTCCGCGGACTCCGGTGCCTCCTCATTGGTCTGATGCGCGCCGGTCTTCTCTACCATCTCACGCAGCAGCTGCGGATTCTCCAGCATCGGGCACGGACGCAGATGGTTCCGGTTGAACGGCTGCCCCTCGTGGTAAGCCATGAACAGCGGGCTCTGCAGCATCTCCAGAATGGAGTTGTCATGAATATTCGTATTAGAATAATGAATGAATACGCAAGGCTCCGCGTCGCCGCTGGCATTGATATGGAAGTAATTACGTCCTCCGGCAATACATCCGCCTACATACTCGCCATCATTCTGGAAGTCCATCGGATAGAACTGGATCGGGCACTCCTGTGAACGGACATAACGGATTCTCTTGATCATATACTCTCTCTGCTCCGGTGTCGGAAGCAGTGCAGGTACCGCATTCTGCCCAGTTGGCATATAGTGGAAGTAGAATCCGAATTTTGCGCCCTTCTCCTCAAGAAGATGGAAGAAGTCATCGCTTGTAACCGCGTCAATATTTGCCTTGGTATAGCAGATGGACGTTCCGAACAGGATGCCGTACTCATGCAGCAGATCCATAGCCTTCATAACCGCTGCATAGTGACCCTTTCCACGTCTTGCGTCATTGGTATCCGGCGTACCCTCAATGGAAAGGAAGAAGGTCATATTGCCAAGACGGGCGATCTCCTTTACAAGATCCTCATCAATCAGCGTGGAGTTGGAGAAGGCTGCGAAGTAGCAGTCATGATGCTTCTCCATCAGCTTAAGGATATCTTTCTTGCGGACCATCGGCTCTCCGCCGGTCATCAGATACAGATATACACCAAGTTCCTTTCCCTGCGTAATGATCTTATCCATGTCCTCGAAGGAAAGATTGTTCTTGTGACCATAGGTACCGGACCAGCATCCCTCACAGTGCATATTACATGCAGAAGTCGGGTCAAACAGGATCAGCCACGGAATATTGCAATTGTACTTCTCACGGTTTGCACGGATCGTCTTTGTACCACGAAGGAATGCCTCATATCCAAGATTCAGAAGTGTCATCTTTGCAAAATTTGGATTTGTCTCATCGATAATCTGATCGATAAACTTCATCCATTTATTATCCGGATCCTGGATGTCCTTTTTGACTGCTTCAACCTTTTCAGGCGGAAATGCCTTGCTTCCAAAAAACTTCTCAGCCCATCCCATGAATGTGAGATAGGTCTGTCTCTTATCCTTACTGTTCTTTACATTCTTTACCAGACCGTCAATTACAACCTCAACTGCCTTGCGCTCGGCAGCGTGCTTTACATAACCAAGTGTAGATGCCATTTATTATCTCCTCCTTGTCTACCAACAGGATTATATGCTTCAAAACCTTTTCCGTAAATCGGACAAACTCCCGCATCCGTCCGAAAGCCGCTGCCGTTTTCCCACTTCAAAAAAAATGTTACCCTGTTTCCGGAGTTTTCTATACAAAATTCCGGTTCTGTATTCTGATTCTGCATTCTGAAGGAAGTACGTTAATTTTGAGATCCTGCATGCGCTGCTATGCAGAGGTCTGCCAGGCAAGGCATTTCTTATTTGTCTGTTTCCGGTAATTGATTTTGCCACCTTGCCCCTGTGGCAAAGCTGTCATATAATAAAATGCTGAAAATGTCATGAGAAAACAGAGCCGCCTCCATCATACATACAGCTGTATGGTGCTATATATTGCTATATATTGCTGTATACTGCTGTATGTTGTCCTATCATAACGTAGCGTATGGTAGAGAATGCGTTGCAGAAGAAAGCGGCCCGCGCTTACGTCCGGAAACCGGACGTGACCGAAGAAAGGAATTTTTTTATGTGTGGAATCTGTGGATTTACCGGAATGGATGTGGAACAGAAGCCCATTCTGACCAACATGATGAACCGTATGATACACCGTGGTCCGGATGGTGGAGGACAGTATATCTGCCCGGGTATCGCCATGGGACACAGACGTCTGTCCATCATTGACCTGACAGATGCAGGAACGCAGCCGATGTTCAACGAGAACCGGACCCTTGTATGCACCTTTAACGGCGAGATTTATAATTACAAGGAGCTCAAGGCCGAATTGCTGAAGGCTGGTCATTTCTTCACCAGCAGCTCCGATACAGAGGTTCTGCTGCACGGATACGAGCAGTGGGGCGTTTCCATGCTCGACCGCCTCAGAGGAATGTTTGCCTTCGTACTCTGGGATACCGAGAAGAAAGAGCTGTTTGCTGCAAGAGATATGTTTGGTATCAAGCCTCTGTACTACACAGAGATCAACGGAAATATCATCTACGCATCAGAGATCAAGAGCATCCTGGAATATCCCCTGTATCAGAAGGAGGTCAACCTGAAGGCCTTGGAGCAGTACCTGTCCTTCGAATATTCCGTACTCCCGGAGACCTTTTTCAAGGGCATCTTCAAGCTGATGCCGGGCCACTACATGATCTGGAAAAACGGCGAGAAAAAAATCACCCGCTACTTTGACCCGATGCTGACACCGACCAGCGCGCCTGTGGACCATGCAAAGCTGATCGATCAGATCGATGAGACGATGCAGAATTCCATCCGTTACCACATGGTCAGCGATGTGGAAGTTGCTTCCCTGCTCTCCAGCGGTGTGGATTCCAGCTACGTAGCCTGCCATTTCCACGGATCCCGTACCTATACAGTGGGCTTTGATTATGAGAAGTACAATGAGATCCCCTATGCACAGGAGCTGTCCAAGACCCTTGGCATCGAAAACCACAGCAAGGTCATCTCAACTGAGGAATACTGGAAGGAGCTTCCGCGTATCCAGTATTTCATGGACGAGCCGCTGGCTGATGCCTCCGCCTCTGCCCTTTACTTTGTGGACCGTGAGGCAGCAAAGGACGTCAAGGTTATCCTCTCGGGCGAAGGCTCCGATGAGCTCTTTGGCGGATACACCATCTACCATGAGCCGATGTCTCTTGCAGGCTATCAGAAGCTTCCGAAGCCGCTGCGCAGAGGTATTGCAGCCGTTGCCGAGAAAATCCCGGGACACCCGAAGGGAAAGAGCTTCGTGATCCGTGGTTCGAAGGATGTGGAGGAGCGCTTCATTGGCAACGCCAATGTCTATGACATGAAGCTGCGCAATAAGGTTCTGCGCTATCCGAGTGCTGACTCAGAGCCCTATACACTCACAAAACCATATTATGATAAGGTAAAAAATCTGAAGGATACCGAGAAGATGCAGTACATCGATCTGAATTTCTGGCTGATCGGTGATATCCTGCTGAAGGCAGACAAGATGAGCATGGCACACTCCATCGAGAGCCGTGTTCCCTTCCTGGACCGGGAAGTATACAATCTGGCAAAAAATATTCCTCTCTCCGAGAAGGTGACTGATGACAACACAAAGGTCTGCTTCCGTGAAGCCGCCCACCGCTATCTCTCCGATGCGCAGGCGAAAAAGAAAAAGCTCGGATTCCCGGTTCCGATCCGTGTATGGCTCCGTCAGGACAAATACTACAACATCGTAAAGAAGGAATTCACCAGTCCGATTGCAGAGAAATTCTTCCACACCGATGAGCTGGTAAAAATCCTGGACGCACATAAGGAGGGCAAGGAAGATTATGCCCGTCATATTTGGGTTGTCTACATGTTCCTGCTCTGGTATAAGGAGTATTTCGTAGAGGGTGGCTGCAGCGTTTCGATCGAGGATGAGCTCGAATACGAGCGCATCCGAAAGAACAACCGGAATGCAACAATGAACAATATGCATGCCTGACACACCGGATACCATATCCTCAGGCATCTTTCATGAATCAAATAAGCAGAAAACAGGAGATGGCGCACCGCTAACGCGGTACGCCATCTCCGATTTTATTCACGATGTCCGGTTTTCCAGTTCCATTCCGGTCTGCATAGCCAGCTTCTGGTCTGGGAAGCCAATTTCCGACCTGGATTATCAGCCCCTGGCTTTTGCTGTTATCTTTCGTGCTGGCAGAATCATATCAGACCTGTCAGTTCTTCCCATCATGCGCTCTGGTTTCCTTCCAGATCTCCGCGAGAGCCTGATTACGATAACTTCTGCTCTCTACATATTCTGCGGATTTTCTTCTCCTGCCGGAATGTTTTGTACTACAGCTTCCACTACAGCTGCTGCATCCTTCACAGGAATCCGGATGCTGCAACGTATATCTCAAGGCAAAACCAACTGCGGCAACAACCAGAGCGAGAATAACAACTGTTGCAATCATAAGCACACCTCCCGTCCTCGCCAGTAGTATCATTTCTTTTTGTGGTCAGAGTTTAACATATCTAACTTCTTTTGTCAACGGCTAATTTGCTTCGTAGACTATTCGATACTGCAGAATCAGAAAGCAGACAGTAATTTCACTGTCGCATCATCTGTACTGAACGGCAATGAAAAAGCTGTCTGCTTCATCTGTCATAGCATGATTATTTACTTTGCATTACCTGCGTCAGGCTGCAGCACCCACCTGGGCTGTACGCCTGGACGGACGGCGGAAAAGTGACCAAACCACAAAGGCGATCATCAGAATTGCCACAACCGTTGCAGCAGTGAATACACCACCCGTAACCAGAAGACCGATGTTGTATACAATCAGGGACAGGCAATAGCCCACTGCCATCTGATATCCGAAAGTAATCCAGCCCCACTTCCGGGTACCCTGCTCACGGAATCCTGTGGCAATTGCAACCAGACAAGGTGCATCAAAGATATTGAACAGCATGAAGGAAAGACCTGCGAGGGCATTTCCATTGAACATTGTGAAGATCGCGTTCTGTACATCTACCTCGCCATCGCTTGCTGCATGGGCAAGAAGCGCCAGTGTTGCCGGTGCCTGCTCCTTTGCCAGCTCAGCGGAAACCGATGCAACTGCTGCCTTCCAGGTTCCAAAGCCAAGCGGACGGAAGATGACGGCAACTGCTTCTCCGATATATCTCAGGAAGGACTGCTCAACATCTGCAGTATATCCTGCTACGCTGAAGTTCATCAGGAACCAGAGAGCTGTGCAGGCGATGAAAATGATTGTTCCGGCCTTGATCATATAGGCCTTTACTCTCTCCCATACATGAATCAGAACACCTTTTACAGAAGGAACATGATATGCCGGAAGCTCCATAACGAAGGGAGCCGGGTCACCGGCAAAGTATCCAACCTTCTTCAGGCAGATACCGGAGATTACAACGATAGCAATTCCAAGGAAATACATGGATGTCGGGATCAGTGAATTGCCCGGGAAGAACGTAGTGGACATGATGGCAACGATCTCCATCTTCGCACCGCAGGGAAGGAAGGTCGCCAGCATAATGGTCATTCTGCGGTCCTTCTCATTCTCAATCGTTCTGGATGCCATGATGGCCGGAACACCGCATCCGGTACCTACCAGCATCGGAATGAAGGACTTTCCTGACAATCCGAATCTGCGGAAGATACGGTCCATGATAAAAGCAATTCGTGACATGTAACCGGAATCCTCAAGAATGGATACAAACAGGAACAGGACAGCCATCTGCGGAACGAAACCAAGCACCGTTCCTACGCCGCCTATGATACCATCGACCAGCAGGCCCTGCAGCCATGGTGCGCAATGTACCGCAGCAAGTGCCGCATTCGCACCGTTTGTGATCCAGGTACCGAAGAGCACATCATTGGTCCAGTCTGTCATAACCGTTCCGATAGACCAGGGGTGTGAACCAACGGCAATATCATAGATCAGCCACATAATGCCCACAAAGATCGGGATGGCTGCCCAGCGGTTTGTAACCACCTTATCGATCTTATCGGAGATTGTAAGCTCTCCCTTTGCTCTTCCCTTTACCACGGTTTTGGATACAACACCCTGGATGTAAGAATATCTCGCATTGGTGATGATGGACTCTGCGTCATCATCCTCCTCTTTTTCTACCCTGGCAATAATCTCTTCAATCTGCTTCTGCAGAGATGCATCGAGTTTCAGCTTCTCGGTCACTTTGGCATCTCTCTCGAAAATCTTTACGGCATACCACTGAAGATTTGTCTCATCTACCTTGCCGCGGACCAGCTCCTTGATAGATTCCAGAGCTTCCCTTACGTTGCCGGTATAGATCTGCGGGATCACAGCCTTCTTGCCTGTGCGGGCGGCTTCTACGCATTTTTCTGCCGCCTTTGTGCTGTTCTCCCCTTTCAGCGCGCTCATCTCTATGATGTCGCATCCCAGTTCCGCAGAGAGCTTCTTCACATTGATCCTGTCTCCGTTCTTCCGGACCAGGTCCATCATGTTCAGTGCAATGACGGTGGGGATACCGATCTCAAGAAGCTGCGTCGTCAGATACAGATTCCTCTCTATGTTGGTGGCATCGATAATGTCCAGAATAGCGTCCGGCTTTTCTTCTACCAGATAGTTTCTGGATACTACCTCCTCCAGTGAATAGGGGGAAAGAGAATAAATACCCGGAAGGTCCTGAATGATTACATCCTTATGCCCTCGTAACTTTCCTTCCTTTTTCTCTACGGTTACTCCCGGCCAGTTACCAACATACTGTGTACTTCCTGTAAGATCGTTAAACAGGGTTGTCTTTCCACAGTTTGGGTTTCCTGCCAACGCAATCCTGACTGCCATATACTGCCTCCTGTAAAATGAGAATTATCAGTTCCTTAAACACACAGCTAACAATCGCAAAGAGAATACTGCTCTGCTAACTGTTCAATACCATATTCTGATTAAAACCTCCTGGTTGGAATCAGAGTCATTCAACTTTTGTATGTTGCTTCTAACTATTTGCCATAAAAAAACGCAATACTCCGCCAGGCCTTCAGGCCATCTCCAGAATATCTGCGTCTGCCTTACGAATAGAGAGCTCGTATCCTCTTACTGTGACCTCAACCGGATCTCCCAGCGGCGCCACCTTGCGGACATAAATCTCTGTGCCCTTTGTAATACCCATATCCATGATTCTGCGTCTGGTTCTGCCCTCGCCGTGAATCTTCACGACCTTTGCGGTCTCACCAACCCCGACATCTCTTAGCGTCTTCATCATTTCCTCCTTATCTATTCTGATCGTTTCACCCCGGCTTCCGGAAAATACTCTGCTCCGGGATAGAACGCCGATCTGCAAGAGATTGCAACAGAAAGCCTTGTCCAACGGCTGGTTTCCGTATCGAAACATGCAGATAAACCAGTCAGGCAAAGAGCTTACCCGGATATAACCATGATTCTGGAAGCCATTTCTCTGACAATGGCCAGGGAAGTATCCTTTAATTTAATGATCATGTTACCGCCATGTGATGAAACAATCTGGATCTCCGTACCCTCAACAAAGCCAAGATCCTCCAGATGCTTCTTCACCTCCGGTGTACCGCCTACCTTCTTCACGACTACCCAGTCGCCCGCAGGTGCAAATGTCAATGGAAGCACTTTTCTCACCTCTTCCCATGTACCCTGCCTGTTACAGGACTATTCTTGCATCTTCCGGAAATGCCCCGGGCAGGACTCTCCGGATCTATTCTATGATAAAAGCCCTTATTTCAGTTTAATATATGCTAACTGTAGTTAGGCTTATATCACCTTTACTAGATTAGGCTAACATTTATAAGTGGCGTTGTCAAGGGGAAATGAAAACTGCACAAAAAAAATATTAAAAATTGATAAATTTACCAAAATGCCCCGGCGGAACATATCCTTTCAAAAGATATTTCCCGCCGGGGTATGAAAATCAGCGCTATTCCCGAACTGCGTCAGAGCGCAATTTATGTATTGAATCAGACATCTGTTTCCGAATTGAATTGGCTAAAAAACTAACATCTGATATATCGGTAATTTCTGCTATATCAATCGTCCAGAATTCTTCCGTCGATGCCGATTGTGACTACATTCCACGGAAGAAACTTTCCACTGTTCTTCAGCGCATTCTCCGCTGCATACTGAAGACCGCCGCAGCAGGGGACCTCCATCCTTACAATGGTCACGCTTTTAATATTATTCTGCTCAATAATAGCCTGCAGCTTATCTGTATAGTCAAGGGGATCCAGCTTCGGACATCCGACCACTACCACATGATTACGGATAAAATCCTCATGGAAGCGGGCGTATGAAAACGCCGTACAATCTGCCGCAATCAGCAGCTTCGCACCGTCAAAGAACGGCGCAGCTACAGGCACAAGCCGAAGCTGTACCGGCCATGTCGTCAGAGCGCTCTTCTGCTCTCCCTCTGTGTACTCCTGCACCTGGTGGTTCTGATCTTCCCCGGACAATGAAGCCTGCTTTTCATTCTGCTCCTGATTCTGTGGCATGACACGCACCCTGCTGCCGGGGCATCCGTGAAATACTGTCTCCTCTTCCTGTCTCATTCTCATTCTCTCCTCTACTGCATTCCTGTCGTAATCCTCTGCCTCCCGCTCTGTAATGGTGATCGCACCTGCCGGGCATTCCGGCAGACAGTCACCCAGACCATCACAGTACGTATCGCTGATCAGATGGGCTTTACCATTTCGCATTTCTATAGCACCCTCGTGGCATGCCTTCGCGCACAGGCCACATCCGTTACATTTCTCTTCATCTATACATACAATCTTCCGTACCACTTTTCTCTCCTCCAAAGGCGTTTCTCAGGCGCCCTGTGCAGACTTTTCAGCCTTATCCATCTCTCTTCTTTCCTTCTGCTTCTTTGCAACAGCCATCAGCTGTTCATAGGCTTCTTCACCGACACACTGTTTTGCATATGCACACCACTGTACACAGCTGAGCGCATCATTGTACACCACAAACCCGCAATTCTCGCACTTCACCTCAGTATCCGTCGAGAACAATTCAATCAGGTGCCCGCATTTCGGACACTTCTTCTCAATAATCGCAGGTGTCTTATCTCTTCCCTGGCACCCCATCATAATCGCCATCGTTCCACCTCCATACATCAAAGAGCATATCCCGAAAGACCGGTCTGCCATATTCTCATCAATGTCTTTACACTACCATGGTACATTCTCTTTTTCTGTACCATCTGTTACATCATAAAAGATTTATGCAATATCGCATTTGTGCGCAATTCATTTTCGCGCAATTAAAAAATTCAATATATGTTGAACATATATTTACTATATCTAAAAAAAATTAAAAAGTCACACATACTTCTTGCAGAAAACGCAAAATGATGTTATTCTAATGATATTTACATCTGGAACTGACATTATATTTAAAACTATAAATCAGACAATAGTTGCCCACATGCACAAGCGATCAGACCAGCAATATTTATCTACATGTACAAGCTATAAGGTGGGCGTAATTGTCTATATTTTAGATAACATTTTATATTTATTGGATCATATTTCATATTTATTGAATGGTATTTACCGAAAAATATTTGTTTTTTACATATTGAAATTTAATCCATATGGAAAACAGAAAGATGGTGATTAAAGATGACTATTCAGAAATCAGCGGAGGACTATCTGGAGGCCATGCTGATGATGAAGGAACAGCACGGCTACATTCGTTCGATTGATATTGCGGATCACCTTGGCGTAACAAAGCCAAGTGTCAGCTATGCTACCAAGCGTCTGCGCGAGAACGGCTATATTACGATGGACCGCTCCGGTTTCATCACGTTGACCGACAGTGGTATGGAAATCGCAAACCGTATATACACCAGACACAAAATGTTGACAGATTTCTTCACTGCAATCGGTGTTGACCCTGTGATCGCCAGGGAGGACGCCTGCAAGGTTGAGCATGACATCAGTGAGGAAACTTTCAAAGCACTTTCCCTTTATAATGAAGATTTAAAAGCAGGTAAGAGCGGGCAGGCGAATTGATTTCGCCTGCTTTTTTGCGTAAGTAATATTGCTCTGCCTGGCATGCCTATAATCCATTCGTAATACATGGTTTGTTATCGGTTCTGACCGCAATTCTTTCAGTCGATATTTCGTGCATTACCTTCTGCCTGTGCTGCTTGCTTCTGGTTCTTCTTGACGGTTTAATTATTATAATGTATATTAGTTGCGTCAAACCGTCAGTGGAAGAACATTCCACATTTTTCAGAAAGGTGGTATGTATGTACAAGACAACAGCAAAGATTGAAGGCATGAGCTGTGGCATGTGTGAAGCACATATCTGCGACGTCATACGGAAGACATTTCCAAATGCAAAAAAGGTATCCGCCTCTCATATAAAAAATATTGCATCCTTTGTGACAGAAGATCCGATAGACAGCAGCGTGCTTGAGGCATCCATCAAAGACACCGGATATATCTACAAAGGCTGCGAGAGCGAACCATTCGAGAAGAAGCAGGGCCTCTTTTCACTCCACAGGCGGAAGAACTGAGTATCAGTTCTCCGCAAGGCCGCTCTGTGCATCCGGACTTCTCTTCGGATCTGCACCGCCTGCGTTATCCCTCCCCACTGCCGGAGCCTCCGCAGCCTTCTTCTTTGCCTTGCTCTTCCGGTTCTCCAGGGCAGCCAGAAGATACTGCTTATACACATATTCCGAAATCGCCGCAAAGGGTATGGCAAGTAAAATACCCGGAACGCTGAACATTCTGCCCCCTACAATGATGCATACAAGGATCCAGACCGAAGAAACCCCCAGCGTATTGCCGAACAGCTTCGGCTTGATGATATAACCGTCTATCGTCTGCAGAATCAGCGTGAAGATCAGAAACCACAGCGCCTGCCAGGGATTGTTCAGCACCAGGATAAACGCACCCACTGCGCCTCCGACGATCGGCCCAAAAGTCGGTGCCAGATTGGTCACACCTACAACAACGGAAATCAACACACTATACGGAAGTCCGGCAACCAGAAAGAAGACGAAATTCGATACGCCGATAATCAGCGCGTCCAGCAGTTCTCCCACTATATACCGGGTCATGATGGAATTGCAGCGGTTCCAGAAATTGCAGGACCTGTTGAAAGCTTTTTCCGACAGAAGAGCATGCATCAGCTTGCCAAATCCCGCCTGCAGTCTTTTCTTGTCAGCAAGAAAATAAATAGACATGATAAAGGCAATGACCCATGTCACAATATTCCTACCGATAGAAAAGGATGTATTGATAATATCGTCCAGGTTATCCGGCATCTTGCTGAGAATGGTCGTCAGAAGATTCTGTCCGGCATTAAAGATCTTGGAAAAATCAAACCTGGAGTTCGCAGCGCCCTTCTGCAGCCCGTCGATAAAACTGCGGATCTGTCTGACATAGGTATCTGCATTATGTACAAGGGTGATCATGCTGTCAATCAGCTGTGGAATCAGTGCTACCAGCAGAAAAACGATACCCAGCAGAATAATCAGAATCGTACATACAACAGCCAGGTTTCTTCTTGTCTTTTCCTTTCGAAGTCTGTGAAATACATTGTGCTCAAACAGCCTGGCCAGCGGATCCATAACATACGCGATAATCAGCGCGATGATAACGGGATTGATAAAGCCAAAGAAGGCACCGATGCCCTTACAGACCACACCCAGATTGGAAAAAAACAGATAGACGACGACGCCGATGCTGATTGCCAGCGCATTAGATGCCCAGCGGTTCTTTAATATATTTTTGTTAATCTTCATGGTTTCCCCTGTAACAATATTCTGACATTCTGCAATAAACTTTCCTGTCGCAAAGGGCACACTTGCAAATAGCCTTATACTTCTCTCTTTAAATTCTTCTGTACAGCAAATCTCCCCGTTTCGGAAAAAACGCTCACCAGAAAATAATAATATAGCCTGCTTCCAATTACAAGCAATCGTGCAGAGCTTCCAGTATGAATTTACACTCCAGTTGCAGTTTGTCGTACCTGCCAGGCAGAACACGAAACAATGGCACATCATAACCATCACTTTATCACTGCGGGCTCAGAATTCGTGTATAATAAAAGCAAAAAAAGAAAAGGTAAAAACTTATGTCACACAGTTTTTTTGCAACCGTATCAAGAATGAAATACATCGAACGCTGGGCCCTGATGCGCAGCTCAAGACCGGAAAATCTCAGTGAGCATTCCCTGGAGGTTGCCATGATCGCACATGCCCTGTGTGTGATCGGCAATGTAAGATATGGAAAGCAGCTGAACGGGGAAAAGGCCGCCCTGATCGGTCTGTATCACGATGCATCGGAAATCATCACCGGTGATATGCCGACACCGGTCAAGTATGCGAACCGTCAGCTGAAAACCGCCTACAAGGAAGTGGAGGCTGACGCAGACCGGCGGCTCCTTGAGGAGCTTCCGGATGATCTCCGTCCTGCATTCGAGGAGATTTTCCACCATCCTGAAAACGATACAGACCGTGAGCTTCATAAAATCGTCAAGGCTGCCGACAAGCTCTCTGCACTGATCAAATGCATGGAAGAAGAGAATTCCGGCAACCGGGAATTCCGCACTGCGAAGAAAACCATAGAAGAAAATATCCGGCAGATCTCGCAGGATCTGCCGGAGGTATGTGATTTTGTCAGGGAATTTCTTCCGCCCTATGGACGGACACTCGATGAGCTTCTGTCCTCAAAGGAACCTTCCACCACGGATTGAAGATACAGAGGTGATCGCGTAAATGAGCTGCATTACAATATCAGTCCCATCAGAAATACTACAACACAGCAGCTGATCGCCACCGCAAAGAGATCCTCTGAAAACCAGGCGACAATCAGGCCGACTATGAGCGATGCTGCTCCTGCAATTGGATGATCTGTCGCGGTCAGGATAGCCGGGAAGGTCATGACAGCGAGGGTGACATAGGGCACATAGTAGAGAAAGGATTTAAACCACCGGTTACGGATCGGTTTCCGGATGAATAGAAAGGGAAGAAGACGGATGGCATAAATCGTCAGTGCCATGATCAGAAGTGATATATATATTTTTCCGGACATTTATCGTCTTCCTCCGTATATCGTGGTGTTTCCTGAAGCGTGCTCCGATGCCTTCATCTTCTTTCTCCTGTTATTCTGTTCCTGCTTCTCAGAAATCTGCTCCCTATGATCCGGCCCTTCCTGGTCACAGCCTTCATGCTTGTACCCATCTGGCCTTTGCCCCTCCTCGTCCAGTACCTCTTCATGCGGACGGATGACAGCTGCAATGCCCGCAATGGCGATCGTCAGAATAATCACCCTGAATCCGGAAGAGATCTGCTTCAGACCCGGAAGGACGGTGAAGAGCCAGCTGGCAAACATGGACACCGCTACCAGCCCTCCGATGAAATGTTCCTTCTTGGCAGGCGGGATAATGATTGCGAGGAACATGCCATACATCGCAACGCCCAGCGCATTGGAAGCCCACACAGGGAGAATATTGCCCATCAGAACACCCAGCACGGTGCCTGCGCACCATCCCGACACAGATACGATGGTGATCCCGTAGGTATACCAGGGCTCCAGCGGCCCATCCACGGAAACCGACAGACCAAAGATCTCATCGGTCATGCAATAGGCCAGCAGGAACCTGTGCTGTACGCCGGATTCCGGCTTCAGCTTCTGCGTCAGAGAGCAGCTCATCAGAAAATAGCGGAGGTTGACGATCAGAGAAGTTGTGATCATCTCGATCACGCCGGCACCTGATGCAATCAGATTGATCGCAGCAAACTGCCCTGCGGATGCTACCATCGTCAAGGACATCACAAAGGACTGCGCAGCATCCATCCCGGCATTCCTTGCGGAAATACCTAGTGCAAAGGAGACTGCAAAATATCCCATGCAGATCGGTATTCCATTCCGCAGACCGTACAAAAACCAGCCCCGTCTGGAATGCGATTGTTTTTTCTTCTTCTCTTCTGTCTGCCTGTTCTCTTTTGCACGCATGTTCCCACAATTCCTTATCTTTTTTATGCAATCATATCCTGCGCCGATGCAACGCTTCTGATCCCCGTGCAGATGATTTATCAGTCATACCTGATCAGATGTTCTGTTCGCTCTGTCTGATCAGCTTATCTCAGATATTCTATTCGCTCTGTCTGACCAGCTTTTCTCATGTCAGGCCGGCTCTTTTGCACATTCCGCGAAGCACCAAAAGCTTAGTAAGTGATAACCTCGCAGCCGTCTTCGGTCACAAGCACCTGGACCTCCCACTGCGCAGAAGGAAGTGCATCCTCCGTGTAGATGGTCCATCCGTTTTCCTCATCCTGGAAAATATCATCGCGTCCCATATTGACCATCGGCTCAATGGTAAAGCACATACCGGGAACCATCAGCATCTCCGTCCCCGGAAGACTGACGTAGCTGACCCAGGGATCTTCATGAAACTCGACGCCACAGCCGTGACCGCCGATCTCGCGCACAACACTGTATCCGTTATCCAGGGCGTGCTGGTGTACAGCATTGCCCATATCCCCAAGACAGGTCCATGGCTTTACATTCTTAATACCGATTTCCACGCACTCTTTTGTGACGTCAACCAGCTTCTTCTTCTCGGCAGAGACATTGCCCATGCAGAACATGCGTGATGAATCCGAAAAATACCCGTGAAAAATGGTTGAAACATCGACATTGATGATATCTCCGTCCTCCAGAATCACATCCGGTGAAGGAATACCATGGCAAACCTCATCATTGATGGATATGCAGACGCTCTTCGGGAAGCCCTCATAATTCAGAGGTGCTGGAATACCTCCCATCTTTGTCGTCGTATCATAGACGATCTTGTCGATATCCTCTGTACTCATCCCAATCCGGATTTTTGAAGCCACTTCATCGAGGACTGCGATATTGATTTTCGCGCTCTCCCTGATTCCTGCGATCTGCTCGGGGGTCTTGATGAGCTTCCTTGACGGAACGACAAATCCCTTCAGTTCATATTCGCGGAGCTTCTCATCAAAATCCATATGACAATGCTTGTATTTCTTACCGCTTCCGCACCAGCAGGGAGCGTTCCGGTCGATCTTTTTATCTTTAAACTGCATTTTTCCCTCCTATAATTATGCGTATTTTTATCGTTTATCAATCATTATGCGTGTTTTATCGTATATTTATGTAATCACCATTGCATAACCTTTGCATTTCTTTCCTGCCGAAACCGTGAACATTTCAGGATCAATTCAAGAGCAGACATCACATCTTTTGCGCTTTGCATCATGCATATATGGTTTAATCCTTGCATCATGCGTATATGGTTTAACCCTTGCCTCTTGCATATATGGTTTAACAGGAATAGATATGCCGGACAGCTTCTGATGTCCGAAAAAAGCTGCTGCAGAATTACTCTGCAGCAGCCGTCCCTGGTTGACTTATCAGTCTGCTGTATTGATCAGCTCCTGTAAATGCTCCTTGTCCATCTTAACGCACATGGAAACCAGCTTATCCAGCGGAACATCATGAAGCTGCTGCTTCTGTCCTCTTACAGTGACAGATACAGTTCCATCAGCTGCTTCCTTATCTCCGACAACGACAATATATGGATCCTTGAAGGTCTTATAGGTCTTGATCTTCTCGTTCATATTCTTGTCCGCATAATCAACCTCAACACGGATGCCCGCATCCTTGAGGGCCTTCACAACCTTCTTCGCATACTCATTGTGCTCCGGACGAATCGGAACAACGGCCACCTGATAGGGGCTGAGCCAGAACGGGAATGCTCCCTTGTAGTTTTCAATCAGAATACCGATAAAGCGCTCCATGGAGCCGAAGATCGCACGATGAATCATAACCGGCTGCTTCACCGATCCATCCTGAGCCGCATACTTCATATCAAAATTCAGCGGAAGCTGGAAATCCAGCTGAATGGTTCCCATCTGCCACTCCCTGCCAAGTGCGTCCTTCATCTTCAGATCGATCTTCGGGCCATAGAATGCGCCATCACCCTCATTGATTTCGTAGTTTCCCGGACCGTATACGTCATCCAGAATCTCCTTCAGATCCTTCTCTGCCTTATCCCAGACCTTGATATCACCCATATAATCATCCGGTCTGGTGGAAAGCTCTGCCTTATATGTAAGGCCGAAGGTACCGTAGATCTGTGTTGCAATGCTCATGATATCCTTGATCTCTGATGCGATCTGATCCTCTGAAACCAGGATATGCGCATCATCCTGACGGAACATCTGTACACGGAACAGACCGTTCAGCTCTCCGGACTTTTCCTTTCTGTGGATGACATCTACCTGATTGATCCGGAATGGAAGATCTCTGTAGGAGCGAAGGTGCTTCTTGTACACCAGAATCGCATTCGGGCAGTTCATCGGCTTGCAGGCATAGTAGTCGCTCTCATCCTCCTTCTCACCGGGAATGATGAACATGTTCTCTTTATAATGGCCCCAGTGACCGGAGGTCTGCCAGAGCTTGGAGTTGCTCAGGACCGGTCCTGAAATCTCCTGGTATCCATGCTCTTCATGGATGCCTCTCCAGAAGTCAAGGAGTGCATTGAACACCTTCCAGCCACGCGGCAGCCAGTAAGGCATTCCAGGCGCTGACTCATCAAACATAAACAGCTCCAGCTGCGGTCCCAGCTTCTTGTGATCACGCTCTGCCGCCTCACGGAGCAGCTTCTTGTACTCCTTGAGCTGCTGCTTGTCCGGGAAAGCAGTTACATAAATTCTCTGCAGCTGATCACGCTTCTCATCCCCTCTCCAGTACGCACCGGAAATGGAACGCACCTCGAAGGCAACATTCATAAGCTCCTGTGAGTTATCTACATGCGGCCCTCTGCAAAGATCCACATAATCATCACCTGTATAATAAAGGGTAATGGTCTCGTCATCCGGAAGGTCCTCAATCAGCTCAGTCTTGAATTTCTGATCTTTGAAAACGGAAAGGGCCTCCTGCTTGGAAACAACCTTTCTTGTCCAGGGCTCTTTCCTGCGGATGATCTCGTGCATCTTGTCCTCGATGGTCTTGTAATCATCGTTGTTCAATGTCCTTGGAAGCACGAAGTCATAATAAAGACCGTTCTCAATCTGCGGCCCGATGGCATACTGTACATTCTCTTTACCGAAGAGTTCAATGACAGCCTTCGCAAGGATATGCGCGAGTGAATGACGATAGACAGCTAAAAATTCCTCTTTTTCCATAATAACATCTCTCCTTTGCTAAGATCGCCACCAGCGATCTGCTTTATATGTTTTTGACGTGTCTGATTATATACCATGCTCCCTGAATTGTCACCACTCAATCTGCTTGATAATCTAGCCAAGAATTTGCCTGATCATTTCCGGCGTAAAGGTCACCCCATCCAGGTGCTCTGTCTCAATTCTGTATAAAGCATTCGCTGCCAGATGCTCTGCTGCCTGCTCCAGGTCACGGCATCCGGGAAGCGCAGCATATTTCTGTACAATAACATCCACTGCCTCATCCGGAATCACACATTCTTCAGGCCGCATACCCATTCTCTTCCGGATCTTTGGCAGTGAGAATTTTGAGAAGATATATTTCTTTTCCTCCGGTGTGTAATCCGGAATATCAATGACTGCAAACCTGCTCATCAGCGGTGCACTGATCCTGCTCTTGTCATTGGCGGTTGCAATCGGATACACGCCACCTGTTGGAATCATGCATTCAATGTAGTTGTCTGTATACCCCAGATTATCCAGAAGCGTCAGCAGTGCATCTGCCGGATTTGCATTGTCATTGCCCTGATCCGCTTTGTCCAGCTCGTTGATAATAAAAACCAGATTATCCGATCCCGCTCTGGAGAAAGCCTCCATAATCAATCCGGGTTTTGCATTGGCATAAACTCTGGGACTTCCGGTAAGTGCCTCCGGATCTGTAATGGCACTCATATCCAGCGCTGCCCAGGGAAGCTTCAGAATCCTGGCCACAGCATACGCCAGCTGAGACTTGCCTACGCCGGCAGGCCCGGCCAGCAGCAGGCCGTAGGCAGGAAGTGTATGGGTCCTGTTGATCTGAATAATGGTTTCAATGATTCTCTGTTTGACGCCCTCCAGACCATAAAGCTCCTCATCCAGAATCTGACGTGCCCGAACCGGATCAATAGAGGCAAAGTAAGATCCTCTCCACTGAATATTGAGCATCATGGACAGTGCCCTCTGTGCATGCCGCCTCTCATCCTGGCTGATTGTATTCGTACGTATCAGCATCAGGTTCCTCTGGGCCCATTTTCTGATATTGACCGGAAGAACGCCTCCGGCACAGGCAAGAAAATCCGTCATGCTGGATATATCCGTCAGACGCACTTCCTCCTCTTCCTCATGGTCCTCTTCCTCCTCTGACTCCTCCTGAAGCCTGCCGGACAGAATGCGGCCGATCGTGAGCTGAAGGAAAGCATCTGTGCTCTCGGAAATTTTCCCGGAGTAATTGACAGCATGCATCTTATAAATGCCAAACCCCTCTCCGGACGGACTTCCGGAGAGGCGCAGTGGCACCTGATTCTCTCCAAGCCACTTTAACAGCTGTACGAATCTGTGATCGATTTTCCAGACATCCGTATATTCCGGTCCGGACTCTGTCTTATATGTAAAACCCGTTCTCCTTGCCGGATTCATAAAGCTTCCGTTTACATGATGCACCAATCTGCCCTTTTTTGGCTGTTTCAGAATGATAAACGGATGAGCCGCATCCGCAAGATCTGTATCTTCTTCAAAAATCGTATATGTACACACAGGCCCTTCCGGCTGTTTATTCTGTTTCTCCTCACGAAGGGAGTTCAGGTCAAACACCTGACTGCCTCTGGACTGAATCTCTGACATCGATCTTCCTCCAAAAAAAATAATAATATCTGCAGGCTGCTTATTGCAGTCTAGCAGAATTATCCGATTCAATCAACTGAAGCAAAAACTTAACTGAATATAGCTATTTCGACATTGTTTACCAGCAAGCAAAAAGGAGTGCAGCCCATGGGCCGCACTCCCTGCATGTACTGCGATCAGAGAAATACTGTTCGCAATGACATATTAAATTTCTTTACTGTACCTGACAGATTAGTCGTACAGGTTCGGAGCGATCTCATCATCGTTGATGTTGTCTGCGTTGTACCAGTAACCTGCTGTCGGAACATCCTGAAGCTCCTGTCCGTTAGCAGCAGCGGTCAGAGCATAGATTGCGTAATATCCCATCATCAGAGGAGACTGTGTAACTGCACCGTAGAGCTGTCCGCTCTGAACAGCTGCCTTGATGGTAGAACCAGCATCAAAACCAACACCGATTACGTCGCCGTTGGAAACATCAGATCCAAGAACGGAAAGGTTAGCATCAGCTGCAAGAACACCTTCTGCTGCGGTCTGGTTGGAACCAAAGATAGCGATTGTGTCATCCTTGGAAAGGATTGTCTGAGCCTCTGTGGAGCAAAGCTCTACAGTTGTCTGAGCAGGAACTGCAACTTCGATAACGACATCTGTGTCACCAGTGTCAGCACCTTCTGCTGCGTTTGTATAGAACTCGTTGCCTTCTACGGAAACAGTCTTGCCATCAGCCTGGATCAGCTTGATCATCTCATTGATGAATCCAAGACCACGCTGCTGAATGTTCAGAGCGGTTGCATCCTGGTTAACTTCACCGATACGAACCTGCTTGTCAGCCTTCTTGATCTCGTCCTTGATTGCATCGTACATATTGTCTGCTGCTACGGCACCTGCCTGAGCGTTGTCTGTAGCAACTGTGCAGACGATAGATCCATCCGGAGCATCAGCAACACCGGTATCGAATGCTACAACCGGAATTCCTTCAGATGCACAGGTCTTCAGAGAATCCAGAACGGATGTTGTATCGCAGGCTGCAAGACCAATACCAACAGGCTTGGAAGAAATTGCACTGTTCAGCATGTTAACCTGGTCAGCGATATCGGACTCGGAGTTCGGTCCCTGGCAGTCATAAGTAACACCGAGCTCATCAGCAGCCTTCTTCATTCCCTGCTGAGCTGCATCCCAGTATGTGGACTGGAAGGATTTAACCAGCATCGGGAAGTTGTAAGCTTCTTTTGCTTTCAGTCCATCGAACTGTGCAGTTGCATCAGTGCTGTCACCAGAAGCGCTGCTGGAAGAAGCAGCCGGTGTAGATGTTGTGCTGACGCTCTCTTTGGAAGAGCTGCTGGAAGCTGCTGCTGTGCTGCTGCTGGAAGAAGCTGCAGCTGTGCTGGATGTGCTGGATGTGCTGGAAGCACTGGATGAAGAAGAATTGCTTGCGGATGTGGATGTGGTGCTGGATGATCCGCAGCCTGCAAGAAGCGTTGCTACCATTGCTGCGCTCATTAATGTTGCTACGACTCTACGTTTCATGTTTTTCCTCCTTTAAATACATTTAATAGTTTTTGTATTTATTTGCATTCCGGGAATGTCCTTCCCGGAAATCACAAACCCAATATAGCATTTTTTGAACAAACTGTAAACATTTTTTGAACAAACTATGGACAAAATTCTTCACAAATTATGTATCGTATTTTTGTTGTTTTCTTACAGTTTACGTTGTTTTTATGCTGTTTACAGTTTGTCAAAGGTCCTAAACCGTCAGATACCGCTCATCTTTACAGCGTCAAACAATAACCATGCACAATCAGAGAACAGCTGCGCGGCGCTTCTTGATGATATCAATCAATACAGCAACAATCAGAACTACACCTGTGATGATCTGCTGCCAGTTTGCCTGAAGTCCGATATATGGAAGACCGGTCTTCAGAAGGCAGATGATCATAACACCGATGAAGGTACCGATCATAGATCCATAACCACCGGTAGCTGATACACCACCTACGAATACACCGCCGATGGCATCCATTTCAAGACCGGCACCGGTACCAGGCTGTACAGTAGGTGTAACTGCAGCGTAAGCAATTGCTGCAAGTCCTGTGAAGAATCCGCAGACTACATAAACCATTACGTGATAGAACTTTACATTGATTCCGGAAAGAGCCGTAGCTTCACGGTTGGATCCGATGGCGATCGTGTAACGTCCGAATTTTGTATGATTCAGTACGAACTCCAGGACCAGCATCAGGATGAACATAATGACGAATCCGATCGGGAACTTGAATGCCCCACGTCCTGATCCGAATGTCAGCTTAAAGATAGAATGGAACCATCCGCCCGGCTGAGAAGTTGTCGGCCACGGTGTTGCTGGGCAGGTAGAGCCGATACCACGGGTAATCATACAGGTTGATAGTGTTGCGATGAAAGGTGCAAGACCCATAATACCGATCAGTACACCATTCAGCAGTCCGATCGCGCAGCCAAGGAGAATGCAGACCAGTAATGCAAGGCCTACCGGAATATTGTTGTTACGGATCAGCGTTCCGGCAACCAGAGCGTAGCAAACCATACCGGTTCCTATTGAAAGGTCTACACCTGCAGTAATCAGCGGGAATGTAACACCAAAGGCCATCAGCATATCGTAGTAAGAGAAGTCAAGCATACTAAGGATAGAAGAATACTTGCGGAATTCCTTACTGAAAATGAAATAGATGACCATCAACAGAATCGCAATCAGTAATGCGATATATCTTTGATCTTTGAATATTGATTTCTTCTTCGTCATGTCTGTCGTCTCCTCCTCAATTGATATTCCGAGTAGCCTTATCCATGATGTTCTCCTGTGTAGCCTCCTCAATCCGGATTTCACCGGTCTTCTTGCCTTCACACATAACCACGATACGGTCACTCATTCTGAGAATCTCAGTCATTTCAGAAGAAATCATGATGATTGATTTGCCTTCTGATGCCAGTTTGTTCATTAACTTATAGATCTCATTCTTTGCACCTACATCGATACCTCTGGTAGGTTCATCGAAAATCAGGATATCACTGTCACGGATCAGCCATTTTGCAATGACGACCTTCTGCTGGTTACCACCGGACAGGTTCATGACGAGCTGATCAGCACTCGGCGTCTTGGTCGCAAGTTCATCAATCAGACGCTCTGTGTCCTTCTTCTCCTTGGCCTTGTCAATGAAAGGTCCATGTAAATAATTGTCAAGGCACGCAAGTGTTGAGTTCTCTGTGACAGACTTCTGAACGACAACACCAAAACGACGTCTGTCCTCGGACAGATAACCGATACCAGCCTTAACAGCATCCTGCGGGTTATTGATCGTAACCTCGTGCAGCTGTCCGTCCTTGCCCAGAATCGAGATCTTTCCACTCTGCTTCGGATCAGCGCCGAAAATTGCTCGTGCAGTCTCTGTACGTCCTGCACCCATCAGACCGGAGAAGCCGAGGATCTCGCCCTTGTGTAATTCAAAGCTTACATCCTGAACCATATGTCCGGCATTCAGATGCTCTACCTTCAATACAACCGGCGCATCCGGCGGGCACATGCTGTGGGTCTTCGGATCCTCATAAATGACACGGCCAACCATCATGTTGATGATATCTTCCTTTGTGGAATCCTTCGTGATCAGGGTTCCTACATATCCACCATCCCGCATGACTGTTACGCGGTCTGTAATAACCTTGATCTCATCCATACGGTGAGAGATGTAGATGATGCCCATGTTCTGCGCACGCAGATCACGGATGATCTTGAACAGATCATCGATCTCCTTCTCCGTCAGGGCTGCTGAAGGCTCATCGAAGATGATCAGCTTGCAGTCATGGGAAATTGCCTTGGCAATCTCGCACATCTGCTGCTTGCCGACTGTCAGGTTCTTCATCTTCTCCTTCGGATTGATATCGATCTTCAGACGCTCAAACAGCTTCTTGGAGTCCTCAATCATCTTCTTGTCATCGATCCGGATGCCCTTCTTCGGCTCTCTTCCGATGAAGATGTTCTGTGCAACCGTAAGGTCTCCGACCATGTTCAGCTCCTGATGCACGATAACTATACCGGCATCCTGTGCTTCTCTTGTATTGTGGAATTCAACCTCTTTGCCAAAGTATGTAATCGTTCCGGAATCCTTCTTGTAAATTCCGGTAAGGACTTTCATAAGTGTAGATTTACCGGCACCGTTCTCTCCCATAAGTGCATGTACTTCACCGGCTCTGACCTCAAGATCTACATGATCCAGTGCGTGAACGCCAGGAAAAGATTTGTCGATACCTTTCATTGTTAAAATGACTTCACCCATTCTCTTCTCCTTCCATTAGTTCTTTCTGCGTCTCGCGGATACATCGGCATATACAGCAATAATTACGATGACACCGGTTACAATCAGCTGGATATCCTTTCCAAGGCCGAACGCAAGAATACCTTCCTGCAGCAACGAGATAATGAATACGCCGATCACAGTTCCGAGGATGGAAGCAAGACCGCCTACCATGGAAGTACCTCCCATGACGCATCCGGCAATGGCTTCGTTGTTGTACTGATCGCCATATCCCGGCTGTACGGTGGTGTATGCCGCAACAAAGAAGATGGAAGCAATACCTGTAAGGAGACCGCACATTACATAAGCGCTCATCTCCCACTTCTTGGTATTGACACCGGAAAGTCTTACCGCTTCACGATTGGAACCAAGACAGAGAATGTAACGTCCCATCTTTGTGTTGTAAAGAATAATGCCGCAGATAACAGCAGCAATCGCAAAAATAACAAGTCCGACAGGGAAACCATTTACAGAAATCAGATTACGGAACCATCCATTTACCGGATCAGTGGACAGCGGCCAGCTCTGAGACTGTGTCTTGGTAAATACGGCAGCCGCACCCTTTGCTATGTTCATGGATGCCATCGAAATGATGAAGGCAGGCACCTTCTGGTAAGCTACCATGTATCCGTTAAAGATTCCGAATGCCAGTCCGATAAGGATTGCGATGATGATATCTGCAACCAGCGGCATTTTGTAGGAATTCAGGCAATAGCCTCCAACCAGCGCGCAGCAGAACATAACCGGTCCGATTGAGAAATCGATACCTCCTGTTGCAATTACGAAAGTAACGCCAAGTGACAAGAAGCCAAGAAAATATACGTAGTTCAATGTATTCAGCAGATGCTTGGTGCCCGCCGCAGCGAATCCCTTAATGGCAATGCAGAACACTACGTACATGAGAATCAATACACAAATCAGTATGATTCTGTTAAATCCGATTTTCTTGACGATTGGGTTTTGCTTGATCTTTTCCAATTTTTTCCCTCCCGATGCATAATTTTTGCTTCTCCAAAACCTTGAGCATTCTGCAGTTATCGGCACCTGCATTGCTCTCTGGTTTTGTATGTTTTCACCAAAAGTCCATCGTGGTGAAACGTTTCGCTGTGTCCTATTATGGCTTACTTCACAGACAATGTCAATAGTTTTTGCCCATACAGACGATAAATTCTCATCGTTTGTTGTACAATCATACAAACAAGATTGCTGCACTTCCCTGCCGTATACAGCTTTCTGACGAACATCACTCTGATCTGTTTGTCATATTTTACGAATGGAATCCCCCGTCATCATAGAAGCCTTCAACACCACATGTCTTGGGTCATATTCTTCCTTGCTGTCAATCCGCTCCAGAAGAAGCTCTACACACCTGGAGGCCATCTCTTCCATGGGCTGCTTCATCACATAGAGTTTGGGACTGATAATTCTTGGAAGGAGCAGATCATCAAAGCCAAACAGCGATACATCCTCAGGACATCTGTATTTTGATTCATTTACCGCCATCAGAACACCCAGATTGATATCGTAGTTTGCCATGAATACTGCCGTCGGAGGTTCCGGCAAGGCAAGGAGCTCTCTCATGCTCTCATATCCATGGTCCACGGTCTGGTTACCGGTTCTGATATATTCTTTCAGGACCGGAAGACCATTTTCCCGCATGGCACCCAGATACCCCTGCATCCGTTCCGCACCTGTATATACTTTATCAGAACAGATAATAGCGATTCTTTTGTGCCCGGCATGAATCAGCGTCTGTACAGCTTCCCCAGCCGCTTCCTTATTGTTGATCGTGACACTGTCCTCATGATTTCCGCTCAGAATGCGGTCCACAATCACCATAGGTAACCCTGCATCACGTGCAGGCTGCAGAAAGCCTGCATCCTGTTCTGTGGGGACAACAATAATACCGTCAACCTTCTTATTAAGAAGAAACAGCAGATTGGAGTGCTCCATTTCCGTGTCTCCGGCAGAATCACAAATCAGAACTCCATATCCCCTTTTGCGAAGCTCCTTGCCAATCGTGCTCAGAAGTGTCCCATTGAAAATGCTGGCAATATTATACACGATGACACCGATCGTCTTTGTGCGGTTTGTAACCAGACCCCTCGCGATTTCATTGGGGTGATAATGCAGCCGCTTTACTGCTTCGTCAATCTTCTCCTTGTTTCGTGGAAGAACATTTCCTCCATTGAGGTATTTTGAAATCGTTGCCAGTGAAAGACCGGTTTCGGCCCGGATATCCTTGATCGTTGCTGGCATGCTTTCTCCCTCCTTCACTCATCATCCGAAACGTTTCTCTTCGTCATTTTGTTGGAGCTAAACGTTTCGCTATTTTCCAATTATATCTAATTGCACAATAGATTACAAGCCAAAATAAAAAAACCTGTAAAGTATTCGTCATACTTCACAGGTTTGTCTATATCCACAGGTTTATCTGTCTATAATGTATTATTGCAATGCGTATTATGATAAATTTGCAATGCACAGCAGATGTACCCTGCTGCACAGAGGATCAATACCCTTTTACGTCAAAATAATATTCGTGCTCTTCAACAGGTATTTTCTTTCTGCTGATGTGCCGGATATCGATCCAGGTTCCCTTACTGATGTCCTGCACGAGGCGATACAGCTGCTCTCTTGTACCTTGTGCTTCCATAACAACGGTTCCGTCCCATTCATTTTCCACCCAGCCTGTCACACCAAGCTCCCGTGCAGCATACTTCGCACGGTACCGGAATCCAACCCCCTGCACATCCCCGGTAAATGTCATTCTCTCTCTTATGATTTCAGCACCGTTTACATCCATACCGCATGCCTTTCATTATACAATGTCAGCGTAAGCGCTTTATACAGGTTACAGACCTTTTATACGCCTCTATCTCTTCTATGGTCGAAGCTTTTTTCTGCTCTTCATAGATGCAGCCCTGGTTTTCCAATGATATATCATTTGCCTTGCGGATCCTTCTGGGCTTTGTTCTTCCCATCCTTTGTCTTTACCCTGGCAGGTTTCTCTGTCCTGACACTTTTTGTGTCCTTGTTTCCCTTTCCTTCTTTTGTCTCCTTATCCTTGCCTTTTTTAACCTTTTTCTTTTTCAGGGGTTCAACAGCCGGAAGTCTGTATTTATTCTGGAATCCATCAAACTCATCGATAAATTCTGATTCCCCGCCATATTTCACCTCATTCAGATACCCATGGGTTTCAAAGCTGGAATTTTTTGTCTGTATGATACAGACCCCTACATTGGAACAGTGGTCGGAAACTCTCTCACAGTTCGTGATATAATCTGTCAGAATAATACCCAGCTCAACCCGGCATTCTCCCGTGCGCAAGCGGTCAATATGCCGGTTCTTGATCTCTTTGGTGAGATCGTCAATTACCTCCTCCAGAGGCTCAACCAGCTTTGCCCGCTGCTGATCATCATTTTCAAAGGAAGCTAATGTGAGGTCCAGGATCTCATTCAGAGCTTCTGAAAGCACGGCCAGCTCTGTTCTGGCATGTTCAGAAAAACGCAGCTTCTGCGCATGCATCTGTTCTGCGAGTTTTGTCATGTTGATCGCATGGTCTCCGATGCGCTCAAAATCATTGATGCTGTGCAGCATTTCATTGATCTGATCACTGTCCGCCTCTGTCATGTCCTTGGCCGACAGTCGTACCAGATAGGTATCCAGCTCATCCTCCAGAAAATCCAGCTCCTGCTCCATATGGATAATTCTGTCCACTTCCTTCTGGTCAAAATGCTCAAAAACCTTCAGTGAATCAGAAAAAGACTGCCTTGCCAGCTTTGCCATGGAAACAGTTTTCTCACGACATTGTGCAACTGCAAGTCCGGGAGATAAAAGAAGTCTTTCATCCAGAAGTGTGGACTTCTTCATATCTACCTCATCCGTCTCATCCACCTTCACCATACGTTCCACCAGTTTTACGAGCTTACCGGAGAAGGGCAGGAGAATGGCAATCGTTCCGACATTGAAGATCGAGTGGAATACGGCAATCTGAAAAGAATTGATCACCTTGTCAAACAGCGGCAGCTTTACGATATACCGGAGAACAATATACAGTACAAGCCAGATAACTGTGCCCAATACCTTTATCAGAATATGCAGCGCAGGCACTCTCTTGGCCTTTTTGCTCACTCCGATGCTGGACAGAAGGGCAGTCACACAGGTACCAATATTAGCGCCCATGACAATGGGAATCGCCATTCCAAAGCTGATCTTTCCCGTCAGGGAGAGTGCCTGCAGCACACCGATGGATGCCGCAGATGCCTGAATCACACCGGTAAATGCGGTCCCGATCAGTACGCCAAGTATCGGATTGTCAAACGCAATCAGAATGTTCTGGAACTGGGGCATATCAGCCAGCGGAGAAACCGAATCCGACATAAGTGTCATACCATACATCAAAACCGCAAAACCGCAGAAGATGGTACCGATGTCCTTCTTCTTCTGTTCCTTGCAGCCCATGATCATGAAGACGCCGATAATGGCCACAACCGGTGAAAAATTCTGTGGCTTCAGCATGGAAACAAAGACGTTATCAGATGAAATACCGTTCAGGGAAAGAATCCATGCTGTCAATGTTGTTCCGATATCCGATCCCATGATCACATTAACGGTAGAACCAAATTCCATAATGCCGGAGTTAACAAGGCCCACCAGCATGACCGTTAACGCCGAGGAGGACTGAATCGCAATGGTGATAATCGCTCCCAGTGCCAGGCTTTCAATCGGATTCGCGGTAAGCTTCTTCAGAATACCTTCCAGCCGTCCACCCGCCATCTTTTCCAGGTAATTGGACATCACATTCATGCCAAACAGGAAAAAAGCCAGCCCGCCCACAAGGGCGAATATGTTGTAAATTGTCATTCTTCTCCTCCTGTACCGGAATACCCTGCTTCCGTGTACAATGCTGTATCTGCCTGCTCAACAGGACTCTGCTGTTTATCCGGCTGAATAAATTGTTCAACCGGCTGCTGTCCGAAGCCCTTGATCCGAAAGAGTCGCAGAAAAAATTCACACTTCCTTAGCAATTTTAGCATAAGATTCTCCTGACCTTAAGCCAAATTTTAACATTGCATGCATCTTTTTTTCCACAAAACGCACAAATCTCCGGAAAATAAAAGGCCCCGTCAGCTGACGGGGTTTATCTTATCTGCAGATAAAATGTAATGCCGGAACAACAGAAGCTTCAGCGTCTCACCTCCCATAAAAAAACATGGAACGTCAGAAGCCTCCGCCTCTCAATTACCGTTTAAAAAAACATGGAATGTCAGAAGCCTCCGCCTCTTAATTACCGTTTTCCGTGGAGAGAAGAATCCGGTCATTGTTGAAACTTTCACCGGTTCCCTGAGCAAATCTCTCAAGCAGGTCATCCACAGTCATTCCATCGCGTTCCCTGCCCTTAACATCAAAAACAATCCTGCCATCGCTCATCATCAGCGTGCGGTTACCCATTTCCAGAGCCTGGTTCATGTTGTGTGTCACCATCAGACAGCTGATATGCCGTTCTGCCACTATCTTCCGGGTAAGCTCCAGCACCTTTACCGCCGTAGCCGGATCCAGCGCAGCAGTATGTTCATCAAGAAGCAGGATCTTCGGCGTGACCATTGTGGCCATAAGAAGGGTCAGCGCCTGTCGCTGCCCTCCGGAAAGGGTTCCCACCGGATTTTTCATCCGGTCTTCCATCCCCATATTCAGAAGAGAAAGCTGCTCCCGGAAAAATTCCTTCTCCTTTCTGCTGATTCTGCTGAAAACAGCGTGCCGGTTTCTGGATGCCCGCAAATAAGCAATTGCCAGATTTTCCTCAATGGTCATATGCGGAGCCGTTCCCATAAGCGGATCCTGAAAAAGTCTTCCTATATAAACGCTTCTGCGATATTCAGGTACAAAGGTGATATCCCTTCCATCCAGAATAATGCGTCCGCGATCCGGATAAAAGGTTCCTGCAATCGCATTGAACATCGTAGACTTTCCCGCACCGTTCGAACCGACAATGGTGGCGAAATCCCCGTCCTCCAGCTTAAGGTTCACACCATTCAGTGCTTTTTTCTCATTGACCGTACCAGGATTAAATGTTTTTCGGATATTTCTTAACTGAAGCATTACTGGTCCTCCTCTTCTGCATCCTCATCCAGACTCATCTTCATGGAGGCCCGCTTTTGTGCATGCAGTGCAATCAGCTTCCGGATCTGAGGTGCCGTAAGTGCAATAGCTACAATAAGAGCGGACACAAGCTTAAAGGCTTCTGTCGGGATCTTCAGACGCAGCGCAACTGACATCACGAAGCGATACAGCACTGAACCGATGATGACGCCGATAATTCTCAGAAGCATGCCTCTGTTTCTGAAGAACATCTCACCGATGATCAGAGAAGCAAGGGCAACTGTAACCATTCCTGTTCCCAGATTGATATCGCTGTTTCCATTGTACTGCCCGATCAGGCATCCGGCCATTCCCGTCAGGGAATTGGCAATACACAGACCAACAATCGTCGTGAAAGCCGGATTGATGGAAGAGGCCCGTACCATAGCCGGACTGTCACCAGTAGCCCTGATGGAAAGTCCCAGTCTCGTGCCAAGGAACCAGTAAATGGCAAGTACAACCAGACAAAGAATAATGAGAAGCAGCACCAGAGGGCTCCAGTCCGTCCATGCCTTGGATGCATTCAGGGATTTAAAAAGGTCGAAAACCGTCGCCGATCCGAATATAGACAAATTGGAGGAAAATCCCATGACGGCAAGGTTTACCGTATACAGTCCCGTGTTCACGATAATACCCGCCAGAATGCTCTGTACACCAAACTTTGTCTGAAGAATTGCTGTCACAAAACCCGAGCAGACGCCCGCGAGCATGGCTGCAAAAATAGCCAGAATCGGATGCCCGGCTATCGTCACAACCGCTCCGACCGCACACCCCAGGGTGTAGCAGCCATCCGTAGATAGATCACAGATATTCAGGATGCTGAAACTGATGAACAGAGACAGCGCCACCAGTGCATAGATCAGCCCCAGTTCCAGTGCTGTCTGCACAATCCCCATTGTAAGAAAACCCGACACGTCAAATCCTCCTGCTTTAATACACTGCTTCATTGCTATCAATGTCAAAAGATGTATACTCATGAAATTGTCTTGAATTTCTCACGGTTTCGAATTTTAAGACAATTTCTTATACATTTACCTTTTGACCCCAATCCCGACAAAACAAGGAGCCGCCGCGGATTGCATGCGACAGCTCCATTTTATCACACAAAGACCGGATTGTATCAGTTTGAAAACTCTTTTGCAGTTTTTGTCTCTTCAATGCTTGTGCAGTATGGCTTGAATGCAGTCTCTACCTTGTCCAGGTCATATCCCAGTGTCTGGCATACGTCAGTGTTGATGGTTGCAATACCGTTATCAAAGGTCTGCACTGGTGTCTTTGCCGGATCCGCACCATTCACCAGAATATCCACTACCATATCCGCCGTAGCAGATCCGAGATTTGCATAATCCACTCCGTATCCGACAAACGCTCCATTGAGTGCGAAAGAGTCCGCGCCGCAGTAGTGGGGGATACCTGCCTCTGCAAGCTTTTTGTAAATTGCCAGTTCAGCTGTCATAACCGTATTATCTGTTGGTGTAAAGATGGCATCAACGCCCTCCGCAATCAGCGCGTTTGCCGCATCTGTAATACCTGTCGTATCCGTTCCGGTCTTCTCAATGTACTTGATTCCCTTTTTGTCCAGGAATGCCTTGGCATCTGCAATGGGCTGTGTGGAGGAATCCTCACTGTTGGAATACAGAAGTCCTACATAGGAAAGATCCGGATTCTGTGCAAGCATCAGATTCATAACTGCCTCTGTATTGAGTGCATCCGATGCACCTGTAATATTTGCACCCGGTGCATCCATACTGGCTACAAGGTTTGCGCCAACAGGATCCGAGCAGGCAGCAAAAACAATCGGAATCGGATCATCCTTTGTGGCAGTCTGCATGATCTGCGCAGTAGGTGTGGCGATCGGAACAATGACATCCACTTTATCAGCGATCAGTTCAGAAGCAATCTGCTGCAGAACCGTTCCATCCGCCTGCCCGTTATAGGTGTAATCCGCATAATCAAAGGTGACACCCAGCTCTTTTCCCTTCGCATCCAGCTCAGATTCAATATTTGACTCAATCTGGTTCAGGGAAGCATCATCAACATACTGCACAATACCTACCTTATAGGTCTTCCCGGATGCAGTGGATGATGATCCTCCGGATACCGCTGCCGATGCTGAAGTCGCTGCTGTGCTGGCGGAAGCAGCCTCTCCAGATGTGGAAGATGCTGCTGCTCCGGATGAAGCAGATGTCGACGCCCCATTGTCTGTGGATGCTGTTCCGCTGCCACATGCAGCCAGGGAAACGGTCATCATACCGGTTACTGCGATCGCTGCAATTTTCTTCAAAACTGTGTTTTTCATATTGCTGTTCTCCTCTCCTGATTTTTCTCCGTCTTCTTGTTGCCGTTATTACATCTTTTATTGTTCCCTGATTTCTTTCATCTGAACATCAGCCTCATAGCAGCTTCTCCCGCCAGAACCTCAGTTCCCGGCATTTTCTGATTTTTCTTTCTCCGGCTGCCTGCTGATAAAAGAATCACCCACATGCGCGTGCATAAAAAAGCTCCTGCCCCATTCTTGGGACAAGAGCTGAAAATTCTCCTGCGATACCACCCAGATTAGTATTCCGGTCACGGATACTCACTCATTTCACACACCTGCATGTGCTCCCGATTGATAACGGATGGGTTCCCGTCGGTTCCTACCTGACATAAACCTGCCACTCAGACCGCCCTCAGAAGTCCATTCATTCCACATCCACGGCTGCAATCCCACCACCTGCAGCTCTCTGAACCGCTTCATAAGGAACTACTACTCTTCCTCAAAGGTTTGAACTGATTATAAGCACAGCTCTGGCAAATGTCAAGAAATAAAAAAATTCCCAAAGTCATGCTTCTTGAATTCATTTCACTTAATCATAAAGTTTTCTGACATAGGTAATAATTGCAATCAGATCTACAACCGTGACAACGATGGATATAATACCCATAATCTGATTCTCAAGCAATGCCATAAAAACCTCAACCGCAGAAAGCACAATCAGAAAAATGCCAACCGCTCTCTGATACCGGAGCTGGTTCTCCGGACTGAGCTTCTTCTTTTCTCTGTACTTTCCACTGAATGCGTCCAGGATACCCTGTCCCTTCCCTGCAAAGAACACGATCGCCAAAAGGAAAAAGACGCCCGCAAGAAACCAGTCAAAGGTCGAAGTAAACATAATGATCCTCCCAAGCACTAATTATTTTTTATATTACTGATCGATTTACTTTTCTATTTCTTTGTGTTGCCATTCTTGTTGCTTATGCTGTGGTTACTGCTGTTGTTGTTTATTCCGTGTTACAGTTCAGACGGTCCACGCATCATCAATACGGCATCTTCCACAGGTGCACTGTAATATTTTTTTCTGATGCCGGTGCGATAAAAGCCTGCCTTCTCGTACACGTGTATCGCGGCAGCATTACTCTCACGCACCTCCAGGAAAATCCTGAAAATTCCACGTGCCTCTGCAGAATGAATCAGCACTGAAACCAGTCTGCCTCCGACTCCAAGGTTACGGAACTTCCGATCGACAGACACATTCGTAATATCACCCTCATCCGGAATACCATATTCTCCAATATAACCGATTACCTGTCCCGCCAGATCGGCCACCAGAAAATCAGCATCGTCCCTGGAAAGGAATGCAGCAAAATCCTCTTCCGTCCACGGTCTTGAAAAATTCTCAGCCTCAATCCGTGCAACCTCCGGGAGATCCACGGCAGTCATCTTCCGTATTCTCAGGGAATCATCGCTCATCTCAAAGTCCTCACTGTTCATACATTAGCGTACCGTCACATTCCTGGGCCTGAGGACTTCTGAATTCTTCTCGATTTCGCCAACCGGAACACCCTTCTCCATCTTCTCACGTTCTGCCTGTGACGCTCTGAGATACTCCGGCCTGTGCGCATCCGCAGAAACAGTCTTACCCTGCGCAAAATATATCTCTCCGAGAGCACCAACCGCACCCGCTCTCTGACGGTTCAGATGAGGCGGAGCCACCGTGAAGGGAACTTTGATAAGCGTACGGATCCTGTCCAGATAGGGCGGGACTCCGTCCCCAAGAAAGATAACCGGCTCACCGATCCCGTTTAATTC
>JBJEMO010000173.1:0-9082 GCA_051879715.1 Bilifractor sp.
GCATATATAGTTGTTGTCAGATGAGTGTAGTTCTACTTTTTAACTCATCTAAGGTTGATGTGATGGTAATATAAGGCATTAGCTATGATCACCTCTGATTTTGACCGAACAAGCTCTCCATTCGCTGTCCTGTGAACAAGTCTGTCTTCAAAGAAGTCATCACCCACCTGTACAATTTGTGGGCGCATGTCCTTGTCGCCATCATGAAATACATTTGCGAACAAATCCGTGAATCTTCTAGCGATGTCGGATTCTTTTTCAGAGGCATACTTCAGAAGATGATAGGGCTCCTCGTTGTAGAGAATAATAATTTTTCCCACCTGCCTTGTCAGCGCTGTATAAAGCATTTCTCTTGAAATAATCCGACAAGGCTCAGCCAGTACAAGGATTACAGTATCAAACTGGCTTCCCTGGGCTTTATGTACAGTCAGAGCATATGCAAGTTCCAAAGCAGCTTCACCAGTTTCATCCTTGAAGTCATTTTTAGTATAAGAATACAGGTAGCCTTGTTGAGAAGAAAATTCCACATGCAGATAATCATTGGGCTTCTTACTCGAATAAGAATCACAAGCAATGCCAATTTCACCATTGGCAATATAATTTCTTCCTGAATTCGGCCACGCATCCCTAGAGTTATTGATTACATTGATAACCTTATCTCCATAAACAATATTTTCAGGTCCAAGCGCTTTGGGAATTCTCTTATATCTTCCATAGTATTTTGCAGTCTTCAATAACTTCTCTCGGTATTTAAGATGTATCAGCCGGTTGATGTTCATTACACCCTGCGGCATATTGCGAACAGGAGCTAAAATCTGCCAATGATCTGCTGCCGCAGCACATCCCTTGCTAAAGAACATGCCGTAATCACCTTTTACTCCGCCTAGCGCAAGATCAAATCCTTCTTGATCATCAATACCGTTCATCCCTATTTCAGAGGCCATTGTCCGAAGAAGTTTTTCTTCAAGCTCCTCTTTGGATGTCCACTGTTCGAAGCAGATATTTGTATTACTTCCCTTCTCAATTTCCACTAATACATTATCATCGGGAATATTTTCTGCGTTTGTAAAAATTTTGGAGAGCTCTACATCAAGCCTCTCACTTCCAGAACTTTGTCTCCTATTTACCGTCAATTCTCCATAGCATTTGCATACTTTCGGAAATACACCTGGCCTTAAATCTAGTCGTAAAAGATCTACAAGATCGACAAAGGGTCTACCAGCGCCAATTGGCGGGAGCTGATTAGGATCGCCAACGAAAATAATTCTCTTTGCATGCTGTAAAGCCTGCATCAGCGCACCAAACATTTCCTCTGTAAGCATTGAAGCTTCATCAATTATCGCTGTTTCCGGAACATCCCGATAATCATATTCAGCCAGCCTATAGCGTTTATCATTCCAATCAAACCTTTTACTACGAACCAAAAACTGGGCCACATTTAATGCAGTAAGTTCCTGTCCCTCTTTACCCATGCTGTCCAAAAGACGAACAGTAGCCTTTCCAGTAGGTGCCAGGAGCAAAACACCACCTGCCTTAATATCCGGATGACTGCACAAAACAGAGAGAACCGTTGTCTTACCGGTACCAGCGTCACCGATCAGAACTCCTATCCTGGACTCTGCCAGCACTTTCAAAATAGCTGCTTTTTCCTGTCTTGCTCTTTCCTCGTCTTCATCAAGAGCTTCTTTCGGGTTCTCCTCGCTGTCAAACTTATCGTCGATCATTTTCCGCCAATTGGCTTCAATAGCAATTGGCTGAGCTTTTAATCGTTTACGAACCCGCTTTTCAATAATTTCATCAAATTCATTTAGACGAACAAGCTTGTAATACTCGGTACCGTCTTTCATCTCCCGACGAATAATTTCCTTCCTCAGAAATGAATCGACAGCCTTCATGATATCCGATGTAACCTTACATGCTGGATCAAGAACAGTCTCTTGGATTTTATCGACTAACAAATTACATGGGAGAATCGTATTTCCGGAAGCAGCTTCCTGCTCTAGCACAGAAACCGCAATAGCTCGAACACGCCTTTCGTCATTATCCGATGTCAGCGCAGTAGGCACACTAAGTGGATACCGCTCAAGTATTGAAGGAACTGGGAAGACAGCTCGATCCACCTTTTTTACAGAAATACACAAATCATCCTGTTTTAATCGGGTCTGTTCATATACAATATACGGATTTTCAATAATGTCTCTGTCACTGCAGTGAATATCGTGTTTTTCCCGTTCATTCTCGCTGAATAATATTTTCGCCTGATCAATAGACAGAGAAAATCTTGAAAGTAATTTAAAAAGTTCCAGTCTTTCTTCAGACAAGCTTTTCCACGTCTTTTGTACAATAGGCGTAATTGCACTTGCCAACAACGGATCCAGATACTTGGAAGGATTTTTGATCAATGTATCTACACATTCCCAGATATCATCATCTTCTTCCATTTTCTCCTGAAGCTGTTTGGAAATCAGAACTCCTTGTGGAATTTCCAAGGCACAAAGCATAGGTCCGAGACCTGGGAATGCCCCTCTGTCCTCCCAAACCTTTGAAAGCTGAACATTCAGCCAATCTAAAACATTAGAATAATCTTCATCCAGACAATCATTAATGATCTCGAAAGATTTAATACAGGATTGCAGGACATCAATAACCGCATCGTAACTCACATGCTCTGTTGCATAAGAGAATTCCTCAAAAGCATCATCCGGTGCAAAAACAGTGATGGAATTCATATCAAAATCAGGATGCTTTTCCGCATACTCCATCATCTGCTGATACGGAATAATAAATCCGTCTTGATGATCATTCCTGATGGAATGACAAATCATCGTTTCCCATACCATTGACCGAAGCGTGCCTGCATCCGTGTGCTCGTGCTCAACCGCAGGTACAACTCTTTTGACATGACCGATACCGATAATGACTCTTCTTGTATCTTCGACAAAAGGAACCTGCTTTGCATATGCTATACAAAGAGATTCATCCTTTTTTACATCCTCATAGAAGCGTTTGAAAATTGCCCTCTGGTTCTCCGCATCCTGCACCCAGGCAGTCTGAAATGACAGTCTTGGTTCCCGATCGGGATCATAGTCAATATTGTATTCGTCCTTTATTTTTTCTATATTTTCGCGCATTAACCAGGCAAATGGTCTTGCAGGAAAGCTATAGGCAGGATAGGTAACCTCAGTAGGCAGAAAGTGACCATGTGTCTTTGGATTGCTTTTTTTATACGGATGAATTGTTGTTTTCATGATTTCATCCGGAGCCATAAAACAGGCACCTTCACTTATGCAGCTTAAAGCTTCTGCATTTTCAGCCATACACTGACCACAAATTGCTGCTTCTGCCTTATCATCTCGATTTTCATAGATATTCTTCAGACGCAGACAAGCATTATTCGCCATTGGATCCTGGCAAACAGTGCCGTCCCACCCGTGATCATGCCATGGCACCCTAATTGATATATGTTGAGCCAAAATACTTCCCTACTTTCTATACAAGCTGAAGTAACTTTTTATCCAACAGCACTTCAAGAGAAAACGCCTTTTCTAAACCAGCAAGATCTCTTCCTCGATCTTTCCCGTTTTCGAAACGCACCTTAATATACTTTCCATTGCAGCTGGTTACAGTTCCGTAGGCTTTATAACCTTTATGGAAAATTCTTTTTCCGATATATTCTTTGTAAACGTCTGTACCTGATTTGATGACTTCTTCATCCGCATCTGGTTTTGTCTGACCCGAATCACCTGCATTTTCATGATGTGATTCATTACCAGGCTCCGGTTTAGGTTCAGATGCCCTGTCAACTGGACCATGATAGTTGTCCGCTTCTTCTTGGAGTTCCATTAGCTCTTTAATCTCAGCTATATGAGACTGAGTGAACCAGATGGATTCTCCATCAAAGTCAATCTTAACCGGATCCTCTGAATTGATTTCGTTATCTTCAAGCTCCATGATAGACTCAAGAAAATAATCCAACTCATCTTGATCTGCCCGCATCTTTTTATACTCTGCTGCACAGCTTGGACAGAGACAGAGATTCATAGCATCAAGCTCAAGTTCCGGATTATTTGCTATCTGGCACATTTCCACATTTGAAAATGCATCATGACACATCTGGCAGGCATACTTGTACTTGCCATCTATCTTGTACATGTTCTTTAAATAAGCCTGCACTTCACTTGCCGGCTTACTCACACGAATGCTTCTGACCTTATATTCATACTTTACTGGACTTGCAAAACAAAGGACTTCCGCGACATGCTTTCGTAAAGAGTCCCAGTTCTTGACTTTTGATGAAGGAAATTCAAAACCTTCTTCAACTATCGGTGTTTTCGTTCCCTTGCTTGGTGTCTTCCCCTCCAGAATTTCTTCACCCTCTGAAACCGGAATACCAAATCGTCTTTGGAACTCTATTTCAAAATATTGATCTCTTTTTTCTTCAGGAATACGATCATAGTCTTTTGCTGCCTCTTCAAGCTTATCAGCTTCATTTTTTGAGAACCCAAGGATGTCATAGAGAGACGAATCATACCGAACTTCTCCATAAAGCTGTTCATTCAGGTCTCGCTTGGAAATCTCCATTTGAGAAACTAGATCACGAGATTCCGTATACAGCCACTTGCCATTCCACTCGGATCCATAGTAGCGATAGCTTTTCTTATCATAACGGAGTGTCTGAACAATATCTGAAAATGCATTATTCAGATTCGGTGTACTCCCACCGACATACACTGTTCCCATCAGATGAGCTTCATTCTTCTGGAGGAACTTAAAAATAAAACTGGATTTTGCCATTGAATCCGGCCTTCCAGGATGTTTGCTAATATATTCAAGCACATCATCCAAATTCAAAAGGCTCAGTTTCCACAAGAACCCGCCATATGTATTCCACTCTGGCTGTCTTCCCGGATTACCAGTATAATATTCACCATTAGTGCGACCTCTCCCAACGGAAATATCATCTGTCACACCAAGCAGCCGAAGTTTATCTGCATCAATGTCATCCTGCTCATAAAAATCAGCATCAATAAATGCATACGTTGCAATATTTTGGAAGTAGTATTCCAGACTCATACCATCATCGGTAACTGCAAACAGGACCTTTTCCTTATGCGGATTAATATAGACCCGCTTGCCATTCTTATTGCAGCGCAAAACAAGATACTGCTCGATCAGGTTATCAACTTCATCTTGATAGTCTTCGTTAGACCTATATTTTAGTAGATGCTTAACGTCAGTGATATGTTGCTGGTCTGTAAAATTGAATCCAGAGGAATACCTTTTCTTAAAATCCCTAATGAAAAACTCATATTCATTCGGCTTCTGAAGAGAAAGGATCTCCTTAAAGAAATGCTCACATCTGTGATATATGGCGTCATCCACAAACGGGATATCTTCCATCTGAGACGAGTTCTTGGTCGGTAAAAAGACGTTTGGAAGATATGTTGCATTCTCATAACCGTTATACAGGTAACCGTAAGAATATGCTTCTTTTGAGTCACTCTTACGATAAGGAGCCACAAAATCTCCGGTTGATGTCTTAATAAAGCGGGCAGTAAGCATGTTGGATCCGCCCTTCTGCTTTGAAAATGCTGCCCCGACATTTTCATACATTGAATACATTTCAACCAGCCAGTCATCACTGCGCTTTCTCAGGAACTCAGGATTCTGGTTAAAATAGTTTCGCATATTTTCCGGACGCATAACTTCAATTTCAAGTTCATTCGTCAAGAAATCATATAGCCCTTTATATTGCTTATTGGTCTCAGTTAAGAATGTTGGGAGCCAATGATACTGTTTCCCATCATGCAACAATTCTGAAATCAAATCATCAGAGAATACTTCAGCGAACTTATCACCTCTGGCAATCTTTACCCATCGTGGAGCCGCATACGATCCATCCCGGCAGATCAGGAAGCGCTCATTTCTCATCATGTTCCGTGTTGTCTCATACATACACTCAAAAAGTGGTGAGCTTTCGAAGGCTTCTTCATCAAACGGGAGAATATTTAAAAGCGAAATATTCAATTTACCTGCATCACGAAGCTCCCTGACACTATCCTGCATCAATTTTGCAGTCTGCTTTGCCAGAGAAATGTTATCTTTATCATCAGCCGGCACACTGCTTCGGTTAGGTGTTGTACGATAAGGTCCTTGTACAATGAAATTCAACTTGCTTTCTGTTTCCGTAGGGAAATAAACTGAAATATACGGGTACTTGGATCTACGGAAATTGTATTCACCATTTTCATTCACGCTAACTGTAAACGCAATATCAATCGTGCGGCCCATCTGGATATCTGCCACCGGTCTGGAGAATACCAAATACTGGATCTGTTCCTCTTGTCCCTTTTTCCCCTTTTTCTCTTCCTGCGATTTATTTGTCTCTCCTATAGCGGAAACGAGCGCACAGTGATCATTGATCTGATGCTTATCCAACATATAAGCTCCAGATGTGGTCATCCCGGGCAGATGGATCTCATAATCAATCGCCTGTAGATTCTTCATGAAAAGGAGAGTCGTAATTCCAAGATGCCTAAGACGATTTGAAAGTACCTCATTAAGTTTTTCGACAGTCTGGAATCCTGAAAATGTATATCCTACACTATATGGAAATACGAATCTCGTTGTATACCCCGGGTCAATTTCCTCATCCTGGATGTCAACAGGATTCGTAAAATCACGTACTTCAACGGCAAATCTTCTATATTCTTTCTCCTGACCAGCACGTGGATGACTGTAAAGCCTGACAGTTTCACAGATTCCGAAGACCGACTTGAAGCCGACACCGAACTCACCGATCTGGTTCAAATCACCGATCTTGTCTGATTTTCCTATATCGCAAAGGCCCTGCAGATTGGCTAATGAGAACGGATGTCCGTCATGCAGGACCTCAAGGCGATCTTGATACTGCTTAAATTTTATCTGACTGGCTCCTGCGTCTTCAGCATTTTGCAGAAGCTCATACACAAAGTGTGACTTATCCGTATAAAGCTGGATAATTCTTTCCAATGCTCGTCGGAGCATACCGTCTTTATCTTGTCTCTGCCGGACTTCATCCGCCATTGTACTATTTGCCATTTCTCCGCCCCCCCCTTGATAAATTAAATGACTTCAAGAATACCATTCGCAATCAAAGTAGTGTGGATATCCGTCTGGGCCACCTGTTTCTTAATTTCGTCTATTTTTTCACTATAATTCTGCTGGGCAGTTTCCAGCTCGCTGTTATACATTCTCCGTATGCTGTCACTTTGTGTATCAAGAATTTTCTGAACCAATGATCTCTTCCTGTTATTGAAATTATTGGTAAGGCTTTCAATCTTGAAGGCTGATGTACTTTCAGCCTCTTTTACCTCATTAGCTTTCTCCTTCTGCCACAAAGATACCTGCTTTGCTTCCAAAGGATCCCAATCTGCAGGATCCATTTTCACTGCAGGCGCCATACTCTGCGCTTCCTGTAGTATATCTGGTATTTCAGATGCAATAACATCATCATCACAAACTACAACCAGGCGGAAATGAGGATTTAAACCTACATAACTCCATGCATATACAGAAAAATGATAGGAGCCTCCCGGCAGATCATCATCAGCATACTGAAGCCGAATATATGCCTGTTCATTCGATTTGTAATATGCCGCTGCCTGCTTCGCCAGAGGATGCATTGGTGTAATAAAGAAAGTCTCTCTGTCTTCTTCCGCTGCCTCGGAATCAAAAGTAATTCGATGCAGAGGAGCCGTCCCTTTAAGATATACATCCCAGCTTTGACGTACCGCACTTCTTCCTGCTGGAAGCTTACGGAAATCTTCTCTCAATTCATGCCTTGCATCTGCAGACAAACGCAGCTGCTTGATGTCACCTTCACCAACAATATAATTTCCTTTCCCCAACCTTGCATTTAAGTACTGTTCGACCATAATCAGGATATTTCTTTGTGTAAGCCAAGGATTCTCGGCCTCATGAATTTCCTGATTTGTCATATATTCTGACAGGTTGAATCCGAAAAATTCCTGCTCTTCCTCTTCTAGCCGATCCATTTCCTGAATCCTACGGACTTCATTATCGGCCATTTGTTCAAGCTTCATTTTTCGTTCTTCTTCCGTCAGAGTAGAATTGACGGCAATCTGGTCGATCTGCGTAGCAATATCACCGAGGATTTCCTCACATTCACCGATACTCTTCTCGAAGACGCCTATACGAAGAAGGCAGCGGTAATAAATATCTGCATCCACGGTATTATCATTAGTAACCATGTTATAGATGCTTACAGCTTCACTCTTCTGACCTCTTCGATCGATACGTCCGATCCTCTGTTCGATTCTCATAGGATTCCAAGGAAGATCGTAGTTGATCATCATGTCACAGAACTGATAATCCAGACCTTCTGAACCAACCTCTGTAAACAAAAGAATGTCGATTGCATCCTTATCAGTTTTTGGGAGCTCAAACCGCCGCCTTAATTCCTGACGATCTGTATCCTTTACACTTCCATCCACCTGTTCAACTCGAAGGCCACTTGCCTGCAGCTTCTTTTTCAAATACGCCAGTGTATACCGGAACGTACTGAATAAAATGATCTTATTGTTCTCTTGTGCTTGCTTTTCACGGATGACAGTCATCATTTCATCAAACTTAGGGTCCTCATCCGGAAGATTATCTGCCATCTGAAGTAACTTCTTGGCAAGATCGCCCATTGTTGCTGCTCCAGATGCAGAAAACGCAAATCCGTCCTCTTTTTCAAATTCATAAGCCGGATCATCTTCCATCTGTTTGAACCTTCTGTTGATCAAATCTCGAATATGAGGAGCAAGTCCGAATATGCAGCTTGCCGCCTGCCTCTTGATCATAGACATCATGAAAGGAATAGATCTTGCGTCTCCATGAAGCTCCAACAGAGCATTTTGCTCAAACTTTAATAATTCATCATGTAACTCTTTCTGCGCCGGCGTAAAGTCTACAGCAAGCGTATACGGCCTGCGAATACAAAAATCTTGAATATCTTTTCTCCGGGTTCGGTTAATCATCGTGTTAAAGCTATGTAGGCTCTCTACATCCGAAATCAGCTTTACACGTTCTTCTCTGG
>JBJEMO010000174.1:0-8954 GCA_051879715.1 Bilifractor sp.
TCGGGATTCGAGAACTTCGTATTCAGAAGGCTGCATTCAGCAAGATCCGGCTTCAGATACAGCTTAATAAGCAGCAATGATATGCAGCGCTGCTGCCCATCGACAATATCGTATGATTCAGTCTTATCGTTATAATGAAGGATGATGGTTCCAATCCTGTATCGAAATGAACTATGCTTGTCGCCTTCCCCGATTGCATTCTCTATATCCACGAGAAGATCAGAAATGTTCTTTATTCCCCATTTATACGGTCGCTGATAGCCTGGAATGGACAGATTCACAGACAGCAGATCTTCCACATTTATTATCTGAGCCCGTGATAATTTACCCTCGTTCATTCTGCTACCTCTTTATCTAATTTCTGTCATAAACCATTTGCAATAAGTTCCTTGAGTGTTTTTCCCGTCTTATCTTTCCAGGCTGTTTTACCGTTACAGCTACCGCCATCTACGAAACCGCCTGCTGTAGACGCACTGTTAAATTTAACGTCTTCATGGATCACGGCTGATATTCCGTCTGCACTAACCGTTTTCTTGACGTGCTCTCTTTCTGTCTTTGCTTTCAGCGCAAGGCCTTTAGATTCTGACATTCGGATCTGGCTATTGGTGAGCACTATATACGCATCATCACTGACTTTACATTTTGCAATAAACCTTTGCTTCGTTTTCCGGTCGGTCCATTCATATTGAAGATAGAGAGCCGTGCCATCATCCTGAATCGGCTGGTCAGGTATTGATGCCGGTGCTGAAGGTGCTGGATCTGCAGGAACAATGGTTTCATCCGTTGTGTCACCACTGAGTGATCCCAGATTTATTCCATCCTTATTCTTCCACTCCTTAGGTCCACTTATGCTATAACCACTGACAAAGCTCGCCGCATAAGAAGGACTGTCAAATGGTATATTCTCCAGCAGCTCATGATCAGAATTTATCTTGTCCTGATGCTGTTTTCTGAGCTGCTTTACTTTTTCTGGGCAGGATTTCGCAATAGTATCAGAGATAATACTGCCCTTCAGAACAATAAACCCGTCTGCCGACATTACGGCAGTCGCCTTCCATTTATCGCTGCCGGTCGTTAAATACAACAAGTCATCCTTATGACCGGTTGCATCGATACCTTTAACAGAAGGCACAAAAGCAGGATATCCTATGGTTCCCATAAACATCTTGGCGTCAAGAATATCGCCCTCGAGCGAATCTGCAACATAATCCTTCAGCTTTGGCTTGTGAGGCTCGACCGCATTCTTAAGAAGATATCTGCCTGCTTTCTTGATCTCATTCCAGAAACGATTCTCAAGGTAGCTGATTGCACCTTGATCGAAATGACTATCATTAGAAACAAAGCAAACGACCTCGGTCCAGTACGAGGAGCCGTCACTCTCAAATTTATGCGGCTCGATACTCCGATCGAGGCAATGCTCGCCTTGGCCTACATACACAAATGGAATGGGAGAATCCGTATCTCTGCCGTAAAGAAAATAGATTCCAGGAGTATTGATATAGTCGAGGTTCTTGCTCTTATCCACATCCTGACGAGACAGCTTGTACATATAGCAATTCGATTTTGTTTTTTCCACACGCCAGCGGCCGTCCGCGTCGCCATCCATCATATAAAGATGTAGTGTTTCTCCCATTTATACCACTCTCCAATGTTATTTCCCAAATATCCCCGGAGCATTCTACCGGACATACTTTCTATCACTATTCTTCCGATTGTGTTCTTGACTTTCTCATCTTCACGTATGTCTTATAGCTGTCTGCAAACTTCTTGAAATTCTCAGCTTGCTCGAGAACTTCCTTATATACATCATCTATAGTCACCGGCGGATATCCGTATTGGTCAAGAAGAATAATCAGATCGACCTGCAAATTTGCCTTAATATCATCTCGCGATGACCAGTCTGTATATCTGGATTTATCTTCAACGATCTTCTTTATCTCCTTCGAGAGCGTGATCATCTTGTCCTGAGGATATTCAAATTTGTACTTCTTGGCTACGGCTTCGAGGATGTCATAGAATGCTTTCTCCTCAAAATCAATGCCCATACCCTCAAAGGATTTCTTATCTTCCTTCAAATCCTGCAACAATTGTGCCAGCTGCTCGGCAACATCGTCCAGCACTTCGTTTGCAAAAGCCAGATCAGAGCTTCTGTCATTATAGGCATCCACCACATGCTGAAGCCGCTCGGAAAATTCCACACCTTTGATTTTATTCACCTTGCGGTATTCATCGATGGCCTGCTTCAGGAGCTTCTGAAGAATTTTTACCTTTGTATTCGGGAGCTTAATCTGCTGAATCTTTGCGAGATATTCATCGCTGAAGAGATCAGTCTCTATTTGCTTTCCAGTCTCGAAAAGCTCTTCGATGCCATCCGATTGGATTGCCTCTTCAACCATTCTCTGCACCTTCGCATTCATCTGCTCTATATCAGGTGCCTCACCTTTGGTCAGTTTGAAGAGGATGGAACGAACAGCCACATAGAAATAGATCCAGTCCTTTTCTTCATCAGAAATATCCCCGCTGGAAGCACAGAGATTAAAGGCCTGCTTCAGCCGCTTAACCGCCGCCATAAAGCGAAGTTCTGTATCTTCTGTAGTCTGTACAAATTCGACTGCCCGGTTCAGGCATTCAAGTTGCTGCTTAGGTGTTCCGGTAAAATAGGCTGACGCATCAAATTTATAGAACATCTGCCTGAGGACTTCCAGTTGATCCTTAACGATCGTAACAGACTGCTCAACGCCTTCAAACTCTTCTGTATCGAAATTCGTATATTTGGCGAGGGCCTGATTCATGGCATTCTTGATGCCAACGTAATCAACGATCAAGCCTTTATCCTTACCTTCATATGTACGGTTCACACGAGAAATGGTCTGTATCAGCGTGTGCTGCTGGATAGGCTTATCAATATACATCGTGTCGAGGAAGGGCACATCAAACCCAGTAAGCCACATATCGACAACGATGGCTATCTTGAAGTTTGATTTAATATTCTTGAACTGCCGGTCGAGCTCTTTGCGGTCATCCTTCGTGCCGAGCAGGTTATAGAGTTCCGGCTCATCATCCTTGTTTCTGGTCATTACAAGGCAGACTTTGGCAATTGGCTTAAGTTCTTTCTTCTCTTTCTCTGTAAGCTCTGTGCCATCTGGTGCAATCTTCTCCTGGCCCCACTCCGGCCGAAGCTCGAGAAGAATCTTGTAGAAGCGATACGCAATGTCTCTATTTGCGCAGACAAACATGGCTTTGCCGGCAACAGTCGCTCCTTCTGCCACTCGATTCTCATAGTGTTTTATGAAATCTTCTGCAACAGCACGAAGTCTGTCTGGGTCACCCAAGATAGCATCCAAGTGAGCAACCGCCTTCTGGCTCTCTTCAATCTGATACTCGTTTGCGCCTTCTTCTGCACAGCGGGCATAGTAGTCTTCTATCTCTTTGACCTTGGCATTATCGAGAACGACCTTTGCAGCCCTGCCCTCATAGACCAGATTCACCGTAATTCCATCCCGGACGGATTCTGTCATCGTATAGGCCTCGACGACAGGCCCGAACACATCGATCGTTGCGTCAATTGGCGTGCCGGTGAAGCCGACATAGGTGGCATTCGGCAAAGAGTCATGAAGATACTTGGCAAAGCCATATTTCTTTGTGACGCCATCCTTGGTGATCCGCACTTTCTGCTCCAGGTTTACCTGAGATCGATGTGCCTCATCAGAAATGCAGATGATGTTGCTGCGATCAGAAAGAAGCGTAATATCCTCAGAGAACTTCTGAATGGTGGTCAGATACACACCACCGCTTGTTCTGCCAGTAAGCTCCTCTCGCAGCTTATCTCGAGATTCAATACTGACAACCTTCTCATCACCAATAAAATTCTTGGATGCCGTAAACTGACCGGAAAGCTGATCGTCGAGATCTGTACGGTCTGTGATGAGCACGATGGTCGGGCTGTGAAAGTGTTTGCTCTTCATCAGCATCCTGGATAGAAAGAGCATAGTATAGCTTTTGCCACACCCGGTCGCTCCGAAATACGTGCCACCTTTACCATCGCCCTGCGGCCGCATATGCTTCTTGATATTTTCAAAGAGCTTTGTCGCTGCAAAATACTGTGGATAACGGCAGACGATCTTTAATTCCTTATTCGACTGGTCTGGGAAGTAAATAAAATTCTTAATGACTCCAAGAAGTCTGTCCTTGCGAAACAGTCCTTTGATCATCGTCATTAGAGAGTTGATGCCCGCTGTATCCTTATCATCAGGATTGACTTTTCGCCAGGCATAGAAAAAGTCATATGGGCTGAACAGAGAACCATATTTGCTATTTGCTCCGTCGCTTATCACTACGAAGGCGTTATACCGGAACAGATCAGGAATATCCCGCTTATACCGTACTGTCAACTGGGTATAAGCATTCATAATCGTGGTATTTTCCTCAATTGCTGTCTTGAATTCCAGCACTACAAGCGGCAGTCCATTCACGTATACTATGGCATCCGGAATGCGGATCTGCTCATAGCCCTGAATTTCAATCTGGTTTACAATCTTGAAAATATTATTTTCCGGATGTTCATAATCAAGCAGAGAGACATAGAAGTCCTTCTGACTGCGGTCCTCCCTGGTGAGGATAAAACCGTCCGTCAGGTCATTCATGAACGACTTGTTCTCTTCATAAAGTGTCCCTGAAAAAGAGCGCAGCCGATGAATAATTCCATTGATTTCTCCGGAAGTGATACCAACGGAACTATAACGATCTGTTAAATAGCTTTTTAAATCATTTGCCAGAAGCACTTCTGACCGTTCTCGATGGATTTTGTCTCCCTCGATATGAACATATCCTTCGTCCTCAAACAGTTCCATAATGGAGAGCTCAAGGGCATGTTCATTGAACTTCATGGCTACACATCCTTTCTAATAATAGTTTCTGATAAATGATAATTTAGCGGCTTGACAGTCGCGCAAGAATTATTTTTGACAAAGATTCAAGTTTGCTTATTTCATTGGTGTTGCTCAGTATTTCAGTAAAAATGGGCTCTACCTTGTTATTAAAGGAAGTTGCCGTCTCTAGGGAAGGTTTTATTACCTTTTCCATTTCAAAATCGCGGGTGACGAGTGCATTGAACACAGCACCTGAAGCTTTGTTTTTCATTATTGAAATCGCATATTTTGTAAGCACATATACAAAGTAAGGCGGATAACCTTCGTTTCCTTGTAAGGCATAGCAAGATTGATTCATTGCCATAGGTACTCCAGCCATAGCAAGGTTTCCAACCGTACCACGGCAAGTGACAAAGGTTGTGTTTACTGGATACAGACGGCTTGAGCAATTTTTCAGACCAGCCTCTGTAAGGGATTTCTCAGTTGAAATACAAAAGGATGATGATTTTACGTCACCGGGTGTGAAAAATGGTATGGGTCCATTCCAATAATCCGGCTCATCCGTTTTAGGGGTGCCGCCACCAAGTATCTGCACAATATCAGTGAACGCTACTTCATCACAGTTTGTCTGACTTAAGATAGTCTCGGAGAATATTGTGTCAATCGTTGTCGCTAAATTATCATTTATCTTCTTTTTCAGCTTTATCCTTTCCGTAATAATGGAATAGCTCTTCACAATATGAAGCTGTTCCTCCATCGGAATGACCGGAACCTCTATCCTGCAAATATCATCCCAGGTAATTCCACCACGAACACTACCATCGGTCTTAAGCCAGCATAGCCTGTCGAACTCCGGACGTCTAAACCACATCATCAAATAATCAGGATTCAATACTTCCGGATCTGTAATTTCAAACATGAAATATGCTGGAGACACAATTGCCGGTTCATCTTCTGTATACAATGCAACGGGCAGCCGTTCATCACGGCCTACATGCATAGGGTTACAGGCAAACAGCCCTTTGTGTAAAAGCTTGTAATTACTGAGGTCGGTGCCGATTACATTTGCCACCGATGGCATAAAATATTTGTCAATGTTAATTCCAAGTACCCTGTCAGTAATGGAGTCTGAATTTCGGTCATCCACAGTCCGCAGATGCTTTCCGAGCGGTTCATATTTACTCATGTGTTTTCCTCATCCTATATATTTCTTATGCGCAAGCTTCACATTGCTCTCTTTTACCATAGCATACTGAAGCGTCGTATCTATTCTCTGATGCCCAAGCAGGTGCTGAAGCTGCTCAATTGGCATCCCTTTATCTATGGCCATTGTTGCAAGAGTCCTCCGGAACTTATGTGGATGGACCTTTTGAATACCAAGAGAATCTCCAATCCCACGAAGCCGAACTTCGATGCCACCAATACTCATACGGTTATGCGGCGCATTAAGTGAAACGAACAGCGCCTCTTCTGAATCCTCCCGACTTTCCAGATAATTCTGCAGATGCATTTTGGTGCGGGCATCGAAATATACGATCCTTTCTTTGTCGCCCTTTCCAAGCACAGTGCATTCTCGCTCGGTAAAATTCACGTCATCCCGATTAAGCAGCACCATTTCCCCGATTCGCATTCCGGTGGAAGCCAGCATATCAATAATTGCCAGGTCTCTGCTCTCTGTACAGCTGTCACGCATTAGCTCAAGTTCTTCATCGGTATATGTCTCCTTAATAGTCTTACCCGTCTTGACCTTATGGATTCTTCGGACCGGACTTTTGATAATGTAGTCTTCATCCTCAAGCCACCCGAAGAACGTAGATAAGATTCTTCGGATATTATCAATCGTAACCTTGCTTGAACCTTTACCCTCCTGATATTCAGAGAGGTATGTTCGTAGATCAGCAGTTGTGATATGATTCACTGCCTTACCGATTTTCTCGGTCATCTTTTCAACCGTGCTGCGATAATAAGCTAGTGTTTTCTCTGAACGCCCTTCAATCCTTTTTGCTGATAAAAACAGCTCAACATAATCTGGTTTTTCAGTTTCTTCCTCATTAGTCGCCTTGACAACATCGTAATTCTGAAAACTGTCTCTCAGCACATGCCTCAGTTGCTCCATTTGGCTGTTGTCAAGCACCCGGAGCATGCGCTGCTCGATTTCGGAAATAAGTTCTTCTTTCATGTTGTTCTCCTTTTGTATTATTCAAGAGAACAACACTCAGTGGCGGTTCAGTTGTATGCCCTCGCCACTGCAGAGGGTTTCGAATAAATGATAATTTAACAGAGACTGGCGTTTCTTTACTTAGCAAAGAAATAGGTACAGCGGCTATAATCAACAAAACTCCAGACGAAATAAGCAGCCTGAACATCCCTGATTCATGGGAGGTAATGCCTGTTTCAGAATATTGCTTAGAGACAAAGTCCGGTGCAACACCCTCCCGTGATATAACTGAATATTGGGAGAATGGAACTGTTCCATGGCTTAAATCAGGAGAAGTTCATAATGGCATCACCATCGAAACCGAGGAATTTATCACAGAACTTGCCGTTAATAACAGTTCTACCAAAGTTCTTCCTTCAGACACTGTCCTGATGGCAATGTATGGTGTTACGGCTGGTGAAGTAGGATACCTTGCCATACCGTGTACTACCAATCAGGCCGTTTGTGGGATGGTTTGCCGCACAAAAGTTGAGTCTGCATACTTATTCTTCGCACTCCTTCAAAACCAGCAAGAAGCAAGTAGGCTCTCAAATGGAGGAGCGCAGGATAACCTCAGCAAGGGCTTTATTGATAACATTTTGATCGTGGTTCCAAATAGAGATGTTTTATCAAATCTCGGCCTTACGACTCTTATCAATCAGATAAAGCAAAATACTAAGGAAATATTGCTCTTAACCACCATGCAGGACACCTTACTTGCCCAACTATCAAGTCGCTAAATTATCATTTATCTTCTGCTTTAGTGTGATCCTTTCCGAGATTGTCCTGTAATCCTTTACTATCTCCAACTGTTCTTCATAAGGCGGAACCGGGAGCTCCACCTTGCACATCTCATCCCAGTCAAATATCTCGCGAACACTGCCATGGGATTTGTATCTTGCATACCTGTCGAATTCCGGGCGACTAAACCAAAGCATGAGATACTCCGGTATCAGCTGATGCTGGTCAATGATTTCAAAGACCGTATACACATTGCTGACAAGACCCTCTTCATAGTCTTCCAGCAAAGCAATGCCTATCTTATCTCCTCGACGAGAGGTATCAGGAATATACGTAAACTGTCCCTTCTTGACCACCTTGTATTTACTGAAGTCCGTTCCTACAGTATTTGCGATAGACGGAATGAACATCTTTTGAACGGATACCCCAAGAAGATTGTCTTCTTTACCATCTGTATTTCTCTCATCTACCTGCCGGATGAACTGGCCCAGCTGTTTATAGTTTGATTTCATATCCCAGCTCCTTAAATACCCCCAGCAGATCTTTCTTTGATTCTTCTTCCTGCTTCAGAAGATCAGTAAGCTCCGACTGCAATTGGGTCATCTTGGTATCAAAGTCAATGTTTTCATCACGATTTACGAACTCAATATACCGGCTCGGTACGAGCGTGAAACCTTTTTCTTTCACTTCATCGAATGATGCGCTGTAGCAGAACTCAGGAATATTATGATATGTCTCCTCATAGCCTTCCTGCTGCCAGGCGTGAAATACATCTGTAACCTTCTTGCGGTCCTCTTCAGTCAGTTCGATGTATTTCTTTTCATATGGGCTGCCCATCTGGCGGAGATCCATGAAGAGGATCTCGCGCTCACGGTTTCTGTATTTCTTGATTTTTCCGTTCTGCTCTACCGTCCGGGCCTTTTTGTTTTTATTCAGAATCCAAAGCGTGACGCTGATATCGGTTGTATAGAAAAGATTCCTCGGCAGAATGATAATAGCTTCGACCAGATTGTTTTCTATGAGCCTCTGACGGATGGACAACTCCGTTCCACTATCTGAAAGAGCACCGTTTGCCAACAGGAATCCGGCTGTTCCGTTCTGTGACAGCTTCGACACAATGTTCAGAATCCAGCCATAGTTCGCATTAC
>JBJEMO010000175.1:0-8921 GCA_051879715.1 Bilifractor sp.
ATGCGCTTGACGGCATGATCGATGACGGCAATGCGACCAAGATTCAGGAGAACGCACTGAACGATAATTTCTACAAGAAGGAGTTCCAGACGCTCTGGAATTACATCAACCACAAGTGGAGTTACACAGTGCATTTTGACAGTGAGGAGCTGATTCAGAAGTCAATTCAGCATATTGATGAGAAGCTCTTTGTTGCGAAGCTCCAGTACACAGTGACCACGGGGACACAGGGCGAGGACTGGTCTGCTGACACAGTAAAATCTGGCAACGGGTTTGTTGCTGAGAAGAGCCACACTTTCAATCTCGATCGTGGCGAAACCAGCCAAGTGAAGTATGATCTGATCGGGAAGATTGGTGCGGGAACGCACCTTACCAGAAGGACGGTCACGGCAATTCTGAAAGGTATCTCACCGCTTAAGTTTGCTATGTATGTTAACAATCCTGAGGAGTTCATTTCCAAGGTGTCACGGCTAATCAATGAAGAAAAGGCTACCATGATTGTTGACGATATTACCTATAATAAGACAGACGGAACTTACGACTCAGAGATTTTTACTGCGGAGAAGAACAAGGACTTCTCCAGGGCATATCTGGCTAAGAAAAATGTGCAGGATTATGTCTTTGCCGATGGGACAGCCGAGAAGTCTATCGAGCGTAAGTTTGCCGAGGACATGGATCTGGACGACAAGGTCGTAGTCTATGCGAAACTCCCGCGTGGTTTCCAGATTCCGACTCCGGTAGGTAATTACGCTCCTGACTGGGCGATTGCCTTTCAGAAGGGAACTGTGAAACACATCTACTTTGTGGCAGAGACAAAGGGCTCGATGGACAGCATGGATCTGCGTCCTATCGAACAGGCAAAAATAAAATGTGCCAAGAAGCTGTTTAACGAGATTTCAACAGACGATGTGGTTTACGGACAAGTGGATTCCTACCAGAATCTGCTCAGCGTCATGGATGCAATTTAAATGTGGCTTCGGATCTTGAGCCTGTGTTAGAAAGAATTTGGATGGAAGGTAAATGTGCACTGTGTTGGCAAACGAAGGAACTAATATAACTTGGCCATATTGCTCCGATGTTTGTCATACCTCTCCTGAAGGAAATAACTAAAGATTCTAATATGAAAGAGGCAATCACATGTCAAATATAATTGCAGTAATCTGGGATTGCGACAAAACTTTAATTGATGGATACATGCAAGATCCAATTTTTGAAGAATATAAGATTAATGCACATGAATTCTGGGACGAAGTAAATAAAAAGCCTTGTGAACTTGAAAAGAAAGGGATCAGGGTCAATCACGATACCTATTATTTAAACTACTTTATCAAATGTGCTCAGCCAGGTGGAAAATTAGACGGACTGAATAATGAAAAATTAAGAACATTTGGAAAGAAGGAGAAGTTTTATCCAGGGGTTATTGACTTCTTCAAGAAAATTAAAAACATGTTTAAAGAAGACAGCAGATATTCCGAACTGGGAATACAAGTGGAAAATTACATTATTAGCACTGGATTTGCTGAAGTTATTCGTGGATCAGAATTGATGCCGTTTGTAGATGGTATATGGGGCTGTGAATTATTAGATAGAGACAATAACGATGGAAAGCCAGTACTGGGAGAAGTAGTGTACACGATCGATAATACAACAAAAACAAGAGCTCTGTTCGAGATTAATAAAGGCATTGGAAAAGTTGATGGCATAGAGGTTAATACAAAGATAGAAAAAGATCTTCGAAGAGTCCAGTTTAATAATATGATATATATAGCGGATGGCCCAAGTGATATTCCGGCTTTTTCAGTCGTGAATCAAAATGGTGGTGCTACATTTGCTATATATCCTCATGGGGATCTTAAGGCTATGCAACAAGTGGAACAGATGCGAGAAGATGGTCGTATCAATATGTACGCTGAGGCAGATTATCAAGAAAATACAACCGCTAACATGTGGATAACAAATAAAATCAATGAAATTGCTGAAAGAATTCGAAATGATGAGAGAAGTAAAATTACTTCACATATGACGGCAACTCCTAGACATCTTACATAATGCTCTAATTTTGGGTTATGCGGGAGGAATGTTCGTATGGGAATCTTCAGTAGAAATCAGGGAGAGAAGCACAACAACATAACTTCCGTTGTGCTGATAGAGCAGACACAGAAGTATAAGAACATAACATCCTGGGGATTGAGCTTCTCAAATTCAGCATTCGGGGATCCGATTGCCATGAGTCAGACTGTGCCGGATGGAACAGAACTCACATTCAGTGGGTATGGGGCGAAGGATTTCTTTCTCTGTACAAGACCGATGAAAATACAGCACTGGGGAACAATCTCTATTTTGAGAATGTCGGTATTGCACATGAAAATTAATATCGCCAGTGCCTACATCTGCAATGTACAGCAGGCAATATGCTGATCATCGACGGAAATCTGGTTGTTGAAATCTCGAGATCACCGATGCTAAAGATCGATTTGTAAGGATTCTCCGGGCTGCAATTATTTGAGGTGTGAGGCGGAAAACATGAAATACGGAATGAGAAAGCCAAGTCTAAAGAAATCATTGAGCGCCAGAACAAAGGGGAGAGCAACTCGTGCTGTGAAAAAGGCATTGATTCCGGGCTATGGTAAGAAGGGAATGGGGATTCTACATCCGAAGAAGGCAATCTATAACAAGGTCTATAGGAAGACCACCTTTGGATTAGGCGATTTGTTCAAACTTTTTAAATGACTCGGCGATGATATGAAGGCTAATATCAATGAAATTGAAAAGAAAATTGCCCCATATGTCCACAGCGCATTCCTCGACCGAGAGTACGTCAATGAACAGGATCTCCCGGCGGTCAGAACTCTTTTGTGCTCGTTTTCCAATGTCAGAATGCGTATTGAGAAGACCAGACAGGACGACGGACATCTTGACTGTGTGATCAGCGTAGATGCAATCCTGAGCGGCGGAACGCTCCGGTATGAGATCCGCGATAACGGGAGGAGTAAGAAATATTATGATCCGCTCGCATGGATCGATGAGATAGAGAAGTGGGACGCACTGTTCTTCTGAACGAAATCGTGCAGATACGCCTCTGCCATTGACGGTTCCCGACGATCTTCCAGAGACCTGAAATGGCTGGGAGCTAAGTACAGCAGCCAGCAGAGCGAGACAATCATCAAATGGAAGAGATCGGCGTGTCAATCCCTGATTTCCTTGCCTGTTCTTCCTGATCCTTGCGGTCGATGTGATAAATCCGGCTTCCGCGCTTAAAGAGGCTGCCGGTCTGATGGAAGTGGAATGGAACGCCATATTCAACGCACTGCATCTTGGTGATGATGATCGATCCATAGTCGCAGAGCCTCGCATCTTCCCCGGATTCTCCTCCGCAGGAGACACATTCGATTTGATCGTGGTACTGTTCCAGATATTTTTCAATATGGATTTCCTGCAGCATCGGTTCGTGGATGATTTCCTTGTGCCGGATCGGAAGATTCAGGAAGACCGGAAGGCGCCGGTCTGTCTGATATTGGTTTTCGCAGGTGCAGCAGATGTGGACATTCTCATATCCGTCGCCCCAGTCCTCTGGGAGTCCTTCGTAGAACCGCTCCGGACGCTTGGTGACAAAATAAAACTGCAGATCCGGGCGGATCTTCATCATCTGCCAGGCTTCGGGACGCCAGGCATCGGCGTCCGGATGAAAGAAGTCCGAGGTGAAGCAGGTCATGACCGTGCCGTCTTCCGGCTTCAGTTTATAGTTCCCACGCCGGTCTTTTTTGACCGGAAGGTTGAAAGAGGCGGTTTTCTTTACGATAGAGGCGTCCTTGCCGAACTCGGCATCACGCCGGTAAACATAGCAGTTTCGGCATCCGGGACTGCATTTGGTGCAGCCGTGCCATGGATTCCAGAGTGACATGAGCGCCTCCTTTCTCTTCAGATCCCGCTTCTTGGCGGGAACAATTCTTTTACGGTACGGTGATAGTATTCGGAGAGCCGGATCGCCACATAGACATTCGGACATTGCGTCCCGTTTTCATATCGATAGAGCGTTTTCGGGTCCACTTTGAGGTCCTCGGCGGCTTTGCTCCGGGAAAGTCCGGCGGACTTTCGGGCCTCCAGCAGATTGTTTGGTCTTTCTTCCAAGCTGCATCACCTCCCTTATAAGATTCTGACTGACATATTGCGATCCTTACCGGGTGGCTCTGCAAACTTTCCCGAAGATGCGAAAGTCATCGCGGTCTAGATGCACCGGGATCGGCGCATATTTCTGATTCAGGGACATGAGAAACGTTCCGTCGCTGTCATTTTTCAGCTTCTTGATATACGCATTGTCATTTAACGAGAAGATCCCGATTTCCCCATCATCCAGTGTTTCCTGCTGGTGCACATAAACCATATCGTGATCATGAAATGCCGGTTCCATACTGTCTCCGCTTACCGTAACGGCAAAATCCGCGTCTTGTGCGTCTCTGGTGGGCACTTCTATGGTCGTGTAATAATCGGAATCGAGAAAATCACCATGTCCGGCGGATACTCTTGCATCGTAGAGCCGGATCCGGGCCATGGCGGGCTCGTCTGTCGGAACTGCCGGATATGAGATCACGTTCGTCTCCTTGACGTAGCTGACCGGATGAATCAAAAGATCGATGTAGGAGAGTGCTTTCTGTTTCCCTTCGTCATTCAGCATGGCCAGCGGGTCTTTCGGATTGCTTCCGAAATATTCCTCCAGACAGTCCGGGATCTCCAGAATCCGGCAGATGTGCAGGAAAATCCGCGCCGAGACCTCATTTCTCCCGGTCTCCCAGGCGGAAATGCTCTTCTGGCTGACCTCGATACCTTCTTCAAGAAGCTTCTCTGCAAGTTCGGTCTGGGATATGTGTGCCTTCTTCCGGTAAGCTGTGATGATTGCGCCGATATTTTCCATAGAACACCTCTTTCTGACATTTCTGATTTCGTTCCACAGCGGATATCCCGCCGCGCGCAGGTCTTATCCTCTCCCCTACAGAATAGCACCCTGTACGGCAAAGTCAAGAGAAATACTACCAGCAAAAGTAAAAACTGGCTAAAGCGTCCATTTTCAACTACAATCAATAGCGTTATACTGGCCATACAGAGAGAAACCACGATGCCAAGGTTCTCTTTGCAGACCCTGTGATCAGCAGGGAGCAGAACAGCCGCCGGGAAGTATCCGGCGGAAGGCGTTCTCATCATCGGTTCGTTTCCCTTTCCGGAATGAGACAGTGAGAATGAAAGAGAGTGTGTTAATGATGATGAAAATAAAATCAGTTATGCAGAAGGGGAGTAAAGGATATCGTGTACACTGCCCGCAGTGCGGACAGTTCCTCATGGTCCTGTCCAAAGGAGAAGCAGTGATTCACTGCCCGCAGTGCGGAACAGACAAGAAAGCAGTCATCCGGGGTGGCAGAATCACGATTTATGAACTTACCGGGAGATCAGAAGCTGTGGCTCTACAGTCTTGCGGTCATGGCAGAGTGGGGAGATGAGCCGCATGGGCGTTTACGACTATCATCATGATTCCGGGCGCTCGGACCGCCCGGAGGTGCGCAGTGACGCACCGCTTAGTGAACACGCGCAGGAGACGCTGACGGTCAGCCCTTACAAGGCCTATGTCGAGGTGGTCGCGGATTTTTCCTCTGACGGGAGGATGAAACCGCTCCGCCTCGTCTGGGAGGACGGGCGGAAATACGATATTGACCAGATCCTCCGCGTGGACCGGTGTGCCAGCCTCAAGGCAGGAGGCGCCGGGATCCGGTATGTCTGCCGGATTCTCGGACAGAGAGTCGAACTGTTTTATGAGGAAAATGGCTTCTGGTTTGTGAACCGGAAGACGCCGCGGGCATAGGAAGACAGAGAGCTTCCCCCTGACAGAACCGGCCAATCTACCGGCTGCAGGAATCAAAATCACGTGAAAACCGAATATGGATGAGATATTCCGTCGATTTGTAGCCGGATCGGTCGCGGGGCTGTCACAGCAGATGCCTGCTGTCTGAAGGATGTCGGAAGAGGCAGGAATCTGCAGCTTCAACAGTCCGCCAGCGTTCAAGGAAAGACGAAGGGGTGAAACACGGGATATCAGGAGTTTGCCTATAGAGCTGAACTTATCGGCGCGCGGCCAGCCTGGAGGGACGATCCCTCATACAGGAGAAGTGGCCACGAGACAGCGCGCTTGAAAATGGATAAGAGGAGCCTGCAAAACGGAAGCTGGATCAGCAGTTTGAGACGCAAAATGTGTGTCCAACCGCTGTTATGATCACAGTCTTGTTTTGCAGGCTTCTTTTTTGCGTTCATGGTTGCGTTCATGGAAAGAAATCCATTGACCTGCGAGGGAACTTCTCATTCAGAAAAACAGGCCTCATGTCTCCGGCTTCCGTCTTGTACGGTGCCGGAAAGGAAAGAGCATGGAGCAGAATGGGAGAGGAAAAGAGAGCGGGACAATCGGGAGCCATATCAGAAACTTAAGAAACAGAGATGGGATGAGCCAGGAACAGCTTGCACTTCTTTTGCATTTTGAAAACAAGGGAACAATCTCTTCCTATGAGACGGATCGGCGGACCGTGCCCTCTGATGTGGTCATCCGGCTCGCGGAGATCTTTCAGACGACCACAGATTATCTTCTCTGCGGGAAATATCCAGAGCGGAACATCCGTGAGGTCGATCCGGAGATGCAGGAAATGATGGAAGTGATGCTGTCTTTGCAAAGCGATGCGGCAAGGAAGGCGGCTCTTCTGCAGATCAGAGCACTTGCTGATATGGAGCGGAACCTGTTGCCGTAATTCGGAAAAGACGATCTTTGACCTTTGGTACAGATTAGTGTCTGCCTGCCAGACAGGAGTTTCAGAGGGACGCTGGAGATGGAGTTGTCACACTGACAACCTTTTGCGCGAATGTTGTCGGTTCGGGTAACGAATAACAGAGCAGGATACTTTATCCTGAATGATGTCAGGACAAGACAAGCAGCGCTGCATAGACAAAGTACCGACAGGAGGAATCCATGGTGGATGAAGAGACAATTACAACCAGGTACCGGAATGCGTCACTCCGGGGGAAAATCGACATCATCCTGAATTACTATCCGGGGTTTGAGGAGATGCTGCAGGGGCTCAGGGAGCTTTTATGCATCAATATTGAAGCAGACAAGATGCAGCGCAGAAGGCGGGAACTCGGAGATCCAGGTGTCAGGATCCGGAAATCCGGATATGCGGATCCAACCGCGGACACAGCGGTCGAGAGAATCATGCTGCTGGATGCGATTGAGACCGGGAACCTTGATCAGGAGGTAAAAAACACGGAGTGTCCGGAGGAATACCGGATGGAAGCTGTGACGATCGCCAGAATGAAAGAGGACTATCTCGTAGTGAAGGCATGCATGAAGATACTGCCCTGTGAGAAGGCGCATCTTTTGGAGAATTATTACGCCTGCAAGATGAATGCGGAGATGATTAAGGGACAGGATTATTTTAATCCGTCGTTTTACACGAAGATCTACAGGATCCGCAGGCAGATCAGAGATACGGCAGAGAAAACATTACAGAGTAAATATGGGAGGCAGACATGGAAGAAAGACAGATGACAGATAGAAAGGCAAAAATCCGGGAAACCAAATCGACGGCAAAGAAAAAGTTCGTGCGGTATAAGGAAGGCGCGGAACTCTACAGCATGGGACTTTCCAAGTTCCAGCAGATGGCGCATGAGGCAAAGGCAACCTACAAAGTGGACAAACTGGTTCTGGTGAGCATCGAAAAATTTGAAAAGTATCTGGAGACCTTTGCGGAGGAACCGTGACACTGAACCAAACGTCTGGAATGTTCTTCATGTCAGAAATTCTGACACGAAAGTTAATCAGCAAAGCTTTGCAGTCACGTATAATCGAATCAGAAACAAAACGTCAAATAGTCTAACATAGAACGTCATGCATTCCATGACCGTTTCCAGTTTGTCAGGAGGAAATTGAACATGGCAAAAGCAAGGAAAGACAACAGGGGACGGGTGCTAAGGCCCGGAGAGGTGCAGAAAAAATCTGACAACCGGTATCTGTACACCTACACCGATCCGCTTGGAAGAAGAAAATATATCTATGCTTCCGATCTCATGGAACTGCGGGAGAGGGAGAAAAAGCTGACGAGAGATCAACTGGATGGGCTGAATCTGTACGCCGCCGGAAAAGCGACGATTAACGATACCTTTGATCGGTACATCAAGATGAAGCCAAATCTCCGCGACAGCACTCGGAGCAATTATATCTACATGTATAATCGCTTCGTGCGGAATGATTTCGGAAAGAAAAAGCTCATCGATATCAAGTATTCGGATATCCTGCAGTATTACCTTCATCTCATCAATGACGAGAAGCTTGCCATCGCCACGGTGGACAACATTCACACGCTCCTGCATCCAACTTTTCAGATGGCAGTCAGGGACGACATTATCCGGAAGAATCCGACGGATGGTGTTATGACGGAAATTACGAAGAAAAGCGGAATTCACAGGGGTGTCCGGCACGCTCTGACGGCGGAACAGCAGAAAGCATTCATGGATTATATTGCCAATCACCCGGTCTATGTGCATTGGTGGCCGCTTTTTACCATTTTGCTTGGAACGGGATGCCGCATTGGGGAAGGGCTGGGATTACGATGGGAGGACATCGACTTTGAGAAAAATCTCATCAGCATCAATCACAGCCTGACCTATTACCCGACCTCCGAGGATCGGACGACGGAGTTTCATATTCACAAGCCCAAGACCGATGCCGGCATCCGCACGATCCCGCTTCTGGATTCTGTTCGGGATGCGCTGGATATACTGCGGGAAGAGGAGGACTCGAACGGAAGTAATGAACAGGAGGTGGATGGATACTTTGGTCTCATTTTTCAGAACCGCTTCGGTACCCTGCCGAATCCTGCCAGTGTCAACCGCAC
>JBJEMO010000176.1:0-8789 GCA_051879715.1 Bilifractor sp.
TTTTCATGCATACTATGAGAATAAATGTAATCAGTTTGATTTCAAACAGAAGAAAACAGCATATTTATTACCAGAGCGTCAGCTCGTGACAGAAGCGTCACGGGTCTGGCGCTTTTCTTATGCCTTAAAAACGGAAGTATCCGGCAGGCGCTAAAGAGAGGAGCCTATGACAAAAGAATTTGAAGATTTTGCAGACCGAGTGACAGATGAGCTGATCGATCGCCTGCAGGAGAACGGGTATGGTCACATTACAGTCGGTGTGAGAAGCGTAGAAACGGCCGGCGGCAGTTATGAGGCGGTGAACGTGAAGCTGAACGGCACTGAAATGGCGGTCAGCGCGAACCTTTCAAAGGCGTATGAGACATATCTTTCGGGAATGTCGATTGATGAGATCGCGGAAAATTTGACACATCAGATCAGTCACGCGCTTGCTCAGATGTCCAGGATGGATGTGAGTTTCATTACCGATTATGAAAATGTAAAGGACAGGCTGATTGTAGATCTTGTCTCTGGAAATCAGAGCAGAAATCGTCTTCATGATGTCCCGCACGGGAATATCGCCGACATGGCCCTTGTGTGCAAGCTGATGGCAGATCCGGACGACATTTCGAAAGGCACGATCCTGATCAATAATTCCCTGCTACAGCAGTATGGCATAACACCAGAACAGCTGCAGCGTGATGCTCTGGAAAATGCAGCCAGGATCCGTCCGGCAACCATCGCACCAATGTCTGAGGTCCTGCGTCAGGAACCTCTGGGTGCCGATGAGTTCCTGTTTATCGCTTCCTCTCCTGATGCAATTCACGGAGCAGGAGTAATTGCGTATCCCGGATTCCTTGATCAGGCAGCACAGCAGCTCGGAGGAGATTTTTTTGTTCTTCCATCGAGCATACACGAGGTGATTCTTGCAAAAGACAATGGATTTCTTCACGCGGAGGAACTCACTGATCTTGTACAGGCTGTCAATCAGACTGAAGTGGCTCCGGAGGAGAGGCTCAGTGATACAGCTTATCACTTTGATAGTCGGGAACATGTCTTTGAGAAGGCAGAACAATTTGCGGCAAGGAAGAAAAGGGACAGAGGAAAAGGGTCACTTCTTGGAAATCTCGCGAAGAAATCACAGCGCGTTTCCGAGGAAAAAGCAAACAGGATGGAGCGTGCTTCAACATCAAAAGTGAAGGGAGGCAAGGAAATCTGATGTGCAAAGCTTATAACTCACAAAAGATCGGGACCGGCAAGATGGATTCCATACCGCCGGCATTTCCCACCAAGACTGCAATGCCTCGAAACTGCCTGCATCCATGCTGCTATGGAAGGGGACACGATTATTGCTTTCCCTGCTATAAAAAACTGAAAGGTAAAAATGAAAAAGCAACTGGCAAATGACAGTGTCCGGACGGAAGAGCCGGAACAGAACAGCTTTACGCAAATTCCTTTGTCATTGTACGAAGCGCAGCCATACCGGGAGATAACGCCATTGTCGAGACAGCTATATGGACTTCTCCGTTATCGGACCTGCCTCGCTGAAAAGTATGGGTGGGAAGACGAAAAGGGCAGGAGATACATTTATTGCACAATCCGGCAGATCTCGGAAGAACTGGGGTGCTCGGTCAGAACGGCAGGAAAGCTTATAACAGAGCTGCAGGAGAAGGGTTTTCTTGAGAAGGAACGGCAAGGGCAGGGAAAGCCAAAAAGAGACAACCTCGCGGATACAACTGATCCACAGGCGTCTCTTCTCCCTACTTGATGTTCTTACAGTAATCAGACTATTTCTTGTTGTTCTCCCGGATGTGCAGAAGAGAATCATTCGCCAAATTCAATCCCGTCCTTCTCTTTACGGCCCTCTACGTCCTTCTCTTCTTCTTTAAACTGATCACGGAATTCTCTCGGGGACTGTCCGCACAGCTTATGAAAAAGCCTGCTGAAGTACAGCGGATTATCATAGCCAACGACAGAGGCAATTTCCTGCACGCTGTACGCAGTCGTCTCCAAAAGGATCTGCGCATTAGAGATTCTAAGGGAAAGAATATATTGATTTGGTGTATGCCCCGTATATCGTTTGAAACTTCGAATGAACCAGCTGATGCTCATTCCTCTTGCAGCCGCATACTCTTCTATGCTGATCTGCTTCCTGTAGTTCTCGTGAAAATAAGCAACGGCATGTACCATTTCTTCAGACAGGAACGGATTCTTTGGTGTAACATGCTCTCCGTCCAGTCTGTGAATCATGATAAAGATTTCCCGCAGGTACATTACAAGAAGTTCTTCGTTATCCGTCCGGTTTCCTTTTCGCTCCTCGATCATCCTCTGAAACAGATTCTTATACTCAACGGACGTACCCGTATAGATTACATGCTCATGATCCTTAAATCCGTACTTTCGAAGGATATTCGTCACGTCATTTCCAGTGAAGTGAACCCAGTAAACTTCAGTCCGGTCAACACCGTAATAATAATACCGTTGTTCTTCTCTCGGACGGTACAGCACCATATTACCTGCGTTGACGATCTGTCGTTTCCCATTGAAATAGAAATAAGCTCTGCCATGCGCCACATACAGCAGCTGAAAGTCGAGCCTTCCTCTCGGTCTATACGTCGGAAGCCGCGGCCGACTGATCAAACGGAACATCCCGCAGCTGCCAACAAACAGCGGATGTTTTCTGTCCTTAAAGTCTATCCGGTTATTCTTATAGTAGGCGTTATCGACAATGAGATCTTTTTCCTCAGGCATAACGACTTTCCCCTTGATGATACATTATTCACACTCCCAGAAGCCTTCTGCTGTCGCACCGACCCCGGCTTTTCAGATATTGTATCATTTTGTACATGTTTCATCAATCTTTCTTTATATGAATTTCTCATTAACACCGATAAACTACAGATAAACAGAAATAAATGACAGCAATGGATGAACATCATATGAATTCTGTTCCGAGTCACGAAAATGCATGACATGGTAATGTCATGAAATAGATTGAAACCTCATGTGATACAGAAAGGAGATTCCCAATGGTTGTAAAGAACAATTTTGAAAATCTCGATGTTCTCCACGAGAACACAATGCCTGACCGCGCATATTATGTCCCAGCCTCCGAAATGATACCAGATCCGGTTGAACACCGAGAGGAGTCAGACCGACTGCAGTTTCTGAACGGAGACTGGGCATTCCGCTACTACGACAGTATTCGTGAGATGGAAGACCGCTTCTGGCTCCCGGATTTTGATTCATCGGCCTTCGGAAAAATCCATGTTCCTGGGATGTGGCAGACACAGGGTTTTGACCAGCATCAATACGTCAACATTCGCTATCCTTTCCCGGTTGATCCACCTTACGTTCCTATCGACAATCCCTGCGGAGCATATCTCACTTCTTTTGAGTATCATAAGGATCCGGAGGTACCACGCTGTTTTCTGGAATTTGAAGGTGTTGCCTCCTGCTTCTACGTATGGCTGAATGGACGTTATGTCGGTTACAGTCAGGTTTCCCATGCCCTCTCTGAGTTTGAAGTAAGTGATTTTCTTCAGGAAGGTGAGAACACCCTAGCCGTTCTGGTTCTAAAATGGTGCGACGGAAGCTATCTGGAAGACCAGGATATGTTCCGCATGAACGGAATCTTCCGTGACGTTTATCTCATGAATCGTCCTGCGAACTTCATCTTCGATTACTTTATTCAAACTCAGATCAAAGGAGATTCTGCTGTTGTTTCAATTCATACAGAATGTGCAGATGATCCACTCCCAGTCTCAGCTGATCTCTTCGACCCGGAAGGGAACAAGATTGTCTCTGTTTCTTTTACCGATGAAACCCTTATTACGCTTGATCATCCTGAATTATGGGACAGCGAACACCCCGCGCTTTATTCCCTGGTGCTGTCTACCCCTGGAGAGGTCATTGAAGAAACCATCGGTATCCGCGAAGTAAATGTGGATGGAAATGTCCTTCTCCTCAACGGAAAGCAGCTCAAATTCCGCGGTGTCAATCACCATGATTCGGATCCTGTAAATGGCTATGTTCAGACCGTGGCCACTATGAAAAAGGATCTTTCTCTAATGAAGCAGCACAATATCAATGCTATCAGGACCAGCCATTACCCCGCACCGCCTATGTTTCTGCAGATGTGCGACCGTTATGGCTTCATGGTTATTGATGAAGCCGATAATGAAAGTCACGGTCCTTGGATGCTGTATTACCAGAAAGATACCGATGAAGAACGGGCCGCCCGATGGAACGAAATGATCTCAGATAATCCCGCTTTCAATGAAGCTACGCTGGATCGGATAAAGAAGATGGTTGAGCGGGATAAGAACCGTCCTTCCGTCCTTGTCTGGTCCATGGGTAATGAATGTGGGTACGGATGCACGTTTGAACGAGCCCTTGCATGGACCAAAGACAAGGATCCCGGAAGACTCACGCATTATGAGAGCGCATATTACCGCGGGAAGAAAAGAAAATATGACTATTCGAACATTGATCTTTACAGCCGGATGTATCCTGCCTTCGATCAGGTGACAGAGTACTGTGAATCCAATCCTGATAAGCCATTCCTCATGTGTGAATATTGTCATTCCATGGGCAATGGTGCCGGCGACTATGAAGACTATTTCCGCCTGATCGATCAGTACGACTGCATGTGTGGAGGCTTCGTCTGGGAATGGTGCGATCATGCAATCGATGAAGGTGTAACAGTTGAAGGCAAGAAGATTTACACCTACGGTGGAGATCATGGTGAACTTCTCCATGATGGCAACTTCTGCGTTGATGGTATGGTTTACCCCGACAGAAGACCTCATACAGCACTTCTCGAATACAAAAACGTCTGCCGTCCTGCCCGCGTTATCCTCTGGGATGAAAAGATCGGCCTGCTGGTGAAGAATGAGCTTCATGACACAGACCTTTCCGATTATCTTGATATCTACTGGGAAATCAGATGCGACGGAATGCTCACAGACAGCGGAAGAATTCCGGAAGAAGAAATGCCATCCATTCTTCCAGGCGAAGACAAATGGATTCCTTTCTCAGTCAATGCTCCAGAAAAAGGCAAAACGTGGCTAAAGATTATTTATCGTCTTAAAAGAGCAGACTCTTTCCGGAATGAAGGCTTTCTTCTCGGATTTGATGAGGTTCCCCTGGTAACCACGGACTCCCGAAATCAGATTGTCCGGCATTTGAAGAAGAGGATTTCTGCCGTGTCAGGATCTGCTCATACTCCTCTCCGCCTTACAGCAACAGAAGATGAGATTCAGATCGAAGGGAAGCATTTTTCCTATACTTTTAACCGTTTGACCGGTCTCTTCTCTCACATGACAATGGATGACAACGATCTTATTGCCCAGCCAATGGAACTCAATATCTGGAGAGCCCCCACTGACAATGATATGTACATCCGGAAGGAATGGGAAAAGGCAATGTTCAACCACACATTGATCAGAGCCTACGAAACCTCCTGGGCATTCGCCGAGAATAAAGCCAACATTGAAATCACTGCACATATCGGACTGATTGCTCCTTCCGTGCAGAAGATTCTGGACATCCGGGAGACCTGGAAGATTGGTCCCGACGGGACACTGAACCTTGACATGCAGGTTTACAAGAACCGGGAATTTCCCGATCTTCCCCGCTTTGGTCTGCGGCTTTTCCTGCCAGAACAGATGCAGGACGTCAGCTATCTTGGCCTTGGTCCCACGGAAAGTTATATCGACAAGCATCAGGCATGCTGGCACGCCATGTTCACAGATAAGGTTTCCTCTATGCATGAAGACTATATTAAGCCACAGGAAAATGGCAGCCACACGAACTGCGATTTCCTGAGAATCACAGATGGTGTTCTCTCTCTGACCGCTATCAGCCCTGCACCATTCTCCTTCAATGCATCACCTTACACACAGGAGGAGCTGACCGCCAAAGCACACAACTGGGAACTGAAGCCGAGTGGATACACTGTCCTGAATATCGACTACCGCCAAGATGGAATCGGATCCAATAGCTGCGGTCCAAGGCCGAAGAAAGAATATCTTTTTGACAGTGACAGCTTTACCTTTTCCCTGACTCTTGTTCCAGAAAACAAATCGTAAGATCTCAGAATCTGCATTACTGCTCCGCCACGGCGCCGGCAGAGCACTAATGATAAAAGGAAATATCGGCATCTCTGTCAGACATAACAGATTTTCAAGAAGTAGCTGCACATTTCCGCAAGAATGCGGGAAGAAAGGGGAACCACAATGGAAGAAAAGAAATACCTGAAATGGTACAACAAGATCGGTTATGGATCGGGAGATATTGCCGGCAATGTCGTATATGCCCTGCTGTCTGCCTTTGTCATGATCTTCCTGACCAATACGGCCGGCTTAAGTTCAGGAGTTGTCGGGACACTGATTGCGGTATCAAAAGTATTCGACGGAGCCAGTGATCTGCTGTTCGGTGCATTGATCGACAAAACGCATACAAAGATGGGTAAAGCACGTCCCTGGATGTTCTATGGATACTTCGGATGCGCCGTCTGCCTGGTCGCCATCTTCAGTATTCCGGCGGATATGTCGGATTTTTCAAAGTATGCATGGTTCTTTATCACCTACACTGTGCTGAATGCAGGTTTCTATACCGCCAACAACATCGCTTACTCTGCACTGACAGCATTGATTACCAAGAACAATCATGAGCGCGTCCAGATGGGATCAATCCGTTACATGTTTGCTTTTGGCACCAGTATGCTGATTCAGACGATCACGGTGGCATGGGTCAATTCTCTGGGAGGAGACGCCGCTGCCTGGAGGACAGTTGCGATCATCTACGCGATAATCGGTGTTATCAGCAATACCATCTCTGTTTTCTCAGTGAAAGAGCTTTCGCCCGAAGAACTGGCAGAGGATTCCACTGCCCAATCCGAAGACTATGAGCCTCCGGTAATGGATACAGAGAGTGAAGAAGCTATACCGATCGCAAATAATCAGAATGAAAAGTATTCCTTCAAGGAAGTTTTCAAGATCCTGATCCACAATAAATATTTTATTATGATCTGCGGCGCTTATCTTCTTATGCAGATCTATTCTGCAACATTGAACATGGGAATCTATTACATGACCTATGTGCTGCACAACGCAAACCTTCTCGGGGTATTCTCCTGGGCGATCAACATACCGATGATCCTCGGCCTGCTGTTTACTCCCATGTTGGTCACAAGGTTCAAGGGGATGTACCGGCTAAACAAATACGGATACATACTGGGCACTCTGGGAAGACTTGGTGTCCTTGTTGCTGGTTATCTCGGCAGTGTCCCACTGATGCTCGTTTTCACAGCCCTGGCCGCGGTTGGTATGAGTCCGCTTCAAGGTGACATGAACGCTCTGATTGCCACCTGCTCTGAATATACATACCTCAAAGATGGAAAGCGTGTAGAAGGAACCATGTATTCCTGCACGTCCTTTGGAACAAAGGTTGGCGGTGGTATTGGTGTTGCGCTTTCCGGATGGCTCCTGGAACTCTCCGGATACATCAAGGGTGGTGTTGCCACACAGCCTGCCAGCACAATTCAGATGCTCGGCATCATGTATCTCTGGCTCCCGCTGATCTTCAACTTCCTGGTTCTTCTCATTCTCGCAAGGCTCGATGTAGAGAAGACTGTTGAAAAGATGAAAGCTGAAAAGGCAGCCACAATCTAATGCAAAGATCCCACCAGAGGGAAATTCGTTTTCCTGCTGGTGGGATCTGTCTTACTCATAGCTCAGGCCATGACCGGATTTTTCTTTTCTTCCTTTTCCTGCCGAATCAACTCGCCAACCCTTTTGAGGCTGACACCTGTCATCTCAGATATTTCTTCTTTCCCATATTTCCCAGCTTTAATCATACGTAAGGCAGTAGCTTCAAAGAGAGACCACACAACACGAAATAGAGATGCGTATTTACTGGAATCAGTGGGGATAGTTCACACTCTGAGATTGCAAGAGCAAGTTAAGAGCAAGTTAAAGCACCCACCAGAAAACGTTGAAAATACAGGGCTTCCGCCATCTTTTAGGTGAAAAATGATTGAGCTCAGCAAGTTAAAAGTGTCATGGGGAGCAGTTCACCGTTTCACCGAACGCTTTTTACCACGCCCCGGATTGGAAGATATCGTGATATGCAAGTGGTAGCAAGAGGTGAAATTTGCGAGTAGGCCATTGTTGTCTTTTATTTTAAATTCAGATCATGGCATTGGCATTATACCCGCAGTATAAGTGATCTTCGCAGAAAATCTCTAATTGTAACTGTCTAATTACGCAATGCTTATGATTGATAGCGTAAACTTTCTTGAATGGAAAGAAAAATTGCGGACATGCTGATAAAAGGAAATTCCTGAGATGCTACGGTATAGTGGCGTACACGATATTACCGCAGAAAAATAGGACCCGATCTTTCGATAGAGCCCTTACAAAAGCACTGCTGTTTTTTCGACGTGGTTACAATTTATTCGATCGTAAACCAATTGTCAAAAATAAAATTCAGAAATAACTACTTCATTTCATGCGACATATTTATCTCAAAACAACTCATCCAACTTCGCCGCAAGATTTTCAAAGGTTTCTTCCTTCTTCCGATCCGTCGCTTCCGCATATACGTCCATCGTAGTCTCGATGTTCTTGTGTCCCATGATGGATTGGATCACTTTGAGATTGTTCTCCACCTCACAGAGCCGGGTCGCAAAGGTATGCCGGAGATGGTGGCAGGAGAATTCCGGAAGCAGCACTGGCTCGCGGCCTTCCCTTGCAGCATTGAGACGCTCATCGGCGTTATAGCTGTTCACAATCCGCTTAATCGTG
>JBJEMO010000177.1:0-45662 GCA_051879715.1 Bilifractor sp.
CGGCTGTCGGCTCGTTGATGATACGCTTTACATCAAGGCCTGCGATCTTGCCCGCGTCCTTGGTTGCCTGACGCTGTGCATCGTTGAAATAAGCCGGGCAGGTAATAACAGCCTCCGTAACCTTCTCACCCAGATAACCCTCTGCATCGCTTTTAAGCTTCTGCAGGATCATGGCTGAGATTTCCTGTGGTGTATAGCTCTTGCCATCAATGGTGACCCTGTAATCGGTTCCCATGTGACGCTTGATTGAGGAAATGGTGTGGTCAGCATTTGTAACTGCCTGACGCTTTGCCGGCTCGCCTACCAGACGCTCGCCATTCTTTGTAAATGCTACAACAGAGGGTGTTGTACGGCTGCCCTCTGAATTTGCGATAACGGTGGGTTTTCCACCTTCCATAACAGCTACACAGCTGTTTGTAGTACCCAGATCAATACCAATGATTTTTCCCATAATCTATTTCCTCCTTCTCGGATTCTCTGTGTCCCGCTGCCGAAATGTGATATCAGCGACACGGATCTTTTAGTCTTGCGCTTTTTATTCTTGTTAGCACTCGATATGTTTGAGTGCTAACGTTTACAATCCCTATACTACCACGGAATTCGAAGATGTCAACTCCTATTTAAAAAATTTTTTTCGGCTCATTTCCCTCATCTGTTTTCAGAAAATATGAAAATCGTACAAGGATACGTGCACAGAGAGATCCTGCTTTACCGGTTGAAGGCAAAGCAAAACCCCGAAAAGCCTTGAAATCAAAGTTCTTCGGGGTTCACTTTCTGCTGGTGGTCGGACTCGAACCGACATGGTGTATAAGCACCGAGGGATTTTAAGTCCCTTGCGTCTACCTATTCCGCCACACCAGCATACTATTCACTTATGGCAGCTGCGTCGGCGTCCACTGACACTGTGTACCGCCAACTCCATCACCATCCAACAAACTGAAATTATATATTAATTCAGAAACATTTGCAAGCCATTTTACAGCTCTGTAGTGCTATTCAAATACCTCCCAGCAATCTATATGTAAATGGCAGAATATATACTCATGAGTTTTTTCAATTTGTAAATCAGAACAAATACCTGTAAATTTGGAATGCTGTAACTAAACAGGCAGGAATTTCATAGCACATTTGTCAGAGCATTACTGGCTGTTCAAAGATTTATCCATACATTGCCAATAAAGAACAAGGCGAGGACTGTTTGACGAAGGCGCCAGAGCGCCTGAGGAGTTCCGCAGCTTCATTGCCTATGGATAAATCTTTGTTACAGCCAGTTTGCGAATGACAACCGGGCTATGAAATCCCTGCCTGTCGCGCTCTACATTTACACCTCCATATGCTTACCGACAGAGAAATGCAGCTTTCTCTTCAGATGATACGGAGCTACATCCTCCGGCTCTGCACTCCTATGTGCATAGACAACAGCGCCGGATGCGGGAATCGTGGTTTTCAGCACCCCTGCCTCTACAGGCTCCTCCGTCTGCTCAACCGTATACCCTTCCTTATTACTTTCAAATATCCGTGTCACCTTGTCATTGTGCGCATAGCGGTTCAGGCCCGCCGGCCATACAACCACCTCCATATGGTAAGCTTCCTGGCGGTTGTTGATCAGTACGATGATCTGTTCCTTCTCATTAAATCTTCCATATGCCAGCACATTGTAATCCTTATATAAAAGCTTCAGGGAGCCCGTCCGCAGCGCCTGATGCTCCTTATGCATGGCAATGATATCCCTGTAAAAAGCCAGAAGATCCTGATTTTCTCTGCCCCAGGGATAAGTACGCCGGTTATCGGGATCCGTAAATCCGCATACACCTGCCTCATCCCCGTAATACAGGGTAGGTGCGCCCGGCCATGTCATCTGAATGACCACCGCAGAACGCAGGACTGACACATCAACATCCTGCTCCGCCGCCTGTGTGCCCAGGTTCTGCACGCGTCCGACCTTATGGTTTGTCCGCGTCAGGAATCTGGAATGATCATGGTTGTCCAGCTCATTCATTGCTACAAAAAGAGATGGAACTGTAAATGAAGCCATATGATAACGCATGGCATCTGTAAAGCTGTCCGCATTACCAAGGAGGTCCTCCCGATATGCATCACTGTGCTTTTCCATACCTGTGAGGAACCAGGATACGGGTTCCATGAAGGCGTCATAGTTCATGACGGTATCCCACTCATCGCCCTGCAGCCAGGCGCCGGCCTCTCCGTAATGCTCTGCCAGGATGATTGCATCCGGATTGGCTTCCTTGACCGTCTTGCGGAACTTTTTCCAGAACTGGTGATTGAATTCTGCAGAATGTCCCAGATCCGCTGCCACGTCAAGCCTCCACCCATCTGCATTGTATGGCGGAGAAACCCACTTTTTTGCAATCCGGAGGATATCCTTCTGCAGCGTTTCCGATCCCTCATAATTCAGCTTCGGCAGAGTGTCATGCCCCCACCATCCGTCATAATGGGAATTATAAGGCCAGGTCGTTCCGTTCTGAAACTGAAAATAATCATGATAAGGGCTGTCCTCGGCAATGTATGCTCCGGGAGCAAAGCCCGGTTTGCCCTCATAGATCCTCTCCCTGTCCATCCACTTATTAAAGGACCCGCAGTGGTTAAAGACACCGTCGATAATTACCCTGATGTTCCGTTTATGTGCTTCCTCAACCAGATGAATAAACACCCCGTTTGCAGCCTCGAGATTCTCGTGATCCGTCACACGGCTCATATAAAGCTCTGCGTGGGTGTTATCCTGATCTCCGGGCGCAAGTCGATTCCCCGACTGATTTTTGATCTGTCCCAGATGCGGATCTATATGGTCGTAATCCTGCGTATCGTACTTGTGATTGGATGCCGAGACAAAAACAGGGTTCAGGTAGATAGCTTCTACGCCGAGATCTGCCAGATAATCGAGCTTGTCCAGGATACCCTGCAGATCACCACCGTAGAAATTGCGCACATCCATGTTGGCCGGCGGCTGATACCAGTCCTCAATCTTCTGCACATGCTCGTTGATGTAGCTGTACTCATCGGTCACCACATCATTCTCTGTATCACCGTTCCGGAACCGGTCCGGATAGATCTGATACATCACACAGCCCTTCGCCCAGTCCGGTGTATGAAATCCCGGAATAACACGGAAAAAATACTGCACCGGAGGTTCTTTCTGCACGCCCAGCCGATTAAAATAACAGACGTTATTCCCCTCAATGATCTCAAAATAATAGGAAAAAATCTCATCACGGACTCTGATCTGAATACTGTAAAAATCAAAGCCCTCCCGGCTCTCCTGAAAATGCATCCGCATCCTTGTATCACCGTGATGGAGATAGACAGCATCTACATTGTTCCTGGAGGTGCGGAACCGGAGCGTCACATCATCACCCGGCATGGGTTCCATCGGCTTCTGGAACATTTCCGTCTCATCGCTGTACAGAGCATTTTTCTTTAAAAGAGGGCGCATCCGTAATGCGTATTCAATTGTCCTGTCGATCTCATCCATGTTGCATTCCTCTTTCATATGGTATAGTGGCCGCCCTTTCCAGAATAACCGGACGATCGTATTGTATACGAAGGAAAACACATTCCCTTTACGAAAAAAAGCAGCCTTTCGCGGGCTGCTTTTTTCTTGGAGAAGGTATTTCTCTTATGGGGTGTAGCAAAAACTATATAATGTATTGGGGGGTTTTTACGGTTATTATAGTAACACGGCGCCCTCCAAAAGTCTGCACAAAGTTAACAAATTTTATCATATAGTTTTGTGCAGTTTTACATATCTCTGTCATTCAGCAGCCACTGCCGCTGTAGTTTTTGCTTCTTCCGCAAAAATAGCCTCAAATTCTGCGCGATTTAACTTTTCCTTCTGGATCAGCTGTCTTGCACACTCATCCAGAACAAATCTGTGCTGCTGAATAATCTCACGGGCCTTACTGTGGCAGTTTTCGATGATTTCCTTGACCTCTTCATCGATGGTGGCAGCTACATTCTCGCTGTAGGACTTTGTGTGACCCCAGTCCCTTCCGATAAATACTTCATTGCTGTCACCCTGATCGTAATTGACAAGTCCAAGCTTGGATGACATGCCATACTTTGTGATCATCGCCCGGGCTGTTGCGGTTGCCTGCTTGATATCCTGGGATGCACCCGTAGTAATATCATCGAATACCATTTCTTCCGCTACACGGCCGCCCAGATCGACAATGATCTGCTGCATCATCTTGCGACGGGTCATGAACATTGTGTCATTTTCCGGTTGCGGCATCGTATATCCGGCTGCACCGGGACCGGTGGGAATGATGGAAATCGTGTACACCGGATCCATCAGGTCCAGCACATGAAACAGGATGGCGTGTCCGGTCTCGTGATATGCAGTGATCCGTTTCTCCTGATCAGAGATCACCCGGCTTCTCTTTTCTGTTCCGATTCCTACCTTAATAAAAGCATCCTTGATGTCATCCTGCCGGATATAGCCTCTGGAATCCCGGGCAGCATGGATCGCCGCCTCATTCAGGAGATTTTCCAGATCCGCCCCTGTAAAGCCTGCAGTTGTCTGTGCGATCTGCTTCAGATCGATATCATCTCCCAGCGGTTTATTTCTGGCATGAACCCTCAGAATCTCCTCACGTCCACGGATATCCGGCGGACTTACGACAACCTTCCGGTCGAAACGCCCCGGACGAAGAATTGCCGGATCCAGAATATCCACACGGTTCGTAGCCGCCATCACAATGATGCCTTCATTCACGCCAAAGCCATCCATCTCTACCAGCAGCTGGTTCAGCGTCTGCTCTCTCTCATCATGGCCGCCTCCCATACCGGTTCCACGGCGTCTTCCTACCGCATCAATTTCATCGATGAACACGATACAGGGTGCATTCTTCTTCGCCTCAGAGAATAGATCTCTGACTCTGGATGCTCCGACACCCACGAACATCTCCACAAAATCCGATCCGGAGATGCTGAAGAAGGGGACTCCCGCTTCTCCGGCAACCGCCTTTGCCAGAAGCGTTTTTCCTGTTCCGGGAGGGCCAACGAGGATGACGCCCTTGGGAATCCGCGCACCGACCTTCGTGTATTTAGCCGGATTTTTCAGAAAATCCACGATTTCCACAAGGTCCTCTTTCTCTTCCTCCAGACCTGCAACATCCGAAAAACGGATCTTGCTTGCGCTGCCGACCGTCATGGACGCGTGGCTCTTTCCAAAATCCATCATGCGGCTGTTCGCACTGTTTGCTCCGCCGGCAGCCCTGGAAAAGAAGACAAACATCAGTACCACAAACAGAATGACCAGCAGCACCGGGACAATCACATTCCCCATCTCTCCGGTCTTGGATACATCTGAAATGGTATAGCTGATGTCATGGGCCTTAAGCGTCTCAATGGCCGCATTGACATCGGTTACATTGACCGCATACTCCGTTCCGTTGTCCACCGTGAACAGCACACGCCCGGTAGGCACCTCTGCATTCTGGGTGATCTCTGCATGACTGATCTCGCCCTGCTCCAGGTATTTTTCATAAACCGAGTTGCTGACCGTACGATTTGACTGCACCAGACTCGGAATAATGAGGAAAAAAGCGATGACGACAGCCATCAGGATCAGGTACACCGCAATTCCTCTTCTGTTATTGTTTGTATTCAAGATTAATATAACTCCTTACTGCACACTCTCAGGTTCACTATAATGCTTTATGATGCCTTATGATGCTTTATGATGCCCTATCGCTGCCTGTGATACACGATCATCAATTGTAATGCGCCATCTGAGATCCGTGTGTGGTTAACGCATATGTGAGAGTGTACCGTTTTTCTTTAATTCTCAGCACCCTCTCCATCAAAGGAAATGACACCAATATACGGAAGATTCCTGTATCTCTGGTCATAGTCAAGACCAAAGCCAACCACAAACTCATCAGGAATCCTGAATCCTGAATATTCCACATTGACATCAGGCACAACACGCCTCTCCGGCTTGTCCAGAAGCGTGCACAGACGGATGCTGTTCGGATTTCTCTTCTTCAGGATCTGGAGCAGATAGCTCAGTGTCCTTCCGGAATCGATGATATCCTCCACAATCAGAACATCCTTCCCCTCTATACTCTGATCCAGGTCCTTTATGATTTTCACAATGCCGCTGGAGGAGGTCCCGGAACCATAACTGGAGACAGACATAAAATCCATAGTTACTGGTACGGTAATCCTCTTTGCGAGCTCACACATAAATACGACGCCGCCCTTAAGAACGCAGATCATCGTAATGGTCTTTCCCTCATAGTCCCTGCTGATTTCAGCGCCAAGCTCGGCAACCCTCTCCTGCACTTTTTCTTCCGGTATTAAGACAGAAACCTTTTCACTCATCTTGCTTGCATCCTCCTCTTTCTGCTGCATAATCGCACGTCATTCCTGTTAAGCTGCCTTCCGCTCACCTGGCGGTCTTACGTTACAGCAGCCTTGCCACTTTGTGAAAGACTTACCTCAGGATAAATCTTCTCTCACGGTACTCTCTCTGCTATTATTTCAAGAACACGTACTGTATTCTCGGAAATTTTACAATCCTCACTGATTCTTCCGCCGACCACCCAGAACACAGTCTCTCCAGATGCCAGCAGGGGGATCCGGTCCCGCTCATCCCTGGGAATCTTTTCATTAATAAAATAATCCTTCAGCTTTTTCGTCTTCCCGTCGACCGTGACAACCATCCGGTCGCCCGGTCTCCTGGTGCGAAATACAATACCGGTTCCCATTTTATCATAATCGAAGCGTTTCGTATACCGATTTGGCGGTATTTTCTGCATCGCGCCGGGTGTGCGTTCCTTCACTGCACATGTGAATTTCCAGGCTCCGAAACGGCAAACGCCATTTCCCCGGACCGGAACAGGGACTTCTTCGGTTCTTCCATTGCTTTCTGCAGAACGCGCAGGCCCACCGTATTCTGCTTCAATATCCTCAGTCTTCCTCTGGAGCTCCACCCCATCATAGGTCCGTACCGCACGTACCCCATAGGGCAGATCCATCCGCCGCCCGGCAGATAAGGAAAAAAGGACCTGCAGCTGACGAAGCTGTTCTCTGCCAAGGTCTTTTTTCTTTCCTGTGACCACTGTCAGGGCATCCATCAGAATATACCTCTGCAGCACCTCCGGCTCCAGAGTCAGCGTGTCCCGGATCAGAACAGACCCGGCCGCACCGGCGTCCTGTACTCCTGATGCAGCAGTCATTAAGCTCTCCCCGCCGTAACCCGAGGTGAAATCCGGATGAACCTCCAGCATTTTTTCTTCCCGTCTTGCCGCTTCTGTATGCAGATAGGCATCCGCCTGTGCCGCGTCCTCCGAAAGATCCCGGATGTGCCGCACAACCGCCTCATTTATGTGCTCCTCGAGATAGGGTATCACCCTGTTCCGGAGACCATTCCGGGCATATTCCTCATCCTGATTCGTTGCGTCTGTCCGCCAGACAATGCCCTTTTCTACAAGCCATGCCTCCAGTTCTCTCCTCAGGGCAAAAAGGAGCGGATGAATCACCATCAGCTTATGTCCACGCGAACCGCTCTCCAGAAGGCTGACCGGCCTGATCCCGGCAAGTCCGGCCAGGGAGCTTCCCCTGGCAGCCTGAAAGAGCACCGTCTCCGCAAGATCATTGGCATGGTGTGCAAGAGCTACTTTTCTTCCGGTCTGATCTGTCCCAGACATATTCCTGACTGAAGCAAAGGCATCCAGCGCACTGTAAAAGGCCTTCTGCCGCAAAAGCCGTCCGGTCTCCTCCAGCCCTTTCTTCTCTGATTTCGCAATCTCCCTTACCGGATAAGAATAAACGTACAGTGGGATGTCTCTTTCACGGCACAGCATGCGCACATATGCTTCATCTTCATCCGCAGCCTGTCCCCTCAGGTTATGGTTCACATGTACGGCAGCCAGATGAAATCCAAGCCTTGTCTGCAAAGCATCCAGTACGAGAAGCAGGCAGACAGAATCCGCTCCGCCGGAAACGCCCGCTACAACAAAGTCGCCCTGCTCTATCATGTGGTATTTGCGTATATACGCTTCTGCATCCCGGACCAGATCCAAGAAAAAGCACCTCCTGCCACTGCCAAATTCATAAATACAGATGTCTGATACAAATAGAAAACTGCTGCATAAAGCCTTTCTCGGCCCATGCAGCAGTCCCGCACGTATCAATAACCGCCATTGCCGGTATCTGCGTTACCTGTATCCGTGCCATCCCCGGTACCTGCAGTATTAGCGATATCTGTACCATTTCCGGTACCTGCAGTATTACCGGTATCCGCTCCATCTCCGGTATTCGTACCAGTACCGGTGTTTGTGGTATTGCCTGTACCCGTTCCATCTCCGGTATCTGTACTGTCAGTGGTTCCGGTATTGTCACTGCTGCTGTCCGAAGACGATGACGTGGAAGAACTGGAAGAAACAGAACCGGTGTCTGCCGTATCAGATTCCTTAAAGATAATCTCCCCGTCCTTGATCAGACCGAGTTTATCCTTCGCAACCTGCTCCTTATATGCATCACTCTGCATATATTCAGATTCGCTGCGGATCTCCTCCGTGCGTTTTTCCTCTGCCGCAGTCTGCTTCTTGAGATCTTCGATCTGCGTATTGCCCTCAGCGATTCTGCTGTTAAGACGTGCCCCTGCCACCAGCAGCACAACCATCAGGACAACTACTACGGCGATAATCGCAATCATTGTCTTTCTGTTCTGACGCATCCCTTTATCCTGTCACTCCAGTCTCAAAACTGCTCCGTAAAAAAGTAAAAAAAGTATATCAATATCCCACGCGAAAAGCAAGCGCTACAGATACTCGTACATAGCCTGCGCATCCTCTTTCCGCACGGTCTCCTGGACCCGCAGGACCCGGACGGATACAGTCTTCTCGCCGAAGAGAATGTCAATCCTGTCCCCGTCCTTCACCTCAGCGCTGGCCCGCGCCGTCTTACCGTTCAGCAGCACCCTGCCCGCATCACAGGCATCATTTGCAACTGTCCTGCGCTTAATCAGTCGTGACACCTTCAGATATTTATCCAGTCTCATAGATTCCTTTCTGTCATACATCTGACGCAGCCTGCTCTGGCGAAGATTGCACCGGCGCAAATCAACGTAATGCGGATGACCGCATTGCTGCGCAGTTCCTGCGTTTCTGCAATACAAAACAACAGGGCTGCCACATGTATCCGATCATGTGGCAGCCCCGATCATACTCTGAGGAGTCTGATTACTTGACAAGATCCTTCAGAGCTTTCCCGGCTTTGAACTTCGGAGATCTGGAAGCAGAGATTTCAATCGTCTCTCCAGTCTGCGGATTTCTTCCTGAACGGGCTGCTCTCTCAGAAACCTCGAAGGTTCCGAATCCAACAAGCTGAACCTTGTCGCCATTCTTCAGCGCTTCTGCGACCGTATCAATAAAAGCGCCAAGAGCTTTCTCGGAATCCTTTTTGGAAAGTTCTGTCTTTTTGGCGATTTCTGCCACTAATTCGGTTTTGTTCATGTAATACTTCCTCCTAGAATATACAATATACTTTCATGCTATAAAAAGCACCACATATTATATAAGCCGCCGTCGAAAATCCGTCATCTCCCGGGACCGCGCCTGCGGATAGCGGGCACTTCTGTATTCCGAAGCGTCTATACAGTAATATATGCTTTTTTATACTATCAAACGCCCTCTTTGTCAAGGAAAACAGGCACTTATATGCCCCGCATAAAAGCTTTGATGATTCCTCTATGCTTCATCCTCCGGCTTTGCCGCAAAGCCCTGCCTCCGGATCACTCCGAGAAGATAGTCTCTGTCATTCTTCTGCGGATCATCCAGCACGAGCTCCAGAGCCTTCTCCAGCATCCTTCCGATCTCCGGTCCCTTTGGTACACCCGCTTCCACCAGATCCTTTCCGTTAATGGCCAGGCCCTTCAGATCTATACATTGCTTCTCGGCGAGAATCTTTTCACCCACCTGCGCAACGCCAATCACTCTCTGCAGCTTTTCTTCCCTTTTCCATGCACTCTGAGCCATTGTATCTGCGTCCTGCACCTTGACAAACAGTGGGAACAGATCCGGTCCGATTTTATGAAGAAGATGGCGGACCTGTATCTCCTCAGGTTTTACCCTCCAGTCATGATAGACAATGAGTGTCCTTACCTTCCGGATGGTTTCATTATCCATCTTCAGCCGCCGCATAATGCCCACAGCCATGGAAGCGCCAACTTCACCATGTCCCTTAAAATGATCAATTCCGTTGGCATCTGTGGTCCTGCATGCAGGCTTTCCCACATCATGAAGCAGCATCGTAAAGCGGAGCACCCGGTCCTTCTGTACTTCGGCCATAGAGACAATGGTATGCTCTCCTACATTATACATATGATGCGGATTATTCTGCGGCGTATGCATCATCGCATCAAATTCCGGGAGAATCACACGGGTGATTCCTGCCTCATACGCTACCTTGAGGTATTCCGGATGATCCGATGTGATCAGCTTGGTCAGCTCCACACAGATCCTCTCTGCGCTGATCTTGGCGAGGTTCGGCGCCAGTCTGACAATACCCACAATGGTTTTCGGATCAATGCCGAAATTCAGCTGTGCGGAAAAACGGACCGCCCGCAGAATACGCAGGGCGTCCTCCGAGAAACGTTCCTCCGGATCACCGACACAGCGGATGACCTTTTTCTGAAGGTCTTCCATACCGCCATAAAGATCAATCAGCCCTTCTTCCTCATTATAAGCCATTGCGTTGATGGTAAAGTCCCTGCGCTTCAGATCCTCCGCAAGACTCGCCGTAAAGGTGACATTCTCCGGATGCCTGCCGTCCTTATACTTTCCGTCAATCCGGTAGGTCGTCACCTCGAAGGCCTTCCCACTTACGAGGACCGTGACCGTTCCGTGTTCTATCCCCGTATCAATGGTCTTCGCAAAAATCTGCTTCACCTCATCCGGCCGTGCCGAAGTAGTAATGTCCCAATCTTCAGGCCTTCTTCCAAGAACGGAATCCCGGACACAGCCTCCAACCACATATGCCTCAAATCCCTTTGCATGCAGGCTGTCCAGTACCATGCGGACAGTCGCGGGAAGTCTTATCTTCATATAAAAAATCCTTTCAGTCTTTGCTATGCTCTATCATAGTCTGTTTTTCTGGCGGTTGCAAGGCTGGCGAAACGCCTGTCCACTGACATGCAGGCAGAGATTTCATAGCCCTGTTGTCATTCGCAAACCGGCTGTAACAAAGATTTATCCTGGTTTGTGTTGCTGCGGAACTCCTCAGGCGCTTTGCGCCTTCGTCAGACAGTCCTCGCATCCCCCTTCATCGGCTATGTCGGATAAATCCTTGAACAGCCGGTAATGCTCTGACAAATGTGCAATGAAATTTCTGCCTGCCCCATCCGTTCATGTGTCAGCCCCTCGGATTTCCTGTATGCCTGCTTCCGCCTTGACAACCACAACACCAGCGTTTAAAATTCTTTCTGATTGCGTTAAATGGCCTTGTATGCCTGTTTTTGTTTTGTACAGCCCGGCATGCATACCTGCCGCAAGCATATAACGGATAGTATAGATGTAATATGAAAATCAGAAGCAGGAGCGGATTATGGCAAAGGATAAGAAATTAGTAGAGCAGATCACCTCCATGGAGGATGACTTTGCGCAGTGGTATACAGACGTCTGCATCAAGGCAGACCTGATCGAATACACAAGTGTAAAGGGATGTATGGCGATCAAGCCCGCCGGCTATGCAATCTGGGAAAACATTCAGAAGGATCTTGATGCGCGTTTCAAGGCAACCGGCGTGCAGAATGTATACATGCCGATGCTGATTCCGGAAAGTCTTCTGAATAAAGAGGCAGAGCTGGTAAACGGCTTCGCCCCGGAAGTTGCCTGGATCACCCAGGGCGGATCTGAGAAGCTCACAGAGCGGCTCTGCGTACGCCCAACCTCCGAGACACTGTTCTGCGATTTCTATGCCAAGGATATTCATTCCCACAGAGACCTGCCCAGATTATACAACCAGTGGTGCTCCGTTCTGCGCTGGGAAAAGACCACGCGTCCTTTCCTTCGCTCCCGTGAATTCCTTTGGCAGGAGGGGCATACTGCCCATGCCACCGCGGAGGAATCCGAGGAGAGAACCGTTCAGATGCTGAATGTCTATGCAGATTTTCTGGAGAATGACCTTGCAATCCCCGTCATCAAAGGACAGAAGACCGAGAAGGAAAAATTTGCAGGGGCCAAGCACACTTACACCGTTGAAGCCATGATGCATGACGGGAAGGCCCTGCAGTCCGGAACAAGCCATAACTTTGACGATATCTTCGCAAAGGCCTATGGCGTGCAGTTCACCGATAAGGACAACACATTGAAGTATGTACACCAGACCTCATGGGGCATGACGACCCGTGTCATCGGCGCTATGATCATGGTGCATGGCGATAACAGCGGTCTTGTCCTTCCACCACATATCGCGCCGACACAGGTTATGATCATCCCGATCCGTCAGGATGCCGAGGGCGTTATGGACAGCGCCTGCAAGGTAAAGGCTGCACTTTCTGACGCAGGAATCCGCGTTGGTCTTGATGATTCTGAAAAGAGTCCGGGCTGGAAGTTCTCTGAGCAGGAAATGCGCGGCATCCCGATCCGTATTGAACTTGGACCGAAGGATATTGAGAAGAGGCAGGCTGTGCTTGTCCGCCGTGACACCCGTGAGAAGTCCATTGTTCCGATCGCTGAAATTCCCGAAAAGGCCGCTGCTCTGCTTGAGACCATACAGAGCGATATGTACAGCCGTGCAAAGCACCATCTGGAAACCCATATCTACGATGCAACAGATTATGATACCTTCTGCAAGACCATTGCAGAAAAACCAGGATTTGTCAGAGCCATGTGGTGTGGAGATCCTGCTTGTGAAGACAAGATCAAGGCCGATACTACCGCCACTTCCCGCTGCATGCCTTTCAAACAGATCCGCATCAGCGACCGCTGTGTATGCTGCGGAAAGCCGGCGAAGCACGAGGTAATCTGGGCGAAAGCTTATTGATGCACTTTCCGTCCCGCTTCGCGTGACCCGTGCTCATACCTGTTGCCTTCGAAAGCCCAGACCGCCCCTTTCGCACGCTTCGCGTGCGACGTGTCTGTCTGGGTTTTCGAAGAGCTTATGCAGAAAATTGCTGAATTTTGCGTAGTTTTCTTGTGAACTTTTTTCATAAGTTTCCTCTTCACAATCCGTATCTGTTAGGTTATTATAGTAGAGCACACAAGATGTTGTGCTCTACTTTTTGTTTTTTACAAAATATGGTGTTTAAATTCTTACATACTACATCAGCATACCATGCATGAAGCTTCTGCGGATTTTCCTCCCGCAGGTCTTCTGCGTAGAGCATCTGAAACAGACGTTCATATGAATACCTTAGGGGGATTGCAAGGATGGAAAAGAAAGTAACAACAAACGTCATCAAACGAAACGGCGAAGAGGTCACCTTCGACATAACAAAGATCTACAACGCAATTGCAAAGGCAAACAAGGAAGTTGATCCCATTCATCAGATGAATGAATACCAGATTCAGGCGGTCGCAGACAATGTAGCAGATCGTGTCAGCCAGTCTCAGCACGCAGTAAACGTTGAGGATATCCAGGACATGGTAGAGACCGGCATCATGGAGATGCGGGGCTTTGAGGTTGCACAGAAGTACGTCCGCTACCGTTACAAGAGGACACTCGCAAGAAAATCAAACACGACAGACGACGGCATCCTCTCACTGATTGAGCAGAGCAACGAGGAGGTTAAGCAGGAAAACTCCAACAAGAATCCTGTCATCAACTCCACCCAGCGTGACTACATGGCCGGCGAGGTCAGCAAGGACCTTACCAAACGTATTCTTCTCCCTGAGGACATTGTGCAGGCGCATAAGGCTGGCATCATCCATTTCCATGATTCCGACTATTTTGCGCAGAAGGAGCACAACTGCGACCTGATCAATCTCGAGGATATGCTGCAGAACGGCACCGTCATCAGTGAGACCCTGATTGAGAAGCCTCACAGCTTCTTCACCGCCTGCAACGTCACCACACAGATTGTCGCACAGGTTGCCTCCAACCAGTATGGCGGACAATCTTTTACCCTTGCACATCTGGCACCCTTTGTGGACATCAGCCGCCAGAAAATCCGCAAGGAGGTGATTGCGGAGCGCCAGGAGTGCGGTGAATCAATGGATGATGCAATCATTGAACGCATTACGGAGCGCCGTCTTGCCGAGGAGATCAAGAGCGGTATCCAGACCATCCAGTATCAGCTCATTACGCTGATGACCTGTAACGGACAGGCTCCCTTTGTGACCATGTTCATGTACCTGGATGAGGTGCCGGACGGGCAGACAAGAACAGACCTTGCCGCCATTATCCGTGAGGTACTCATTCAGAGAATGCAGGGTGTCAAGAATGAAAAGGGTGTATGGATCACACCGGCATTCCCGAAGCTGATCTACGTTCTGGACGAGGACAACATTCATCCGGATTCCAAGTACTACTATCTCACAGAGCTTGCGGCAAAGTGCACCGCAAAGCGTATGGTTCCGGATTACATCTCTGCCAAGAAGATGAAGGAATACAAGAACGGAGACGTTTATCCATGCATGGGATGCCGCAGCTTCCTGACACCGGATAATGAAAATGGTCCGGAAGGGCTCTGCGACGACGACAACAAGTCCGGATCAAAGAATTACACACCGGGCAGACATAAATATTACGGCCGTTTCAACCAGGGTGTTGTAACCATCAACCTCGTTGACGTAGCCTGCTCCTCCAAGAGGGACATGGATGCGTTCTGGAAGATCCTTGATGAGCGGCTGGAGCTCTGCCACAGAGCACTTCAGTGCCGCCATGAGAGACTGAAGGGAACACCTTCCGACGTAGCTCCGATTCTCTGGCAGTACGGTGCCCTTGCAAGGCTGAAAAAGGGCGAGACCATCGACAAGCTTCTGTACAACAACTACTCCACCATCAGCCTTGGCTATGCCGGTCTCTATGAGATGTGCGTATATATGACAGGCAAGAGCCATACAGACCCGGAGGCAAAGCCCTTTGCGCTCCAGGTTATGCAGCACCTGAATGATAAATGTGCCGAGTGGAGGGCAGCTGAACACATCAGCTATTCTCTGTACGGAACACCGATGGAATCTACAACCTATAAGTTCGCGAAATGCCTGCAGAAGCGTTTTGGCAAGATCAAGGATGTCACTGATCACAACTACATTACAAACAGCTATCACGTAAATGTCCGCGAGAAGATCGATGCTTTCCAGAAGCTGAAATTCGAAGCAGACTTCCAGAAGCTCTCCCCGGGCGGTGCGATCAGCTATGTAGAGGTTCCGAATATGCAGAATAATATTCCTGCAGTTCTGTCCGTGATGCAGTTTATTTACGACAATATCATGTACGCGGAGCTCAACACCAAGAGTGATTACTGTGAGGTATGCGGATATGACGGTGAGATCCAGATCAAGGAGGACAAGCATGGCAAGCTGATCTGGGTATGCCCGAACTGTGGCAACACGGATCAGAGCAAGATGTCCGTAGCGCGCCGCACCTGCGGATACATTGGCACCCAGTTCTGGAACCAGGGCCGCACGCAGGAAATCAAAGACCGTGTACTGCACCTTTAATGAAAGTTTTCATGAAAATACAGCAGATTGCTGCCAGAATTAAATAGAATACAATTGAGGCTGACCGCATTGTGGATCATCAGAAATCCTGCACACGGCAGCCTCGTTTTCTGTGCATATGGCAGACGGAGGCTGACAAATGAGAATTCACCCTCTGCAATACCAATGACCAGTAACACTTCAATATATACCTGTATATAAAAATGCATACAAACTGGCTTAGTATATAAATATATAGTATAATAAGGGAAAGTTAATATGAATTATGCAAATATTAAGGATTTTGACATCGCCAACGGTCCCGGTGTCCGGGTCAGCCTCTTTGTCTCCGGATGCCGTCATCACTGCAAGGGCTGCTTCAATGCAGTGACATGGGATTTCAATTATGGTACCCCCTTCACGGATAAGACCGTCGAAGAAATACTGGAGGCATTAAAACCGGACTATATTCAGGGTTTCTCCCTGCTCGGAGGCGAACCGTTTGAACCGGAAAACCAGCTGGTACTTGTAAAGCTTCTGAAGCGTATCCGTGAAACATATCCTCAGAAAGATATCTGGTGCTATACCGGTTATACCTATGATACCGATCTGCAGAAAGGCGGCAGCGTCTATACAGAGGTCACCGATGAAATGCTCTCCTATATTGATCTGATTGTAGACGGTGAATTTATTGAAGCAAAGAAGGACATAACGCTGCTGTTCCGGGGCAGCCGCAACCAGAGACTGATCGGACTGCATGGCTACAAGGCACCGGAGGAGCGTAAGCGGACGCCCAAACCCCTGTAAGATATTTTCTGATCTCCTGACACACATAAGCACATATACCGGAACAGAGCAGGAATATGAGGGTATTAATACTATATGAGAATTGTTCTGTATGGCAGGCCCTGAATAGTGAACTGTGATACTTCAGAAAAAATATTTGAAAAAGTTCAAATTTACTGTTGACAAATCTAATGATCGGGGATATATTAATCACAGTAATCGTTCTTATTACTAGATAACAGAAAGGATTAAAGGCATGGCAGCATTAAAGTACAGCCGCCAGCGGGAAGCAATCTATAATAATTTACAGCATCGCAAGGATCATCCCACTGCGGACATGATTTTTGTAGATATCCGGAAAGAATTTCCGAATATCAGCCTTGGAACTGTTTACCGTAATCTCTCCCTTTTATCTGATCTCGGCAAAATCCAGAAGCTGACTGCGGACGGAATTGCAGATCGGTTTGATGGAAATATTCTTCCACATGACCACTTTATTTGTCAGAAATGTGGTGCTATGATGGATATGGATTTTGTAGATACAGAACGGTTCAAGGAGGAAGCAGCCCGTCACTTCGACGGCACAATCGACAGATGCAGTGTTATCTTCTACGGCACCTGCCCCGATTGTAAGCAGAAAGAGGAGGCAGAAAATGAGCACTCTGCCGCAGGCAGATTTACAGAGCATGTAAAGATCTCTCCTGCTTCATAAGCTGGTTCTCCAGGTAAACTTTTGTATTTGTTTTCAGCAGTTTTACAGGCAACTCAATTATTTTCTGGTCCTGCTGATTGTTGCAGGATCAGGACAATACTATTCATATTAATCAAGAAAAGAAAGGTGGTAATTCAAATGGCAAAATGGAAATGTACAGTATGTGGACACATCTATGACGAGGCAATTGAGGGTGTTAAGTTTGAGGATCTTCCGGACGATTGGAAATGTCCGACCTGCAAACAGCCTAAATCCAAATTCGTTAAAATTGACGAGACAGCAGAGCGCAAATGGGCAGCTGAGCATGTAGTAGGAATTGCATCTGATGTTCCGGAAGACATCAAGGAAGGTCTTAAGGCTAACTTCGAGGGTGAGTGCTCTGAGGTTGGAATGTATCTCGCAATGGCTCGTGTAGCATTCCGTGAGGGATATCCGGAAATCGGTCTCTATTATGAGAAGGCAGCTCATGAAGAGGCAGAGCATGCTTCCAAGTTTGCTGAGCTTCTTGGAGAGGTTGTTACTACCAGCACAAAGAAGAACCTGGAGCTTCGCGTAGAGGCTGAGTATGGCGCTACAGAGGGCAAGTTCGAGCTTGCAAAGAGAGCTAAGGCCGAGAATCTGGATGCTATTCATGACACTGTTCATGAGATGGCTCGTGATGAGGCAAGACATGGTAAGGCATTCGAAGGTCTTCTGAAGAGATACTTCGGTGAATAATATAGATTTCTGATATCCATGGATATCAGATTTGTCCCGAAAGGTGCAGTTAAAAGAGGATGTGACAGAACGGTTTGACCGCTGATGTCACATCCTCTTTTCTGATTATCTAAAAAAGCCCGTAAAAATATCACATCTGTGTCGTAAGGGCATCTGACAGCTCTGCAAATTGTTCGAGCGTCAACGCTTCACCGCGAATCTCCTCCGGAATGCCGCAGCTTTGCATCGCATGACTGATCTGCTCCCTGGAAAACTGAAGGTCTGCACTGTTTCGCAGTGCATTGCCCAGGGTTTTCCTGCGCTGCGCAAAGGACGCACGTATGACGCGAAACATCATTCTTTCATCCCGGACCTGCACTCTGCTGTTCTCGTCCTTTGCTGTAAGACGGATCACAGCACTTCCCACATTCGGTCTTGGCATAAAACAGTTTGGAGGCACCCTGGCTACAATCTGCGGTTCTGTATAATACCGGACTGCAAGAGAGAGTGCACCATAATCCTTGGAACCGGGTATTGCCTGCATCCGCTCCGCAACCTCCTTCTGTACCATCACCGTGACCGAATCCAGAGGTACCTTCTTTTCCAGAATTTCCATCAGAATGGGCGTCGTGATGTAATATGGGAGGTTTGCAACCACCTTTATTTTTTTGCCGCTATTATGTTCTCTGACAAACTGATTCAGATCCAGTGTAAGGATGTCCTGATTCAGAACGGTCACATTGTTCCAGTCCGACAGCGTGTCTGCAAGAATCGGCATCAGATTGCGATCAATTTCAACCGCATAAACTTCGCGGGCAGCACAGGCAAGGTACTGCGTCAGCGTTCCGATTCCCGGACCGACCTCTACCACACAATCTTCCGGTCCGATCTGCGCAGCGCGTACAATTTTTTCCAGCACATGTGGATCAATCAGAAAATTCTGCCCGTATTTTTTCTGAAAACGGAATCCATATTTCTGTAAGATTTCTATTGTCCCCGCCGGTGTTCCGAGCCAGGGTTTCTTTTCTGCATCTTTCACTCTTTTTTATCCTGTAAATATATTCCCGTCAGCGCAATTGCAACGCCTCTCAACATAGTTTCAGGAAAGAAGTCAGTCTTTCGATGCCCGCCCCGTGCCCTGCCGTCAGGTCAGATCAAAATCCTTTTCCTGAAGCACAAGCCACTTATCCTTCCGGCTCTTCTTTCCTCTGCGGCGCTTTGCTGAAGAGCGATTGATTGCCCTGTCAATCATTTCCTTAACCACAGATATCGTCACCGGCTCTTCTTCTGTCTGCATATTGCCGATCATTGTATACAGTGCAAGAATAGCCATATCATCGATCTTGAATCCGTTCTCTGTCGCGTAGGTTCTTGCAAATGTAATCAGCTCATCGTTGGTAAATACCGGAATCGAGATGACCCGGTCAAACTTTGCGGCAAACCGCGGATACTTCTTTAGGAAGGCACGCATCGCAACCTTTTCGTCCTCAATAATTGTGATCATGCAGTCTGTACGGAATTCCATTGCCTGGCTGAGTTTCCCAACGGTTTCCTCGTTCATGCCGGATACCTCTTCAATGACGAAGAAGCCTCCTGCCATCCTGGCAACTACCTTTGCCGGATCCTTTGCGTTCAGATCCGCGCCCTTTACCCTGGCAACCTTTGCTGCCTCTATACCGAGATCCTTGCACATGGCAACCACAAGTCCATGGGTCAGACGGGTTTTTCCTGTACCGCGCGCCCCCATGACAGCGATATTGCCGTGCAACGATGTTTTCTCGCCCGCATGCTCATATACACAGCTGATGGCTTCCAGAATCTGCGCATCCATGCCTGGAATCCGGGCAAAGTATGTAAAGATCTTCCGCTGCTCCTCATTCATCCGTGTGGGTTTCGCACGGTTCATGATACGGATGCGGCGCTCCTCCGGTGTCTCCTCACTCAGGATCTTGTCAATAGAGATCGGTATGGTATTGGCACCAATCGTGTCAAGAGGAATCGTATGGGTATGGGAGTTCCGCTCCGCCTCTGTAGGTTTCGGATCCGGAACCTCCAGCTCCTCAATATAGTGAATTTCCTTTTTCTTTGGCTGTCCTGCATTCCCGGATACAGCGGACTGTGGCATGCTGTCAGACTGCTCTTCACTATCTGCATGAACAGCTGCATTCGTTTCTGCCTCAGCTCTCTGCGCCTGCGGTGTAACCTCTGTAGAGAGATCCTCCTCCTTCAGGTCTCTGAGACGGATCCCCGGATTCTCATCCACTGCACGTGCATCGGCACCTGACGCAGTATCAGATGCGCCTGCAGTTTTCCCGGAAGCCGACGGCTCCTTTGTGGAACTTTCTGATTCTTCCTCTACAATCTCTGCGGCTTCTTCTACGATCTCCGGTTCTGCGTCGGTTTCATCTGCAGCCTCTTCCACGATCTCCGGTTCTGCGTCGGTTTCATCTGCAGCCTCTTCTATGATTTCCGGCTCCGCATCAGCAGTCTCATCTGCAGAATCCGGCCCGGCATCAGTTTCCTCTGCAGCCTCTTCCACGATCTCAGATTCTGCGTCGGTTTCATCTGCAGTCTCTTCTACAATCTCAGGCTCTGCATCTATGCCGTCTGAAACCTCTTCTACAATCTCAGCTTCAATATCTTCCCTGGCGGGTGTTTCTTTCTCTTCCGGCGACTCCTCTACCACCTCTGTCTCAAGCTTATTGCCATCAGGAGTTTCTACAGCGACCTCTGTTTCTGCAACATTCTCATCTGCCGCATCATCATCGATCACTTCCTCTTCAACTTCTTCAGGCTCTGACTTCTGGTCACCTGTACCTGCCTGCCGTGACCCTGCTTCTGCACTCTGAGAATCAGAATCTGTTCCCTGTGATTTCTGATCTCTGTTCAGGGATTCTGGCAGTTCTGCAGAATCCTTTTCTGCAAGCGGCTTCTTCTCTTTCTCCTGCTCCTTATGCACCTCGCTGGAAAAAGCTCCGGCTGTTTCCGCAAGAAAAGCATCCAGATTGAAATCAGCCGTATTCATCTTCTTAACCGTGCCGTCTTTCCGCGCCTTCGCAGCTGCTGCCGCAGCAGGGCTCAGGTCTTCTGCATCTGCTGATTTATCAGTTTGACTGGATGACTCTTTGTGCTGGTTAGCAGATGTCAACGAAGCGGAAGCGTTCTCTCTGTCAGACGCATTCTGTTCAACCTGACCAGACATAGTGCCCTGTCCCTGAATGGGTGCGCTGCTTTGTTCTTCCGTCTGTACTTTCTTTACCGGCCTTACATATACAGCCTGCGCATTAGAGGGCCGTCTGTTCTCCTCTGTAAACATTCCTGCCCGGGCAGAGGCATCAGACTCCGTGTTTTCAAGATCCTCCGAAGCGCCCTTTGCCTTCTGATTTTCCCTCCGGCGATTTTCGGCCACCTTCATCCGATTGAAGCTCTGTTCCTGAGAGGGTGTCAGAGGTTCATACTTTTTCTTGAGCTCCATCGCTTTAAGGACATATCTACCCTCGCTGAACCAGAGAATTAGATCATCACAGGTCTCCACGCACTTCTTTACATCTCCCGCTTTTGCATAAAGCAGGGCAAGCTCATACGACCAGCGCTCTGTATATTCACGCTCCTTATATTCCTCCAGAACATCGATCTGCGCCTCCAGAGGAGCACCCTTTGCCTTGTACAATTTGTACTGCAGGATGCAGCGTGAATTGTCATTTCTGGCTACCTTTGAAAATTCCTTGAAATACTTCTCTGCCTCATTAATCTGATTCAGCTTTATGCATACTTCTACGAGACGATACAGGATATTCCGTCCGATAGACGCGCGGTTATAAGCCAGAATCAGGATATCCTTTGCGCTTTCATAATCCTTATTTACTTCATAGACATCTGCCACCATATTCAGAGTATTGATGCTTTTCACTCTGCGCCAGTCTACTTCCTCAACGATACTCAGCGCATTGTCATAGTCTTTCTCCCTGACATATGACGTCAGTTCATCTAATTTCTGATGATATTCCTCTCTATCCAAGGTTTACCGCCTCCCATAATCCAATCTATACTCCCTTATTGTCAGGATCTTTCCGTGCTCTTTGATGAACAGGCTCCTGACATGCTTTTCCCGGAATTCCGGCATCGGCCGCCTTTTACGGGAAAAACCTGAATACCAGGACAGACACCATATCAAATGAATAGCTGACGGCCGGCTTCGCCAAAAGGCCTGCCGGCCCGATCGCTTCCAGGCAGAGCGGTTATCCCTGCCAGCTCAGACATCTGCCCGGCAGCATTATTCCGATAACTCTGCCTTGATTGTACGCTCCTTTACTGTAATCTTGTCCAGCTTCCAGATATCGTCAACATACTCCTGAATCGTACGGTCAGAGCTGAACTTGCCGGAATGGGCAACATTCAGAATCGCGCTCTTCGCCCATTCCTCGGTCTTGCGGTACTTGGCCTCCACACGCTCCTGTGCCGCCGCATAGGACTTGAAATCAGCCAGAATGAAGTAAACATCTGCGCGGTTCCCGTTCTGCGGATACAGAAGAGAATTGTAGAGATCACGGAACATCTGCATATCCCCGTTGGAATACATACCGTTGATCAGCTGCATCAGAACCTGACGGATATCTGCGTCATTATTGAAGTACTGCATCGGATCATAGCCGCCGTTTTTCTCGTACTCGATAACCTGTTCCGCAGACAGACCAAAGATAAATGCATTCTCCTCGCCAACCTCTTCCACAATCTCTACGTTGGCACCGTCCATGGTTCCAAGGGTCAGCGCACCGTTCAGCATGAACTTCATGTTGCCGGTTCCGGATGCCTCCTTGCTGGCGGTTGAGATCTGCTCTGACACATCAGCGGCCGAGAAAATGATCTCCGCGTTGCTCACACGGTAATCCTCAATGAATACAACCTTGATCTTGTTTTTGATGCTCTCATCATTGTTGATGACATTCGCGACGTTATTGATCAGCTTTATGATCATCTTGGCCCGCTCATAGCCTGCACTGGCCTTCGCCCCAAAGATAAATGTTCTCGGATAGAATGGAAGCTCCGGATGCTCCTTGATCTTATTGTACAGATACATCACGTGCAGGATGTTCAGCAGCTGCCGCTTGTACTCATGCAGACGCTTTACCTGTACATCGAAGATGGAGAGCGGATCCACCTCAATGCCATTGTGTTCCTGAATATATTTTGCCAGACGGAGCTTGTTCTGATACTTGATATTCATGAACTCCGCCTGTGCCTTTTCATCATCCGCATAAACCGCAAGCTTCCTGATGGTGGAAAGATCGGTTACCCATTCTTTTCCCACATGATCGGTTACCCAGTCAGCGAGAAGCGGATTCCCGTGAAGCAGGAAACGCCGCTGTGTGATGCCGTTTGTCTTGTTGGAGAACTTCCACGGATACATCTCATAGAAATCCTTCAGCTCGCGCTTCTCAAGAATCTCCGTGTGCAGCTTTGCCACACCGTTTACAGAGAATCCGCCTACAATCGCAAGATTTGCCATTCTCACCTGTCCGTCATAGATAATGGCCATGCTGCGGATCTTCGCATCACTATTCTGCGGATACTTCGTCTTGACAGCCTCGCAGAAGCGGCGGTTGATTTCCTCGACAATCTGATAAATTCTGGGAAGCAGACGGGAGAACAGCTCGATCGGCCACTTCTCCAGTGCTTCTGCCATGATGGTGTGGTTGGTGTAAGCGCAGGATTTTGTGACAATCTCCCAGGCATCATCCCACTCAAGATGCTGTTCATCCAGCAGAATCCGCATCAGCTCCGGAACGGTAAGAGTCGGATGCGTATCATTCATGTGGAAGCATGCCTTCTTGGGCAGATCATGGATGTCATCATGTCCCTTGAGGAATTTCTTTACAGCTGTCTGCACGCTTGCAGACACGAAGAAGTACTGCTGCTTCAGACGCAGCTCCTTGCCGGCCATATGGTTATCGTTGGGGTACAGGACCTCCGTCAATGTATGGGCAAGGTTCTCCTGCTCAACAGCCTTGTAGTAGTCACCCTTGTCAAAGGAATCAAGGGAAAAATCATTGATCGCCTCTGCGTCCCAGATTCGCAGGGTATTGACCACATTATTGTTGTAGCCGACAATCGGGAGATCATAGGGAACGGCACGGACAGACTGATATCCTTCCTGATGGTAGAAATTCCTTCCGGTCTTATCATCGTGGTCCACAGCGACATAGCCGCCAAACTTGATTTCCTTCGCATATTCCGGACGCTTCAGCTCGAAGGGATAGCCGCCATCCTTCAGCCAGTTGTCCGGCTTCTCTACCTGATAGCCATCCTTGATCTCCTGCCGGAACATACCGTAATGATAGCGAATACCACACCCATACGCCGTGTAACCGAGAGTGGCAAGGGAATCCATGAAGCAGGCTGCCAGTCTTCCAAGACCGCCGTTTCCAAGTGCCGGGTCTCTCTCCTCATCTTCAATGGCATCAAGATCGATGCCCAGTTCCTCCAGTGCCTTCTTTACCTGGCCATAGGCGGAAAGTGCCAGAAGGTTGTTGCCCAGATATCTTCCGGTAAGGAACTCCATGGACATATAGTATACGATCTTCGGATCATCATCCTTGATCGTCTGCTGTGTCGCCATCCAGTTGTCAATGATGACATCCTTGACTACATAACACACTGCCTGGTAAATCTGATGATTGGTTGCCTCTTCCAGTGTCGTGCGGAAAAGTCTCCGGACTTCCTCTTTTACTTCCTTCTTGAAATTTTCTTTTCTGAAAATCGGATTTAGCATTCGTTTCCCCTTTCAATGCACGCGAGAATATCCCAAATGGCTACAGAGGCTGTCGCATTAACCCCTTCTATAAATACAGCTAATGCAACAGCCCCGGAAATGTCCTTACTGTTTCTCGACACCCAGAGTGACTTCCTCAGAATTGATCTTCCAATCCTTCGTGTAGCCGGCAGTCTCACCGATTACAATGTCATCGGCCAGAACAACTCCGGAGATCTTATCTTTATTTTTCTGCAGAATATCTGCGATGTGGCTGTTGCCCTTCGCATATACCTTGATCCGGTCCATAACCTCAAATCCGGCTTCCTTGCGCATGGTCTGAATCTTGCTGATCAGCTCAGCCACAAAGCCTTCCTCGATCAGTTCCGGTGTCAGCGCCGTATCAAGCATCACGGTGATGCCCTGATCAGCCTGCGCCACAAAGCCTTCGGTCTGCGCGATATCGATCAGAAGCTCATCCTTTGTAAGCTGCAGGGTCTGACTGTCCACACAAACGGCAAGAGAACCATTTGCATTAAGCTCGGCGACAGCCTGCGCTCCGTCCATCTGGGAAAGAGCCTTGCGGATTCCTCCCACCAGCTTGCCATACTTCGGACCAACGGTCTTCAGCTGCGGCTTTATGCTGTACTCCACCTTCAAATCATCAGAGAACTCGATGGACTTGACATTCAGCTCATCCGTAACAATCTTTGCATAGAAATCATCCAGACGGAAGTCCGCCTTGATATACATCTTTGAAAGCGGCTGGCGGTTCTTGATGCCGGACGCATTTCTCGCGGCACGTCCGAGTACGACGATCTTTGTGACCTCCTGCATCGTGCGCTCAAGGTCCTTGTCGATCCATTCCGTCTTCACAGCCGGATAAGAGCAGAGATGGATACTTTCCGGCGCAGTTTTGTCCACGCTGCGCACAAGGTTCTGATAAATGTCCTCCGTCATAAACGGGATCATGGGTGCCGCCGCCTTGCAGAGCTCTACAAGTGCAGTATAAAGCGTCATGTAGGCATTGATCTTGTCCTGCTCCATGCCCTTTGCCCAGAATCTCTCACGGGACCTGCGGACATACCAGTTGCTCATGTCGTCCACAAAGGCCTCCAGTGCCTTTGCCGCCTCCGGGATCTTATACTGGTCCAGATCGGCATCCGCCTCCTGGATTGTAGAATTCAGACGGGAGAGAAGCCATCTGTCCATAACCGGAAGCTTCTCATAATCCAGTGTATATTTCGTCGGGTCAAAATTGTCAATATTGGCATAGAGTACCCAGAACGCATAGGTGTTCCAGAGTGTACCCATGAATCTTCTGGAATATTCCATGACAGCCTTGTCATGGAACTTGTTCGGCAGCCAGGGCGCACTGTTGATGTAGAAGTACCAGCGGATGGCGTCAGCGCCGAATTTCTGCAGTGCCGACATCGGGTCTACTGCGTTGCCCTTGGACTTGGACATCTTGTTGCCATCCTTGTCCAGTACCAGTCCCAGAACGATAACGTTCTTGTAAGCCGGCTTATTGAACAGAAGGGTTGCCTCGGCGTGCAGGGAATAGAACCAGCCACGGGTCTGGTCTACCGCCTCTGAAATAAACTGTGCCGGAAACTCCTTCTCAAAGAGCTCCTTGTTCTCAAATGGATAGTGCAGCTGTGCATAGGGCATCGCGCCGGAATCAAACCAGCAGTCAATAACCTCCGGTACACGGTGCATCTCACCACCGCAGTCCGGGCACTTGATCGTAAAATCATCTACATAAGGGCGATGCAGCTCCGTGTGCTCCGCCTTCGGGTCACCGGTCAGCTCCGCCAGCTCTTTTCTGGAACCTACGCAGATCTGCTTTCCGCAGTCCGGACAGATCCAGACCGGAAGCGGCGTGCCCCAGTAACGGTTTCTGGAGATTCCCCAGTCCTGAATATTCTCCAGCCAGTTTCCGAACCGGCCCTCGCCGATGGTCGGCGGGATCCAGTTGATCTGCTTGTTGTTGCGGACCAGGTCATCCTTCACGGCGGTCATCTTGATGAACCAGGATTCTCTCGCATAATAAATCAGTGGTGTGCCGCAGCGCCAGCAGTGGGGATAATCATGCTCCACCTTCGGGGCTGCGAACAGAAGCTTCCGCTCGGAAAGATCCTTCAGAACCTCCGGGTCTGCGCTGATGGCACCCTCGTCCTTCATCTCATGCTCGGTCGGTTTGCAGCGCATGCCGGCGAACTTGCCGGTCTCCGGCTTCAGACGGCCATGGTCATCTACCATCTGCACAAAGGGCGCATCATACTTTCTGCCGACACGGGCATCATCCTCACCGAAAGCCGGCGCAATATGAACGATGCCGGTGCCATCTGTCATAGTAACATAGTCATCGCAATATACGAAGAATGCCTTCTTGTGCTGCTTTGCAACCGCATCCGCGGCGCACTGGTACAGGGGCTCATACTCCTTATATTCGAGATCCTTCCCTTTATAAGTCTCAAGAATCTCATAGGCCTTCTCTCCCTCTTCCTTCGCAACAGGTCCGAGAACCTTGTCCAGAAGGGCAGTGGCCATATAATAGGTATATCCGTCCGCGCACTTCACCTTTGCATACTCGTCATCCGGGTTTACGCAGAGTGCGATATTGGAAGGCAGAGTCCAGGGTGTTGTGGTCCATGCCAGGAAATAGGCATCCTCTCCCTTTACCTTGAAGCGAACAATCGCTGTGCGGTCCTTGATCGTCTTGTAGCCCTGCGCAACCTCATGGGATGAAAGCGGTGTGCCGCAGCTCGGGCAGTAGGGGACAACCTTGAAGCCCTTATAGAGCAGGCCCTTCTTCCAGATTTCCTTCAGTGCCCACCACTCGGACTCAATATAGTCATCATAATAGGTGACATAGGGGTTGTCCATGTCGGCCCAGAATCCGACCTTGCCGGAAAACTGCTCCCACATTCCCTTATATTTCCATACGGATTCCTTGCATTTCTTGATAAAGGGCTCGATGCCGTATTCCTCGATCTGGTCCTTGCCCTCAATACCGATCTCCTTCTCAACCTCCAGTTCCACCGGAAGCCCATGGGTATCCCATCCGGCCTTACGGGGAACCTCATAACCCTTCATGGTACGGTATCTGGGGATCATATCCTTGATGACACGGGTCAGCACATGTCCGATGTGCGGCTTGCCGTTCGCAGTCGGCGGGCCATCATAGAACATATACATCGGATGTCCCTCATTCTGCTTTACACTTTTCTCAAAGATCTGATTCTGCTCCCAGAACTTTTCAGTTTCTCCCTCTCGTTCCACGAAGTTGAGGTTTGTATCGACTTTATGGTACATTTGTCATTTCCTCCTTAGGTTTACAATGTTTTCTCGTCACATGTAAAAAACCATATGCCACGCCTTTTCAGGCAGTTTGCAATCTATTATAAAAAGACGGCTTGCGGCTTGTCAAGATATTAGAGGGGTTTCCACTCCCCGCTCACATTGATAATCGCCCGCCGCACACTCGTGACTTTAGTCGTGAGTCAGGCGGGTAATAGTTTGCGTTAAATACGAACATACGTTTGCTTTGTAAACTTATATATGGTATAATAATTTTATAAAAAACAACCATGTTTTTGCAATCCAATCTCGCGTTACGCATGGACGTGGCTATGTATACTGCCTCCAATACCACATTGTATGGGTGACTAAGTAGCGAAGGCGTGTTCTCGCAGGCCCGGTCGAAACGGACTTTTAGCGCCACTTGTCAGAAATCGCTGCCGAACTGGATATCCGAATTGCTGCGATGTAGACAATGCCAGACCATGTTCACCTGCTGATCGATACAAAACCATAGTGCCGACTGTCGGACGCCATCAAGGTCTTTAAGGGAATGTCCGCATGGAGACTGTTCAAAGAACACCCGGAGTTGAAGAAACAACTCTGGGGCGGGCACCTGTGGAATCCATCCTGCTTCGTTGTTACGGTAAGCGACCGTTCTGCCGAACAGGTGGAGGCTTATATCCGCAGGCAGAAAACTGCTCCCGGCAAGGGCGGAAGACCGCGCAGTCATTAACTCTTGGAAAGGAGGCATCTTTATGCAGATCTATACACTGTATAGTGTTAAAATCCTGCATAATAACCATATCTTCGATGCCTCCGTCCGCATCTACAGGGAGGCAGTAGATTTCCTTATTACCTCATGCCTGGAACACTGGGATGAACTTTCTCAGATTAGCGGACAGCCAGGGCGTCAGCGGTTCGTTGAGAAACTAATACACTGCACAGCAAAAAGTCCGTCTCCCGTATACGATTTTGACAGACAGTTTTATAAGTTCCCGGCTTACATGCGACGAGCGGCCATCAATAAGGCGATGGGTATTGTTTCTTCTTATCAGTCGAACCTGGCAAACTGGGAGGCCGCTGATCCAAAGATACGGGGCAGAGAGCCGGGTATCCCGAAGGCTGGGTATATCTACCCGGCTATGTACCGGGACAACATGTATGTCCGGGAATCGGACGATACTGCAAGTATCAAAGTATATATCCGTAATACCTGGGATTGGATTAAGGTCAGGCTCCGTAAATCGGATGCAGCCTATATCCTCCGCCATTGCAGTACCAGAAAGGAATGTGTTCCTACGCTCCGGAAACGCGGGAAACAGTGGTACCTGGATTTCTCGTTTGAGGAGGATGTCGACCTCCACGAAACAGACATTTTTAACCAGACAATCGTAGCAGCAGACCTCGGCCTGAACAGTGCCTGTGCGTGTTCCGTCATGCGGTCAGATGGCACGATCCTCGGGAGGCGGTTCCTTCGCCTCCCGAGAGAATACGACTCTCTGAAACGTAAGACAGACCACATCAGAAAAGCGCAAAGCCATGGTTCCAGGCGATGTCATAATCTTTGGAAACTGGCAGACGGCGTAAATAAAGACATTGCCGTAAAGACCGCTCAGTTCATCGTAGATACCGCTGTCCTCTATAATGCGGATACGATCGTATTTGAACATCTGGACCTCAAAGGCAAAAAACGCGGTTCCCGAAAGATGAGGCTCCACCTATGGAAAGCCAGCACCGTCCAGCAGATCGTGACCGGCAAGGCCCATCGGCTGGGAATGCGGATCTCCCATATCTGTGCCTGGAACACGAGCCGTCTTGCATACGACGGGTCTGGCAAAGTTCTCCGGGGAAAGGAGTCCCCAAAGACAGACGGGAACTACAGTATCTGCGAATTTACCACGGGCAGGATCTATAACTGCGACCTCAATGCCTCCTATAACATAGGAGCAAGGTACTTTGTCCGTGAGATCTTAAAGTCCCTTCCGGTGACGGAAGGGCAGCAGGCGATGGCAAAAGATCCATCGCTTGCGAAGAGAAGCACCTGCACTCTGTCTACCCTGATTAACCTGAACGAGCTTATGTGGAATTTTTCCTCAACAGCTTAAACAGGCCGTATAGGTAGTCAGTTGGTCCATATCTTGCGGAATGCGGGTATGGAAGCACGCGACTTTAGTCGTGTGAGGCTTCACTCATGCCTTTTCTGCCTTCTGCGGTCCCGCAGGCTGTCCCTTCTATCCCTGATCAGGTCAGCCTCTGCCTCGCTGCTGACCTTGATGGTTTTCACGACGTAGACGCGTCCCTCATCCGTATGCTTCATGCGGATCTTACCCTTCATGTAGCCATGCTCCGGACAAATAGCGACGCTGTAATAGTTGCGCGCGTTCACTGAAAACCAGTGCAGCTTTTTGCGAAGCTTCCGACCGCATCTGCAGCAGTAGGTGCTGCACACCTCCGGATCCTGCATCGCTTCTTCCTTACATGGAAATTCCCGGGAAATATACTTGGAATACCCATTATAAATAATGAAAATCTCATCCGTCTTCTTCTTAGGGTTTTGGTAGACATCAATGGAATCGTATGCAAGCACAACGTCCATATCGATTTTCTGAAAAATCAATGTCGTATATCTGGCATCCTCCAGAGCCCTGTGAAAATCTCCGTCCTTTTCAATATGCAGATAATCAATACCATATTCCAAAGCACGCCGACTCTTCATATCTTCGAACTGAACGGCAAAGAGCTTCTGCACATCGTAATAATGCATGGGGCCTTTTAATAAAGAGAGCATACGGTAATACTTCAGGTTTCTCTGCAGCTCTGTCAGGTCTACGCTGCCCCAGGTACAGAAGATCGAATCAGGCCCTGCCCATGCCAGAAAACGCCGTGCGGCATCCGGAAAATGTTCCCCATGTTCCAGTTCCTCTTTCTCTATATGCACGATCTCCCTGGTCCGGTAATTCAGTGTCTTATATACGACCGGCCTGATTACGCTGTGAAAGGTGTCCACAAGCACACGGTTCTCATCAAGCTTTACTGCACCGATCTCTATAATCTCGAAGGGAAGCCTCTTCACCTCACGGCTCTTGCCCGCAGGGCTCTGGTTCCACTCCAGATCAAAAACAATATAATTCATTGTAGAGTGTCCTTTTTTTGCACAGATATGTATATAGTAGCATACCTTGCAGGAACTACGCAATCTGAATCCAATATGAGCAGAGGTTCGATCATCGCACATTACTTTTCGGAGGCCTGCTAGACAGGGCATTGCAACACCGTTATTACTGTTTAATGGATGCAAGAAAGCCGCAGGAAGAACCTGCGGCTTTCCACAACACAAAATTGTATTGTTACACCATACTATTTTTACAGAGCCTGCCACCTTAACCCTTGACACCTCCGGCTGTAACACCTCCTACAATATACTTTGACAGGAAGAGGTACACAATGATCACCGGGAATATCGAGAAGGTGATGGCTGCATATACCTGCCCCATATCAAACTTCAGCCAGTCTGCAGAACGCAGCTCTGCGATCAGGACAGGCAGTGTCTTCATCGTTTCCTTATGCAGTACCAGAGCAGGAATGAAGTAATTGTTCCAGCTTGCAACAAAGGAGAAGATTGCCTGCACCGCAATGGCCGGCTTCATCAGTGGAAGCACAATGGTATTGAAGATCCGCAGTTCTCCTGCCCCGTCAATCCGTGCGGCTTCCAGCAGCGAGCTCGGAAGGTTGGAGTCCATATACTGCTTCAGGTAGAAGAACACGATCGGCGATGCAATGGACGGAAGAATCAGAGAAAGATAGTTGTCCATCAGATGCATCTTATTGACCAGCTGTACAAATCCGAGGGCGGATACCTGTGTCGGGATCATCATGATTGCAAGAATAAAGGTATAGATTGCTTTTTTTCCTTTAAACTCATATGCATGAATGGCATAAGCCGTCATCGTGGAAAAATATGTGCACAGGAAGGCTCCGCATCCTGCTACAATCAGCGAATTCAGCATGCCTCTGATAAACGGAAGGGATCCATGCAGCATGTTGTACATGTTTTCGATCAGATGCGTGCTGGGAATCGGAGTAAAGCCCTTGCCCAGTTCACCGTTGGATCTCGTGGTATTGATGAACAGAATGTAGAACCAGATCAGGCAGAGTACAGTGAGCAGGATCAGTATAATATAGGAAAAAATTCTTCTCGCACGAACGGTGCCTTTTACAGGCGTAATATTCTTTTTGCTTGCTTCCTTCATAGCCATCGTCCTCCTCCCTTAGTTCTGCTTGTCTGCGGTTACCTTGAATACCACGATACTGAGCAGTCCGGTGATAATCAGCAGGATCACGGAAAGCGCACCGGCCATGCCATAGTTTTTGCTGTACAGATGCTTATTCAGATACATGATCAGTGTCATGGACGAACGCATCGGATCGCCGCTTCCATTGGTCAGGATCTGCGGGACATCGAACATCTGCAGACCTCCGATCAGGGATGTGATCATCACATATACAAAAATCGGTTTCAGAATCGGCATTGTGATACGGAAGAAGATCTGCCTTGCACTGGCGCCATCCACCTCGGCAGCCTCAAACAGAGACTGATCTATACCGAGCATGCCTGCCATCAGCAGGATTGTGGTATTGCCAAACCACATCAGAAAGTTCATGAACGCTACCATCCCACGCACGCTTCCCACATGAGACATGAACTTATACGGCTGAGAGATAATGTGCATGGACAGCAGGATGGAGTTGATCGGCCCGCTGTCTGCAAACAGTGTGAAAAACAGCATGGCAAAGGCGGAGGCCATGATCAGATTCGGCAGATAAATCACCGTCTTGAAGAACCGCTGAGCCTTCAGTCGGAGGGACGGGTCCGTAAACCATGCCGCCAGAACCAGCGACACAATGATCTGAGGTACAAATCCAAGGATCCACATGATCATGGTATTCGCAAAGTATTTCGGCAGATCTCCGCTTGTAAACAGCTTCGCATAGTTTGCCAGCCCGATGAAATTCGGTCCGATCTGCTTCAGCCCTGATCTGTAATTTTCAAAGAAGCTGTTGTAGATGGTTGAGGCAAGAGGGATCATCTGGAATATCACAAATACTGCCATAAAGGGTATGAGAAAAAAATATCCATACCTGTTATGCCTTGTAATCCTGCTCTTTTTCTTCTTCTCCATATCCTTTTCCTCCCGGATCAGATTCTCCAGAGTTCACGGCGCAGGACCCGCAGCAGATCCCCACCATACGCATATACACCAACAGACCCATGGAATCATGGATATCCGCTTCCGTTACAAAATGCCTGCCCGGCCCCGCCGGACAGGCACCTGCTTTTCTATTCGGTAAGCTTTCGAGTGCATATCTGCACTCTTCGAAAGCCCGCCCAGCTCCTACAACCACTTTTCATATGCAGCGTCTGTTTCTGCCAGGAATCTGCGAAAACCCCTGCTTGGATACCCGGAACTTCCGCCTGGTCTGGAGCTTTTGCTTAGTCTACAGTTACATCCGGGTATTTCTCATGAACTGCACTCTTGAACTGTGCAAGTGCATCATCATAGCTTGCATTTCCATCGAAGTAGTTCTTCATAGCCTTCTGATATTCCTCGTTGCAGCCCTGATCATAGATGGATATATTGCTCATATCGATCTTCTCAGCACCTGCCGCGAGCATTGCATATGGATTCTGTCCTCCCAGAATGGAATTTCCGAAGGAATCATCCTTAGCCAGAGCTTCCAGTACGTTCTTGTTGTTTACGCAGTCGGAATCATCAACGGCGATTTCCTTCATTATATCATCATCTGTCGTCATGTTGAGAATGATGTCTTTGACAAGTGTCGGGTTATCTGTTCCGGTTGCTGCGCAGATCCATGTGCCGCCCCAGTAGAAGCCCTGCGGTCCGGTTACGAGTCCCCATCCGCCAGCCTTGCCGACAGATCCGTCCTCATCACTGTGCATGGAGAAGTTGATCAGCCATGCCGGTCCGAAGTAGCAGAATACAGGAGTATCTGTAAAGAATCCCTTTGACCAGTCATCAGACCACAGCTCATAGGAGTTCTCCTCGCCAGCATCTACCAGCTTCTTGGAATCTTCTGCCCATTTCTTGATATTGTCATCAACGGTAAGCTTGCCATCCTGAACCCATGGTCCGGAAACATTATTGGAATATACACGATAGGTGTCCATTGCGGAGCACATCTGGTATCCTGCGGCCTTGACTTTCTCAGCCGTCTCATTGAACTTATCCCAGTCAGAAACCGCATCCTGCACTGCATCCAGGTCATCTGTGCCCAGAACCTTCTTCGCGATATCGCGGTTGAAGATCATACCTGCTGAGCATGCCTGCCAGGAGGAACCGCGGATATCGCCGTTTGCATCTGTTACAACATCCTTTGTATACTGATACTGCTTGGAAAGATCATCGTCTGTGATTCCAAGATCAGAAAGCTTCATGGCTACATTCGCATCCGCGTCGATATATTTCAATGCGTAGTCAGCCTCTACCAGGAAAATATCCACCTTGTTGTCAGCGGAAGCATCCTGGTTCTCCGGAAGTACGGTGTCCAGATTATTCTGATATGCGTTATCATCTGAAGGTGTTACGGTGAACTTGACCGTAACATCGCCGATCGTGCCACCCTTTGTGGCATCATCCGGATCTGCTGCCTTAAATCCCGGATAACGTGCAGCCAGTCTGTTTGCGAATTCATCGTTCCAGCACTGAATGTTCAGGACCTTGCCCTCGCCGGAAGCATCCTCAGATGCTGCTGTGCTGTCTGCCGCTACGCTTGAAGACGAAGAAGCAGCTGCACTCGTTGATGAAGATGCGCTGCTCTCGGCTGTCGCCTGTGCAGACGAGCTGGATGCGGTATCCTTTGCAGATGAAGTGGAAGTCGTTGATCCACTGCCGCATGCTGCCAGCGGTACGATCATGGCTGCTGCCATTGTGAGACTCAGTAATGTTTTCATACGTTTCTTCATATTCTTTTCCTCCCTTACATCACATTAACTCTGTCATCCCTCTTGTATGATATTTCCAACAGAGTGTAACCAACGTATAAAAATGTACAACGGGTTCCATATATATTGAGTGATAACTGCAGTTGTATTACCTTTCTCAAATACTACGATGCGCAGATGCATCCTCTGAAATATCCCGAACAGTCTGCCCTTCCAGCAGCCTGCCCTCTACCATCAGCTCCTCAGCTACACAGCTCTTCCTATGCTCGATGGTTTCAACCAGCTTTCTTCCGGAGACCTCACCGATCTTCTTCGCATCCTGATACCAGGTTGTGAGCCTTGGACGGATCACCTGTGAAAGAGGAATTCCATCATACCCCGCAACACTCAGGTCCTTCGGGATCGAAATACCCATTCGCTCACACTGGTTGCTGCCGCCTATATAGGAAAAATCATCCGGATACATAATTGCTGTAGGCGGATCTTTCAGCTCCATAAGCTTTCTGGTCGCTTCCCCGGATGCCTTTGTGTCATGATATCTTGCCTCAATCACATAAGCCTCAGGGACCTCAATGCCCAGCTCCCGGCAGGCCTTATAAAAGCCGCTCAGACGCTTCTGCGTAACAGATGTCTCTTCGCCGTGGATAAACGCAATCCTTCTGTGCCCCTTGCTGTAAAGGTAACGGACCAGCTGATAGGCGCCATTTACATTATCGCTCATGACACAGCTATGATCATTAAAAGAATAATCAATGGTCACCGTAGGGAATTCACTGTCAATCAGTTCCCTGACAGCCGGACTCATAAAATCTACACTGGCTATCAGCACGCCATCGCATTTTCTGTACCGGCAGTGCTCGACGAAGGAGTGATGACCTATTGTCTGGCTGATGAAGGTAATATCATATCCCATCGATTCAACCGTATTCTTGGCGCTGTTGAGAATCTGCGAGAAAAACTCATGCGTCAGTCCGCTCATCGTCTCGTCTTCAAATACAACCCCGATATTATGTGAGGTATTGGTCTTCAGCTGCCTCGCTGCGGCATTCGGCATATAGTGCATCTCCCGGGCGGCTCTCAGAATCCGCTCCGTCGTTTCCCTGCCTACATCGCCGTAACCGTTGAGTGCTTTGCTGACCGTCGCCGGGGAAACATCACATCGTCTGGAGATATCCTTAATGGTGACCATGCTGTGTATTCCTCCCGTAACTACTTGCTTAATCGTTTTCGTTGTACTCATTCTAAAACGTTTTCGGTTTCGTGTCAATTAGCGCTTATTCACAATTATTGTGTGATAATTTCGTGTAGTTTACATATACTTGATTTTAGAAATCGTTTTCGCTATTTACTTTCAAATAATACGAACGTATAATTAGCTGAACAGAGACCGAAATCGTATTCGTAACAATCTTGCGTTACTGTATACATAATGAACACTGCCTGCATATTACAGACTGAACAGGCTGACAATGAGAAGCCTGCTCTGCTGAAGATCTGCATTGTGTCCTGCCAGAAAAGATAAGGAGGAGCTTATGAAATTTGGACATTTCGATGATGTGAACAGGGAATACGTAATCGAAACCCCTCGTACACCACTCCCATGGATCAATTACCTGGGATCCCAGGATTTCTTCAGTCTGATCTCAAATACCGCAGGAGGTTATTCCTTCTATAAAGATGCAAAGCTCCTGCGTCTTACCCGCTATCGTTATAACAACTGCCCCCTCGACAATGGCGGCCGTTATTACTATATCAAAGACGGTGATACCATCTGGAATCCCGGGTGGCAGCCGGTCCAGACAGAGCTGGATAGCTACTCCTGCCGTCATGGCCTTGGCTATACGATCATTACAGGCAGCAAAAATCAGATCGAAGCTTCCCTTCAGGCTTTTGTACCGGTCCAGGACAGCTGTGAAATCAACCGGGTTGTCCTGACCAACCACTCGGGGGAGCCCAGACATCTGGATCTCTTCAGCTTTGTGGAATTCTGCCTGTGGAATGCCCAGGATGATGCGTCAAACTTTCAGCGGAATTTTTCAACCGGTGAGGTAGAGGTAGAGGGCAATACAATCTATCACAAGACTGAGTACCGGGAGCGCAGGAACCACTTCGCCATCTATTCCGTCAACCGGGATATTGCGGGCTTTGATACCAGCCGGGAGGCATTCATCGGCCTGTACAACGGATTCGGGAACCCTGAAGCCGTCCTTGCAGGCGAGAGCAGGAACAGTATCGCACACGGCTGGCAGCCGGTGGGAAGCCATCATCTGAAGGTTGATCTGGCGCCTGGCAAATCCCAGAGCTTCATCTTTGTCCTTGGCTACTGCGAAAATCCGCGGGACCAGAAATTTGTGGCTCCAAATGTCATCAACAAGAAGCCGGCGAACGAGCTGCTGGCAAAGTACCAGACCGACGCTCAGGTAGATCATGCATTTCAGGAGCTGAAGGACTACTGGAACCAGCTTCTCTCCACTTATGTCGTACATACCGGTGACGAAAAGCTCAACCGCCTGGTTAATATCTGGAATCAGTATCAATGCATGGTGACCTTCAATATGAGCCGCAGCGCCAGCTATTTTGAGAGCGGGCTGGGACGCGGCATGGGTTTCCGCGATTCCTGCCAGGACCTGCTCGGCTTTGTACACCTGATTCCGCAGCGGGCAAGGGAAAGGATCCTGGATATCGCCAACACACAGTTTGAAGATGGAAGTACCTATCACCAGTATCAGCCGCTGACGAAGAAAGGAAACGCAGATATCGGCGGCGGCTTTAATGATGATCCCCTGTGGCTCATTGCCGCGGTCTGTGCTTATATCCGCGAAACCGGAGACTTCTCGATTCTCGATGAAAAATGTGCCTTTGACAGTGATTTCTCGAAGGCCGTTCCGCTGATGGAGCACCTGCGCAGAAGCTTCCGCTTTACTTCCACGCATCGGGGGCCTCACAGGCTTCCGCTGATCGGCCGCGCAGACTGGAACGACTGTCTGAATCTGAACTGCTTCTCTGAGGAACCCGGTGAGAGCTTTCAGACATTCGGTCCCAGCGAGGGACCTGTTGCCGAATCCGTCTTTATCGCCGGCATGTTCGTCAAGTATGGCAGGGAATACGAGGAGCTCTGTGAGCAGATTGGCCTTACTGAAGAGGCACAGACTGTAAGGCAGGATGTGGATGATATGGTTTCTGCCATTGAGGATGCAGGATGGGATGGGAAATGGTTCATCCGCGCTTATGACGCCTACAGCCATGCCGTCGGCAGCCACACCTGCGAGGAAGGCCAGATCTACATTGAGCCTCAGGGCATGTGCGTCATGGCCGGAGTAGGGCTGGATAACGGTATGGCGGAAACTGCTCTGCAGAGTGTTCAGGAAAGACTCGAGACCAAGTACGGCATCGTTCTGCTGCAGCCGGCCTATACGAAGTATCATGTTGAACTTGGTGAAATTTCCTCCTATCCGCCGGGATACAAGGAGAATGCCGGCATTTTCTGCCACAATAACCCATGGATCGCATGCGCGGAGACGATGCTGGGTCACGGAAACCGGGCATTTGAGGTATTCCGCAAAACCTGTCCGATCTACCTTGAGGACATCAGTGAGATCCACCGGACAGAGCCTTATGTATACTGTCAGATGGTAGCCGGCAAGGACGCGCCATCCTTTGGTGAGGGAAAGAACAGCTGGCTGACCGGTACAGCTGCCTGGACCTTTACCGCAATGAGCCAGTACATCCTTGGCATACAGCCTGCCTTTAACGGACTGCGGATTGATCCGTGCATCCCGGACACTCTGGAATCGTACACCGTTGACCGCATCTTCCGGGGCGTGAAATACCACATTACTGTTGACAACCACGCACATGTACAGAAGGGTGTTCGTTCCATGACTGTGGATGGGGTTCCTGTATGTGGGAATGTGATCGCTCCTGTAAAGGGGAAGGAAGAGGTGGATGTTCGGGTAATCCTTGGATAAAAGATGCCGGGCAATAAAGGCAGAGATTTCACAGCCCTGTCGTCATTCGCAAACCGACTGTGAAATCTTTGCCTGTATGCTATGTACGGAAAGCGAATAAAACCTGGGTGCTATGCATGGCAGGCGAATAAGGCTTGGATATAAAGGAAAAATGCCTCAAAAAAAGTCCGGAAGATGATTTTCTTCCGGACTTTTTCCATGCAGCTTTTTTGTTTTATTTATGTGTCTTTGGGATGTATTCCGTTACGAGAAGTTCGTGACAAGAGATACGATTCTCAGGCAGAACAGGACGAATACCACCCACATAACAGGGCTGACGTCCTTTGCCTTCTTCTCGAACACCTTCAGAATTACCCATGCCAGAATACCGAACATGATACCGGTTGCTATGGAATACGCCAGCGGCATCATCAGCATGGCCATATAGGCCGCGGCTGTATCCGCAATGTCTCCGTCGAAGTTGATTTTCTTCGCTGAGGAGATCATCAGCATGCCGACATACAGAAGCGCCGGAGCTGTGGCAAAGCTCGGGATTGCAAGGAAGATTGGGCTCAGGAACAGGGACAGAAGGAACATGACACCAGTCGTAACAGCGGTCAGACCGGTACGTCCGCCTGCCGCAACACCGGCACTGGACTCTACGAAGGAAGTAATAGTGGAAGTACCAAGGCATGCACCTGCAACGGTACCAATGGCATCAGAGAGAAGTACACGGCCTACACGCGGAAGGTTTCCGTTCTCATCCAGAAGTCCTGCCTTATCAGCTACACCTACAACGGTGCCGACTGTATCAAAGAGATCTACATACAGGAAACTGAACATGATTGCAATGAACTGGATCAGGTGCTGACCTGCCCATGCGAAGTTGAACTTGAAGGCTGTTTTTGTAATGCCGCCAAGCTGAAGTCCTGCGGAGAAATTCGGGAATACGCTATAGATACCGGATTTTACATCTACGACATACCAGCCGGTTCCCTGGGCGATCATGCCGAGGATCCAGGTTGCAATGATACCGATCAGAACGGCACCCTTTACCTGATAATGAACCAGGATCAGAATGATAACAAAGCCGATCAGTGCAAGCGCAACATCCGGCTTGCTGAAGTCTCCAAGACCAACCTTTGTAGAATCATTTGCAACGATGATGTTGGCATTCTGCAGTCCGATAAAGGCAACGAACAGACCAATGCCTGCGGAAATACCGTTCTTGAGGTTGGACGGGATACCATTGATAATCTGCTCACGTACCTTGAACAGGGACATGATAATGAAGATAATGCCCTCTACAAATACGGCTGTCAGACAGATCGTGAATGCGTCAGCCTGTCCGCCAAGCTCTCCCAGGCAGACTGTATATGCAAAATAAGCGTTCAGTCCGAGTCCTGCAGAAAGTGCGATCGGGTAATTTGCAAAGAAACCCATGATAAAGGTGGCGATTGCCGACGCAAGGGCGGTTGCTACGAATACGCCGCTGCGGTCCATGACGGTACCCAGAATGTTGGGGTTGACCGCAAGGATGTAGGCCATCGTCAGGAATGTTGTGAGACCAGCGATGATCTCAGTTTTCACGGTCGTGCCGTGCTCTTTGAGTTTGAATAGTTTCTCCATCTCCACTCGCCGGAATAACCGGCTCCTCCTTTTGAAAAAATTTAGATAGTTGATGTATGATTGATCCGAACCGGTGGAATCCCGCCTTTCGGAATAATCATCTTATTAGATTTTAAATGAATTAGATTTTAAATGAAACACTTGAAAAAAAGCGAACCACTCGCATAAATAAATCATCCGAATAAACGGATCATTTGAAACGAACCACCCGAAACGAACCACTCGTCATAGCGTAAAATCAAATGTATCACTGCCAAAATGCTGGTTTTTCCAGTTCATCAGCCAGAGCATCATTTCCTTTCCTCCGGCGCTGCGAAGCGTCGCAATACAGCTTTCCACATTTTCCGATGTAAAGAAGCCTTCCTCTGCCAGCAGTTTCAGCACCGTGAAGTTCCGATCTGTCACGATGCGTTTCAGAATCTCCTGCAGCTTCTGCGCAACCCTCTCCTGATACTCCTCCGCCTTTGCGGGGGAAAGATCCAGAGGATACTTCAGCCGCATCAGAATCATCTCGGCCCTCCTGGCATCCATCCAGGTACGGTCCAGAATCTGGTCATATGCGGTAAAATCATACTCCCGGCCGTTTTTTCCAAAGCCTTCGAGAAGCTCACGCATCATGTAGGAATTTTCAACCGGAAATACAATTACCGTATCCGAATGCATTAATCGGATACGGTCAGAACCCTCCGGCTCTACGCCACGTGCATATTTTAACAGAATCGGATCATTTTTTAAATACTTATCTATAGATACCATTTTAAAACCTGAAATTTCTGCATATCGTTCTTATACCCTGGAGTTGCGCTGATAATACCATTCCATTGTTACGACTGTCAGATGCTCCCCGCTTCAACGTAACAAAGTGTCAGGCTGACCCGCTTTTACACGTGATCAGCCTTCAAATGCGTTTACTTCCCGGGATAACTCTTTTTCCCGCTCGGAGAGCATAAATTTCTGATTGTAGCGGTAGTAGGCTTCATTTCCGTGTTCTGACAGAAATGCAGAGCTGTAATCATTGACCGTAAGCTCGGTTACCAGGAGCAGCATTTCATTGCCATCTCCGAATACACGGCTGATGAAGGAAAATGCATTGGTGATTTCGCTGCTGATTCTGGATGTCTGTGCATGCATAGCGCTGACCCGCCCTGCAAAGCTGTCCTTTACCAGTGCAAACTCCTTCTCTGATCCGGCGGGCTTTTCCAGCTGAAATTTCTTCAGGCAATCCCGGATAAAGGCAATAGGATACTGTTTTCTGGCGCGCTGCTCATCGGTAAGTCCATTGGCAGCAGAGAGCTCCTGCAGAGCGCTCTCCTCCTGCTGTGCCTCCTCCGTCAGGATTTCTGAGACATTTCTTCCGTTTTTCTCCCGGATCTCTTTGCTGACTCCGGAAAGGAGGGCGTGCAGCTCCTTCAGGCAGGTCTCTTCCCGGACATTCATTCTGATTTCCGGCAGAAGCGCTTCCGTCAGAAGCCGGATCAGGGTCATGCGCTCATCAAAGGGGGCTTTTCCGGCTCTTCTTTCGATGGATGGATCGTTAGTGCCATCCAGAATCCGTCCAATCTGATAGTCCTCCCTGTATTTCCGGAAGAGCTGATACCAGGTGGCAAATTCCGAGGCTATGCGTGGATGATGCAGATATTGTCCGATAAGCATCTCATCAATGGGAAAACCCTTCTCCTCATAGAGATACATTGCCTCAGAGAGATCCTCCCAGCCCCGGGCTGTCACATAGTTTTTCCCATCTACCGTCGTCTCGATCGTGTAGAAATCCTCGCTGCGTATATCCAGATAGGAAAGAATTGCCTTGTGGATTCCCTGCTTTTCGGCATATTTCTTCCAGGTCGGATAATCCGGCTCCGCCTTCAGGACCTTCAGGCGGTCCAGCGTGACGATATCAAATTCATGCACGGAGCGATTGTATTCCGGTGGATTTCCTGCTGTCACAACCACCCATCCCCTTGGAATCTGATGATTGCCAAAGGTCTTGTACTGCAAAAACTGCAGCATGGAGGGTCCGAGGGTTTCGGACACGCAGTTGATCTCATCCAGAAAAAGAATTCCCTCTTTTTTACCGGATTTTTCCATATTTTCATACATAGAGGCTATGATTTCACTCATAGTGTATTCCGATACATTGACGGATTCCCCCTGGTATGTTTTCCTTGTAATAAATGGAAGCCCCAGTGCGCTCTGCCGTGTATGATGCGTCATGGAATAGGATACCAGGGAAATGTCCAGTTCCCTCGCAATCTGCTCCATGATCGCGGTCTTGCCGATTCCCGGCGCACCGATCAGAAATACCGGTCTCTGGCGCTCCAGCGGAATCCTGTAATTGCCATATGCGTCCTTCATCAGATAGATGGTGACCGCCTGTCGAATCTGTTCCTTTGCCTGCTGAATATTCACGTTCTTCTCCCTGTTGTTTATGCCGCAATTCCTTCGGGCGCGGCAGACCGGCAAGGCCGGTTCCTGTCTATTAATATCGTCTGCTTTGTATCACCTTGTTGCTTTGTATCATCTTGCCACTATATTTCATCTTGTTTGACAGCATTTCATATCCTTGTTTCTGAAAGATCCTCCGGTTCAAGGACGACGCGCATGGCCCAGGAGGGCACCTTTGGTATTTCAAATCGGTCCCGCACAAATACGAAGGCCGTCGGATACTCCGGTTTCCGTGCCGGAAAGGTTCCATATCCATCGGTAAAATACAAAAGTCCCCGGAGATTTTTCAATTCTCCGGATGACCGCAGTTGATCCACCCGCGAAAATACCGGACGGAAATCTGTTCCGCCTGATCCGGAGATTTCTATTTCCTTCATATACTGGTCAAATTCCGCTTCGGAGGATATGCTTTTGTCCTGCCGGACTTCGCTGTCGCATTGTATGATGTGCAGATGAATCCGCTCCGTAAAGCTCTGTGTTGTCTTCATGACCGACCAGGTCTTATGCAGAAAGCTCCGTATGACCCGGCCCTGGCAGGATCCGGAGGTGTCCAGAGCGATGACAAAGTCCCGTATTTTCATTGTCTCCCGATATTCCAGAGGCTCTATCAACGGCATGTTGCGGTACAGCTGCATGCCGTAAGTATAATAGATATAATCAAATTCGTCCTGGTTAATGTACATCTCCTCAGCGGGTCTGGCAAATTTTTTCAGGAAGCTCTCATAGGACCCGCTCTTGCGGTACTGCTCTCTGAATACCTTCTTTAATCTGCCGGGCAGCATTGACTGGTTCTTTTCGAAGGAATCCATATCATCCTGTACACCGCTGCTGATGGTCTGCCATTTCTGTCCAGCCGAATCTCCGCCACGGCGGATAATCATTTCCTTCCAGATGTGGTCCTCTAGCATCCAGGGCTCATGCCGGTCAAAACGGAAAAGATCCGCCAGCTCCAGGGTCAGGTTGCTGTGATCCTGGAACACCCGGTACAGCTGTTCCGCCGTCATCTGCTGCACATACCCACGCAGCTGTCCGATCCGGCTTCTCCGGTCCCAGTCATCGGGAAGCTCCAGTCCTGACAGTTCACATTCCATCACGGCATTCTCAACGGCTATATCCGATGCCAGATCCCAGAGCTCTGTTTCCAGGCGGGTATAACGGAACGGGTGGCGGAACAGACAGTGAAAAATCATATGAAGCCAGGTACGGACCAGCCTCGTCCTATCCTTCTGAAACAGATGGATCACATAGCCCGGGTCACAATAGACATAGCTGCCATTTGTCCCAATGCCTGAGGGGAGATTATCAAGACGATACCCATCTGTATCAATGCCGAACAAAGTGCCCGCCAGCTTCTCTGAGACAGATTTACGGCTGCCACCATCCTTCTGCTCCCGCTTTGCACGTATTGCTTCTGACTGATCCCGATTCTGCTCCTGCTGTCCGCATATTGCTTCTGACTGATCCCGATTCTGCTCCTGCTGTCCACGCATCACTTCGGACTGATCCCGGGGGCTCCCGGTCTCCTGTTTCAGTTCTTTCCTGTCAGGAACAGTATCTGAATGGGCCCGGGTCAACTGCGCGTGTACATCGGATGTATTCTGCAAGCGGATTTTTTTCTGCGGAACCGGCGTATAATATACCACCGGCATAGCAAGGATGGCCCGGTTAAAATAGGGCATCCTTGTAATCAACGCATCTCTTGCAAATTGTAAAATCTGCCCGGCCAGCATTTCACGCGGATCCTGTGTCCTGCCAGCAGCTCTGTCTTCCACCTTACCTCTATTATCTGCGTTTGTGCACACGTATTAGTTCTCCATCTGCTCTTCATCTATGTCCTTACTCTATCAGGTCTGCGAGCTCAAGAATCAATCTCTCGGACTTCTCCCATCCCAGGCAGGGATCCGTAATGGACTTTCCATACACACCCTCACCGATCTTCTGATTTCCGTCCTCAATATAGCTCTCTATCATGAGCCCCTTTACCAGATGCCGGATATCATCCGATACATGCATGCTGTGCAGTACATCCTTGGCAATCCGGATCTGCTCCAGGTATTTCTTGCCTGAGTTTGCATGGTTGCAGTCTACAATCACCGCCGGATTCTGAAGATTCCGCTCCGCATACAGGTCACAGACATTGCGCAGGTCTTCATAATGATAGTTTGGCATGCTGTTATTGAACTTGTCCACATAACCCCGGAGAATGGCGTGTGCCATGGGATTACCGGTGGTCTGTACCTCCCATCCTCTGTACAGAAATTTCTGTCTGGACTGGGCGGCAGTGATCGAATTCATCATAACAGTAAGATCGCCGGATGTGGGATTTTTCATACCTGCAGGGATGCCGATGCCGCTGGCTACCAGACGATGCAGCTGGTCCTCCACGGAACGGGCTCCGACTGCCACATAGGAAAGAAGATCTGACAGATATCTGTGATTTTCCGGATACAGCATCTCCTCAGCACAGGTAAAACCGGTTTCCCGGACAACTCTTGTATGCATTTCACGGATTGCAATGATACCGGCGAGCATATCCTCTTTGCCCTCCGGATCCGGCTGATGCAGCATGCCCTTATAGCCGGTACCAAGGGTTCTCGGCTTATTTGTATATACACGGGGAATGATAAAAATCTTATCCCTGACCTTCTCCTGCACACCGGCGAGACGGGTCATGTAATCCAGAACCGCGTCCTCATTATCTGCAGAACAGGGGCCGATGATCAGCAGAAAACGATGGTCCTCTCCCGTAAAGATCTGTTCAATGGTCTGATCCCGCTGTTCCTTGATCTCTTTGAGCTTTTCGTCCAGCGGAAATTCTTCCTTC
>JBJEMO010000178.1:0-8370 GCA_051879715.1 Bilifractor sp.
TAAGCATAAAAACAGCTTACTGTCCGTTTACGAACGGAAACAGACAAATGAGAAGCGCCTTCCTGGCATGCCAGTGAACTTTTACGCACCTTCACACAGATTTATTCAACGATAAGAAAGAATCCGGATCTGCAGCTGGTTTCTGCCCCGCCAGGTGTCGATCTCCGGGTAGTATGTGACAGAGATGCTGCGTGCGGAGGCAGAATCCACAAACGCATCCGCATCGCCGAAATAGACTGCATCTATCACAAATCCGTCCCTGTTCACAACCTTCATCTTGCATACATTCCGGTTTTTTCCTAAGACTCTTGAAGATTGTATGCGCATCTGACTCTCCGCAAAGACCGGTTTTGTATTCCCCTTGCCGCAGGGCTCCATCAGGGCAAGCTGATGCACCAGGTCCTCCCGGATATAGGATACCGGCATTGCCGCGTCGATGACCACTTTGGGGGTCAGCTGCTCCCCGGTCAGGGTGCAGACCGCATTGATCCTTCTGCGGAATACATCCACATTTTCCTCAGGCAGTGACACACCTGCAGCCATCGGATGTCCTCCAAATCTTGTAAACACGTCCCTGACCTTGCAGAGTTCTTCATACATGGAGTAGGTTTCAATCGATCTTCCTGATCCCTTTACTCCCTCCTCCGTGCGGGTGAGCACAAACGACGGCTTGTAATAGTGTTCCCGCAGTCTGCCTGCGACAATCCCGGCAAGGCTCTCATGGCAGTCCGGCAGATACACAACCAGCACCCTGTCGTTTTTCAGCTCTGTCGTATCTACCAGATGGATTGCCTCCTGTACCCCATCGGCTGTCATGGCCTTCCTGCTCACATTGAGGCTCACCAGATCTGCAGCAAGGTCCTCTGCCTCCTTCTGATCCTTTGTAAGCAGCATACGAAGTGCCCGCCCGGCTGTATCCAGTCTGCCGCTCGCGTTCAGGCATGGGCCGATGACAAATCCGATATGGTAGGTATTCAGCGTCTCCTGATCCAGTCCGGTCTGCCTGATCAATGCACACAGCCCGGGATTTGTAGTGTGGCGCAGTCTTTTGAGTCCCTCACGCACCAGGATGCGGTTTTCATCCCGCAGGTCCATGACATCACCCACCGTAGCTATGGCCACAAACTCCAGCAGATTCTCTTTCTCGGCCTCACGATCCGGCAGTGCCACAAGATCATACAGATAACAGACCAGCTTAAAGGCAACCCCTGCACCGCAGAGATCAGGAAAAGGATAGGGATCCCCCTCCTGATGAGGGTTGACGACTGCCTCTGCGTCAGGAAGCAGATACGTCCGCTCTCCATTCTCGCTCTCCTTAAAGGGAATGGCGTGGTGATCCGTAACAACAGCCTGCATTCCAAGATCATGGGCGGTCCGGATCTGATCGGCAGCCGCAATGCCGTTGTCGCAGGTGACAATCAGGGCAACTCCATCCTTCGCTGCATTCCTGACAAGCTCCTCATTGAGACCATAGCCATCGCGGATCCGGTCCGGAATTCTCACGGTTACATCTGCTCCAAGCTTCCGGAATCCTGTGACCAGGATGTAAGATGACATGATGCCGTCTATATCATAATCGCCGATCACCCGGATTTTTCTTCCACTGCGGATGGCCTCAAGAATCGTCGTTCCAGCCCTGTCCATATCCTTCATTGTGGAAGGATCATAAAGATCTGACAGAGTACCGGAGAGATATCTCCGGATTTTCTCATCTGCATCTTCAGGATCATCGCTCTCACGAAAAACATCCCTGTTGCGGATCAGCCGCACCAGCACAGGATCTATCCCGAACCTGGCGCCAATTCCGGAAAAATCCGCTCTCTTTGCAGCAACTACCCATTTTTCCTCCATACTGTCAGTCCCTCTCTCTTTCTTTCATGTATGCAGATGATACCTTCACCAGGTCCCTCCGCTAAGCGAATCTGTTCTAAATGAAGCCATATATCTTGTTGCAAATCACGCATTTCTTTCATAGCTGCTTATTTTTTCTTTGCTTCTCATTTTTTCATTGATTCTTATTTTGCTTCTTATTTCTTTCGTTGCAAAAGATATCATGCATGTACCTGATCTCAAACAGGATACACGGGTAAATAACGAAAACGGGCTGCCGCACCCTTCTCTTAAAAGGCAAATGCGACAGCCTGCTTTCAGGTTTCATTAAGGGTCAGAATCTCTTGTTTCTTCCCTTTTTCGGTTTGATACTGGACAGCTCGGATCTGTCCTTCTTGACATGCTTTCCCTTTCCGGTACCGGCTGTATCTTCGGTTTCCTGCGTCGTCCCTGTACTGTCAGAAGCCTTCTTCGCTCCAGAGGCACCCTGAAGAGCAGGAGTGATGTCATTTTTTCCATTTCTGGTCTTCATCATATACCAGAGCGGTCCGGTGATAAAGACGGATGAGAAGGTTCCGGCAACCAGGCCAACCATGATCGGTAGAGCAAACTCACGGACAGAGCTCACGCCCATCACGAACAATACAAAAATAGTAATGAATGTCGTCAGGTTGGAATACAGGCTTCGCGTCAGCGTCTGTGTAATGGAAGCATCCACAATCGTTCTGTAGCTTTCACCCTTCATAATGCGCAGGTTCTCACGAACACGGTCGAAGATAACGATGGTCGCATTGATAGAGTAGCCGAGGATCGTAAGCATGACCGCAATGAATGTGCTGCCCACTGATGCACGTGTCCAGACATAGAATGCAACAACAACCAGAATATCGTGGCAAAGGGCCAGCACTGCACTGGAGGCAAAACGGAAATCGCGGAACCGGACGAAGATATAGAACAGCATGCAGATGACGGCAATAATGACTGCGAGGATTGCATTCCGTCTCATCTCACCGGAAATCGTCGATGAAATATTCTCAGCTGTGATCTTGGATTCATCAATCGTGCTGAAATTCTTGGCCAGGGCATCGTCAAGCTCCTGTCTCTGATCCAGGTCCAGCTCACTGGTCTTGATCACTACCTGTGTGCTTCCGGATATCTTCTGGAACTGAATGTCACTGTTGCCGGTAACCTGGGCTACAACCGGCTCAACCTCCTTGTCCAGCTCCGTCAGGCTCATATCCTTGCCGAAGTCCACAGTGGTGGCAGTTCCGCCAATGAAGTCCAGGCTGTAATTCATTGCATGCTTGCCTTTTGAAGAGTATACAAGCATACCGATCGGAACGGAAACCATCAGAGCCAGACCTATCGCCATGGTGATAGCCCGCTTCTCAACAAAGTGCAGTGTCTTCTTGTGGGTCGTAGTTCCATAGAAACGCACATTGCGAATGCCGATTCCATAGAAAGCATAGCTCAGCCATCTGGAGACAGCCAGTGCGGTAAACATGGAAAGAATCGTTCCGATTGCCAGTGTTGTCGCGAATCCCTGAATGGTTCCTGTTCCCATGAAATACAGAACAGCAGCTGCGATCAGCGTTGTGATCTGTCCATCAAAGATAGCGGAAAATGCCTTGTGGAATCCGGCTTTCAGGGACCGGTGAAGTCCGGCACCCGTAGCAAGCTCCTCACGCACACGGGTATAGATAATGACGTTTGCATCCACGGCCATACCGATGGTCAGGATCAGTCCCGCAATACCGGGCAGCGTCAGGGTAATATCAAAGGCATTCATGAAGCCGAGATCCAGGAAGGTGAAGATAACCAGGGCCCAGCCCGCAGCCACACCGGACATACGGAAGATGACAATCATAAAAAGTACTACAAGAAGAAGACCGATCAGACCGGCTACAACACTGGTAGAAAGTGCTTCCTGTCCAAGTGAAGCACCGACTACATTGGAGTAGATTTCGTTCAGCTCCAGAGAAAGAGAACCGATACGGATATAGGAAGCCAGCTTCTGCGCCTCCTCCAGCGAACTCATGCCGGTGATCTGCGCCTTGCCGCCGCTGATCTCCTGCTCAACCTTCGGAGAACTGATGGTCTGACCATCATAGACGATTGAGATGGTCTTGCCCACATTGTCCGCAGTTGCCTGCTGGAATTTCTCCGCACCAGCACTGGTCATGGTCAGCTCCACAATGTACTGCCGCACACCCGTACTTTGGTTTGTGGTCGAAACACCCTGTGCATCTGCAATATCCGTTCCCTCCAGAACCGTGTTGCCATCTGCATCCTGGAATGTCAGCGATCCGGGAGTTCCCAGATCCTCCAGGATCTCATTGGCATTGGTCACGCCGGGGATCTCGACATTGATGCGGTTCAGGCCTTGCTGATATACATTGGCCTCTGTGCTGTAGGTGGTAACCCTCTGCTGCAGCTTATAAATCGTATCCTGCATATCCTCGGAGGAGGGGTTTGATTCTGTCGCCTCATAGGTAATGCTGACACCACCGGACAGGTCCAGTCCTGTCCGGATATTCCGCATAGAACCCGTATGCAGGCTTCCCCAGCCAAAGACCACGGTATAGCCAAGCAGTACCGTAAGTACAGCGGTAATGATCAGCACTGCAATACTCTGTTTCTTATTCATCTTCTTTGTCCTCTTGTCACAAAATATCAACCATCTATCTTCATTTCCGTATTGCCTTCATCATCGGCGAGCGCAGCCTTGATCATCAGTGCGCATTCCACCCTCTTTCTCTGCAGTGCACAGCCGATATCATACACATCATTGATATTTCCCTTGAAATTGTAGGAATTGGCCGCGCAGCCTCCGGAGCAGTAGAATCTGGAGAAGCATTTTGAGCATTCCGGCTTTGAATAGACATTGACCTTCTTGAACTGCTCCACCAGATCCGGACGGGTCACACCCTCATCCACATTTCCGAGAATAAAGTCCGTATTGCCGTCAAACTGATGACATGGATACAGATCTCCCCATGGGGACACAGCCAGATACTCTCCGCCGGAACCGCAGCCTGAAAGTCTCTTGTACACGCAGGGGCCACCGGAGAGATCAATCATGAAATGAAAGAAGTTGAACCCTCTGCCCTCTCTGGCACGGCGGATCATCTCCTTCGCAAGAATATCATACTGCTCACAGATCACCGGTACATCCTCCTCACGGATCGCATAGTCCTCGGATGGAGGTGCCACAACCGGCTCCATGGAAATCTGCTTAAAGCCCATGTCTGCCAGGGAAAGAACATCCGCTGCAAAGTCCAGATTATAGTGGGTAAAGGTTCCACGGACATAATACTTGTCCTGGTGCCGCCTCTCTGCCCATTCCTGGAACTTTGGAATGATCAGATCATAGCTTCCCTTGCCGTTCCGGAACGGACGCATATGATCATGCACGGATTTTCTGCCATCCACAGACATTACGACATTGCCCATCTCACGGTCGCAGAAATCCATGATCTCATCATTCAGCAGCACACCGTTTGTGGTCAGGGTAAACCGGAACTTCTTGTTGTGTCCCTTTTCCTGGGAACGTCCATAAGCGACGAGGTCCTTTACGACCTGCCAGTTCATTGTGGGTTCGCCTCCGAAAAAGTCCACCTCAAGATTGTGCCGGTTCCCGGAATTGCGGATCAGGAAATCCAGAGCCTTCTTTCCAACCTCGTAGGACATCAGCCCACGTCTGCCGTGGTATTCTCCTTCATCCGCAAAGCAGTACCGGCAGGCCAGATTGCAGTCGTGCGCAATCTGAAGGCAGAGTGCCTTGACGACCGTTGGCCTCTCACCGAATGCTTCTATTGCGCTCTGATAAGCGTCCTCTGTAAAAAGCATACCCTGACGCTTCAGCATATCGCATTCACTGATTGCCTCTGAGATATCGGAAACGTCATAGGTCCCGGAAAGCTCTGACTGGATCATATCCGCGCCCTTTCCCTCATCCATCTTCTGAAGGACATCATAGGTCAGGTCATCGACGACATGTACTGATCCGCTGTTTACATCCAGACAGATATCATAACCGTTATTTTTATATAAATGTATCAAGAAACTATCTCCTAACTTCAGAATATAGCCATACCCGAATATGGTCATACAAGAATAAAGTGTTCCCGCTCCGTCTGGAACAGGAACACCTTAGCATGTGATTCCCTGTTTAATTCTGCAATTCTTACTTTGCTGCATGCTCGCAGGTCTGATTTCCTACGGTGCAGGAAGTCTTGCAGGCTGACTGACAGGATGTCTGGCACTCGCCACATCCTCCATCCTTTACAGAATTCTGAAGATTTCTCGTATTTAATGTCTTAATGTGCTTCATCATAAGCCTCCTCGTTCTTCGCATGCTGATTTTTTGCATTTACGGTTATTATACCATAGAGCTTTTGGATTTAAAAGTTTTTTATATTCTGCAGCATGTATTTTCTGCTATACTTGTCTACAGGTCACAACAGATTCCGCATATGCACAGGAATTAACCCATACAATGCGCAAAGAAAGAGACGGTTCCGGCCGTAGATACTGCCGGCATGTTTTTATATTTCTGTTTGCATATAATCCGTCTGCTTGTTTACATATAATCATTATCTGTCTGTTTGAAAAAAGATCCGGGAGAAATCATGAGCGAAATCACAGAAGTTAAACAGCTGGAAAATATTCTTGCAATGGACATTGATACAGAATCCGACAGCAATCTCGCCGCCTATGCGTTTGTTACGCTGAAAAAAGGCGAAGGCAGGACGCTGAAAAAAGGAGGTTTCTGGATTTTTGACAATGAGATTGCCTCGATCAGTGGAGATTTTCAAAACGGAGACATTCTCTCTGTCAGGGATTTTGATGGATATTTCATGGGATATGGATTCATCAATACAAACTCCAGGATCCGTATCCGCATGCTCACGCGGAAAAAAGAAGAAACCGTAACTCCTGCCCTTCTGAAAAAAAGGGTACAGAACGCCTGGGATTACCGCAAAAAGGTCATCGACACCTCCAGCTGCCGCCTGATCTTCGGTGATGCAGACGCCCTTCCCGGACTGACCGTCGACAAGTACTCGGACATCCTGGTCGTGGAGTCCCTGGCGCTCGGAATGGAAAGGCTGAAGGACGTGGTTCTGAAGGCAATGACAGAGGTTCTCTCTGCAGACGGAGTTGTGATCCGGGGAATTTTTGAGCGAAGTGATGCAAAGGTAAGAGAGAAGGAGGGACTTCCGAGAATCAAGGGCTTTCTTTCTGCACCCTTTGACACAGATGTGGAGATTACCGAAAACGGGATACACTATATCGTAGACGTAAAGGATGGGCAGAAGACCGGGTTCTTTCTGGACCAGAAGCTGAACCGGCGCGCCATCTGGCCAATCTGCAAGGATGCCGATGTGCTTGACTGCTTTACACATACAGGCTCTTTCGGTCTGAATGCTGCATACGCAGGCGCAAACCATGTCCTGTCTGTAGACGCCTCTGACACAGCCATCGCACAGGCCAGGGAAAATGCAAAGTTAAATGGCCTGGATGACAGAATCGAATATAAGGTGGCAGACGTGTTCGCTCTTCTGCCGGACCTGGAAAAGCAGGGACAGACCTTCGATGTCGTCATACTGGACCCACCTGCCTTCACAAAATCCCGTGCTTCCATAAAGGCTGCTGTGAAAGGATACCGTGAGATCAATCTCCGCGGCATGCACCTGGTACGGGACGGCGGGTACCTCGCCACCTGCTCCTGTTCCCACTTTATGGACCAGGAACTCTTTGCGGCAACCATCGCACAGGCTGCACATGATGCCCACGTACGGCTGCGTCAGGTAGAATTCCGCACACAGGCCCCGGACCACCCGATTCTCTTTGCTTCACAGGATGACTCCTATTATCTCAAATTTTTCATTTTCCAGGTCATCCGGGATTTTTGAGCTGTACGCAGGATCAGATATAAACTGACGTAAAAGCCGTACAGGCAGGCATTTTATCGCCCGGTCGTCATTCTCATACCGTCTGTGACAAAGAGCCGATAAAACGTCTGCCTGTTTTTTATGAACGCGCTTATTTTATGAACTGATCAATGGCCTGATTCAGTGCCTCAATCTCCTTCATATCGCCACTTTCTATGGCATCAACCATGCAGTGTTCCAGATGATCTTTCAGAATCACCTTTCCCGTGCTGTTCAGGGCCGATTTCACTGCGGCGAGCTGGATCAGCACTTCACTGCAATCTCTGCCCTCTTCCACCATTTTCTTTACCATGGTCAGATGCCCGATGGCACGGGAAAGCCGATTAATGACCGCCTTCGTATTCTGATGCTGATGGGTATGTATATGGGCGTGTTCATGACACATCTCCTGGTCCTCAGGTACAGCATGATGGTGCTGATGATCTTCCTCTGCGGGCTTTGCCTGTTCTTCCGTGCAGCATTCTTGCTTTTCCGCACGTTCTCCATCCCGTTCTTTATAATCAGCCATATTTTTTCTCCTCCTTATGTTACTGTTCAGAGGCAATGTCATTTAGTTAGTATCAGATGAGCTAGACTCCTATGGGGT
>JBJEMO010000179.1:0-8368 GCA_051879715.1 Bilifractor sp.
CCCATGATATAATAAATTTGTATAAGATTTTGCGCCTTTTACAGAAAGGTACACATTCCTGTAAAAACACCCCCTTTACAACAACTTGGCTTTTTCGTAAATCTCTGCCCGGTAACGAAAGGTAGCAAGGGGCATCCCACATTCCTTTGCTGCTGCCGTCCCGGTGATTTCTCCCATTTTCCAACGCTGGTAGACAGAATGGAAATTCTCGGGCAGCGGTTTGGGTGGCCGCCCAAACCGAATGCCCTTGGCTTTTGCCGCTGCGATTCCTTCAGCCTGCCGCTGACGGATGTTGGTGCGCTCGTTTTCTGCCACAAAGGACAGCACTTGCAGCACAATGTCGCTGAGGAAGGTTCCCAGCAAATCCTTGCCTCTCCGTGTATCCAAAAGCGGCATATCCAGCACCACAATGTCAATGCCTTTTTCCTTTGTGAGAAAGCGCCATTGCTCCAATATTTCGGCGTAATTGCGTCCCAGACGGTCAATGCTCTTGATATAGAGCAGATCGTCTTTTTTCATTTTTCGCAGCAGTTTCTTGTACTGCGGACGCTTGAAATCCTTGCCGGATTGTTTGTCGATATAAACATTTCTCTCAGGTACGCCCACTTCCCGGAGGGCAATGACCTGACGATCTTCATTTTGCTCTCTGGTGGAAACACGGATGTACCCATAAATTTTCTGCTCGATCTTATTTCCTCCGTTTCTGCCACACAATGTCGTACCCCAGCACATCCGCCAACTCCACCGCCTCGCCATAGCGTAAAGAACCACGCTTTAATTTCCCGGACAGGTTGGGGACGCTGCTGCTCCATCCGTATTCGTCAGCCAAAACCTCCACTACCTCGCTCATGGTCATGCCAGCCCTGACAATGTAGGCTTTGATCTCGTTCCTGTAATTCTCGTGATTGCTCATAGAAAAGTCCTCCTGTTTTGTTGGCTCTGCGGCGAACAGAATCTATTCCGTGATAAATTCCATTTGCTGCAAAGCATTGTTTTGGTAAAACTCATTTTAAAACTGGAATTTTTGCTTGTGATGCCCTGTTCACAGCACCCGCTTTCCCGTTTTGCTGGTTTGTGTGAAATCAAGCCAAACAGCGAATATCCACACGGAACGCTGTACTGTGTACGCTGTGCGGTGCAACGCTCGTTGGTGTGGTTAGCAATACTAAAATTGCAGTTTGTTCGCTGATTTCACATTGATTGATTTTTTGCCTGTGTTTTTAAGCGCCGTTTTTCCCGAATGCCGTTCCTGCCCGGGACTCTCACCCCGGCGTATCCCCGGCCTTGGCACGCTCACAACTTCGGGACAAATTGTCCCCAGGCTGGCTCTGGCGCTGCTTCGCCAACCGGCATATCCCATTCGGACGGTCATGTACTTTTCAAGCTGCAATATCTGGTGACAAGTACATTTTAGCGAAAAAACATGACCATTCCCGTATATCCAAAAGGATGGAAAAGGCTCTGAAAAAGCAGCAATTTCCACGCTTATAGACAAGCTGTGTTATAATAAAAGAAATAGAGCGGTGGGGAGGCTTGGCATGAATACGACCTTAACCATTCAGGAAAAATTGAAGGATTTGCGGGTGGAGCACGGACTTACCTTGGAACAGCTGGCCGACCAGACTGGGCTTTCCAAATCTGCGCTCGGCAAATACGAGAATGATGATTATAAAGACATAAGCCCTTTTGCCATCGTCACACTGGCAAAGTTTTATCATGTGACTACGGATTATCTGTTGGGGGTGTCAGAACAAAAAAATCACTCAGACTCAGAGCTGAATGCCCTGCACCTGAGTGATGATGCGATTGATGTTCTGAAAGCCGGGAAATTCAACCCCCGGTTGCTGTCGGAAATTCTCTGTCACCATGATTTCCAGAAAATGATGCTGGATGCGGAGATTTATGTGGATCGGATCGCAGATATGCGGATTAGCGATATGAACGCCGTACTGCAAGCCGTCCGCCAAATGGTACTGATGCAGCAGGGAGAAACGGAAAATGATCTGTACCTGCGGACGCTGGAACTTGCACAAGTACAAGAGGACGAGTATTTCGGCCATGTTATTTCTGACGATTTGAAGCTGATCCTTCGGGATATTCGGGAAGCCCATCAAAATGATGCAACTACTGCGGACCGCCATTCTCCGGCGCTGGATGTGCAACAGAGTTTGCAGGAAGCCATGGACTACAAAGGCAGCGATGCGGAAAAACAGGCTCGCATTTTTCTCGCAACCTTTGGTATTGACTATGATGCGATCACGATGGAGCAGTTTGTGAATATAATAGAAGTCTTGAAACTGTCCAAACACCTGAAACCCTCTATTAACCAACGAGGGAAAACCAATATGACCCACGGAAAAGGAAAAAGAAAACGCAAATAGGCAAAAAAATAGGCTGGACACGGTTGAAATCAACCATGTCCAGCCTATTTCATTTACCCAATTCCGTCTGACAGATGATATACTCCTCACAAGAAGCGGAAGCATCGTCTTTTTTTGAAAGTCTTGACAAATTTCGTTTAAACGAATATAATGTATTATGGTTTATTGTATTTGTGAGGTGCCGAATGGAAAACTATATGACAGTGAAAGAAACTGCCGCCAAATGGAAAATCACCGAACGGCAAGTTCAAATTCTTTGCAAAACAAATCGTATTCAAGGGGCAATACAAGTAAGCCGAATTTGGTTGATCCCATCGAATGCATTAAAACCAACAAGACAATAATTCTATTTGTAGAGAGGTGGTGTCTTGAGTGGACAATGCTAATTCAATATTGCTTAACCGGTTCTTTACTCGAAACACCTTTAAGCAAGTAATTGATGATGGGGAAAGTCCTGCATATATAGCAGCAATTCGCAGATATATCGTTGATCCTGCTGAGAAGACCAACGGAGAATGTATTAGCGAAATTTACCAATACCTAAAAAAAGAATACCAAAATGAATATTTTTATAAAAACACTCTACTGAACAAACTATTACTCGGCATCCATAGTCCACGCACGACAACCGCATTAACAGAAGTTCCGGTTGGAAATTCCAAAGCCGACTTCATTTTAATAAACGGAAAAGCTGTTGTATACGAGATAAAAACGGCATTGGATAATTTTGATCGTCTCGACGGTCAAATTGAAGATTATTATAAAGCTTTTTCAAGAGTAGTTGTTGTTACATCAGAAAAGAATTTTGATAGTGTACAACAAAAGCTACAAAATTCTCCAACAGGAATCTGTTTATTGACAAAAAAAGGAACATTAAGTGTACGCAAGGAACCAATTGAATATGGCGATATGCTTTCAAAAACAATTATGTTTAAGATCTTGCGCAAAAATGAGTATGAGCAAATCTTACTTAAGCATTTCGGTCTGTTGCCAGATGTGTCGCAATTTGAGTATTATAGAGAGTGTCAAGCAATGTTTGAGTCATTGCCAACAGATATAGCCTATCAAATGTTTGTCCAAGCCTTAAAATCACGAGCAAAAATTGATGTTGTCGAATACTCAAAAATACCGTATGAATTGAAGTTTTTAATTTATTTTTCAAATTACAAGAAAAGTGACTACGCAAAATTATGTCGCTTTTTAAGTACATAGGAGGATATTATGTATTTCCCAATTTTGCGAGGTCGTCAATTTGAGCTTTTGGCTCTCCGTGAGTGTGTTAACAAAAGCCTTCTTAGCAACAAAATAATCCCTATTGTAGAACCAGTAAAAGTATCATCGACATACACAAAAACCGTGGATTCTTTCATAAAAGCCGGAAAACCCATTGCTGTCATTCGTAATCCGCAAGTAGGCTCTTGGATTAAGGATTTGAAAAAGGAAAGTAATGCTAAAATTCGGGAGCAAGCCAGTGAGCAACTTAAAGATGCCAATGTCATTTCTTCTTTCTATGTAACATCAAAGTTGGATGCGCACATCAAAAATGCAGCAAAAAATGGTATTCACATTGATTCGTTGCTTTTACTTTGCAATAACCCGGAATATTTGGGCAATTACGAAGAAGTAATTGGTGATAGAATTCCCCTATATAATGTGATACCCGACAAAGGTGATTTCAGAAGAAGAATTCGCCCCAATCGTGTTATGTGTGAAGACCATTTTCCTAAGCAAACACGCAATATTGATTACTCAGATATAGAAACAGAATTCTTTTCTTCTGATCATCTGTATTATGCAGACGATGGATACAAAGGTTTTGCTGATTATTCTGTTGTTGGTGAGGAATATAGCGAAACGGGATTTGCTCCATACGCTGTAGCAATTCACATTGTATACTTTGATAGAAAAAATATTTTGCGAATTGCACACTTTGTTTCTGATTCTAACGATGATATTTCTGACCCGGCAAGAAAATTTGCAGAAGCAGTTAAAAAACTGGTCGAGTGGAATAAAACCATGAAATTAGATACTGTCGGAATACGGGAATTTGAAGCAGCTTACCGCAACAAGACCTACCCTGGATTAGGTGTCGTAAAGAAGTATTCAATTATGCACCATTTTGAACTGATGAGCAAGTATTTGGATGGGGTAGCAATATGATTTTTTGTGAGCATTGCTTTAATGACAGGGAAATAGCATCAATTATTTGCTCTGTATCGGCATCGAATGTAGGAGAATGTCCCGTGTGTCATCACAGAGAGGGACACTTATATGATACAAGCACACAAAGCGAATTGACTCCTTATTTTGAAGAGTTGTTGAGCATTTACACTCCTTCTACAATGCTTCCAGATACCTATCCCAAAGCCGAAACCAGATCTTTGATTGATGATCTGAAAGAACGATGGAATATTTTTTCAGGGATTCCAAGAATCCAGATTTATGAGATATTAAAGTCGGTTTGTCATGAATTATATGTAAATGTCCCGGAAATTTTGGATGGAACTGTTGGTATTCCAGAGTTGTATGATAATGTATATCTACAGAGTCATGCTTTATTAAAAAACAATGATTGGGATGCCTTTGTAACTGAAATCAAGACAAAGAACCGATATCATTCAAAGCTAATAAATTTTGATATTCTGGAAAAATATTGCTCGTTTATTCGTAAAACTTACAAGACTGGGGATTTATTTTATCGTGCAAGAATTTCTGAACAAACCGGATATCCAATAAATGAAATGTCAGCACCCCCTGCTGGTAAAAGTTCGGAAGGTAGGGCTAACGCAAGAGGAATCACTTGCCTTTATGTGGCAAGTGATGTTGATACTACTTTGCATGAAGTGCGTGCTGGTGTGTTCGATTTTGTAAGTGTCGGCACATTTCGATTAAAGCAAGATATTACGGTGGTGGATCTTCGTGCTATAACGGAGATTAGCCCGTTTGTTGATGGTCTTGAATACCTTGACCACGCAATAAACAAGCAATATCTTGAAAAGTTAAATTCTGAAATGAGCAAATCTTTGCGTAGAAGCGACAGTACATTGGACTATGTCCCCACGCAATACATTGTTGATTTTATCAAAAGTATCGAACATAACGGAGCGCAAGAATATGATGGGATTGAATACAACAGCACAACTAATCCAGGCGGGTATAACCTTGCAATTTTTAATCCCGACCTATTTGAGTGTAACCGTCAAATCTCCAGGCGTATAAAAAGGCCGCCATCTCAGCGCATAAGCAATGAGATGGCGGTCAGCATTTTCATTATGGTTTAGGAATCTTGCATTCCTGGGGTGCGTTCACCGGGAGGAAAGATTCCGCCCAGACTTCATCCGTCCGGCTCAGGCCAGGTGCATGGTTAAGGAGCCAAACCAGGTAGCGGTAGGGATCCAGGTCGTTCTCCTTTGCGGTCTCAATCAGGCTGTAGATCACAGCGCTGGACTGGGCGCCGGCCGGGGTGTTGGAAAAGAGCCAGTTCTTCCGGCCCATGACGAATGGCTTAATGCTGCGCTCGGCACGGTTGTTGGAGAGTTCCAGCCTGCCGTCCTCCAGATAGCGTACCAGATAGGGCCACTGCTCCCGCAGATAGTGCAGCGCCTTGCCCAGGGCGGACTTGGGCGCCGTTTTTGCGCTGGCCTCATTTGCCCACACCAACAGAGCGTCCAGAACCGGTTTCTCCAGTTCCAGCCGCTTGGTATACCGCTCTTCCGGTGTCAGGTCCACGAGAGTCTGCTCCAGCTGAAACAGCCTGGTGCAATAACACTCGCCGGTTGCCGCCAGAGAATCCTGCCGTTTCTCTTTGGGCAGCGTCTGCAGCGCCTCATCAAATTTTCTCCTGGCGTGAGCCCAGCAGCCAACCACCCGGATATTCTCGGGCAGCTTGTGGTAGCCCTGGTAGCCGTCTGCGTGCAGCCAGCCGGAGAAGTCCTTGAGGAAGGCCTGGGCGTGCTCCGCCTTCCGGCTGGGCTGGTACTCGTACAGGACAATGGGATACTCAGCGCAGCCGCTGGTCCGGTAGACCCACATATAGGACTTGCTCGTAGAGGTCCTGCCCGGCTCCTTCAGCACCTGCAGCGTGGTCTCATCCCCGTGCAGCACGGTTTCCCGGCACAGCTTCCGGTGCAGGGCGTCATACACCGGCCGCAGCCAGGTGTCTGAGGCCTGCAGGATCCAGTTGGCCATCGTCTGCCGGGACAGCTTCAGCCCCTGCCGCTGAAACTCCTGCTCCAGGCGGTACAGCGGTGAGTACATGACAAACTTCTGCGTCATGATATGGGCTACCGCCTCTGGTGAGGCGAAGCTGCCTGGGCAGAGCGTCGGCTGTTTGGGTGTTTTCCGGAGATTGCCTTCGCCTGTTTCCGCCTCGCACTGCTTGCAGGCGTAGGTGTAGTACACATCCTCCCGGATCCAGAACCGGGCCGGCTCCATCTTCAGGCTCCGGCGCACCTCTTTCCCAATCTCCTCCATCACGGCACCGCAGGTATCACAGGTGCGCTCTTCTTCGCAAAGGCGGTGCTCCACCACTTCCGTGGGGGTTCCCTCCGGCACAATATCCAGTACATTGCCGCTGTGCCGCTTGCGGGCATGGGCCTTTACCGCTACCTGTTCCGCTGTGGCATTTTTTGTCCCATAGGCGTAGGCCTCCGCCTCATTTGCCATGAGGGACAGCTGGTCCATCAGGCCCTCCTGGAGCCGCTCTGAGGATGCGCCAAACTGCCGTTTTTTTGCAAGACCAAGCTGCTCCAGAAGCCATTGGTTCTGGAGCTTTAGCTCAGTCAGTTGTGCCTGCTGAGAATCGTATTCCGCCCGCGAAATGGTCACCATTTCCGGGGTGCTTGCGGCAGTATTCTTCTCATTTCCCATAAGAAAATGATACCACAAAACGGGACAAAAAACCAGTGTTTTCAATGCTTTCCGGTATTATATTGCGCTCAGACCGCTCACTGCTTTGTTTGCCTTCGGCTGCTCTGTCTTCAGTCCCTCCATCAGCCAGCGGTACTGTTGAGGCGTCAGGGCCTGCACTTCCTCCGTACTCCGGGGCCATTGGAAACTGCCGCTCTCCAGACGCTTATACAGCAGCAGAAAGCCGTCTCCTTCCCAGTAAAGCGCCTTGAGCCGGTCCCGCCGCCGCCCGCAGAAGAGAAACAGCGCCCGCTGAAACGGGTCCATCTGGAACTGGCTCTTTACCAGGTTTGCCAGCCCGTCAATGCCGCGTCGCAGATCTGTGTATCCGCAGGCGATGTACACCGGACAGCTGCAACTAAAATCGTTCAGCATGACTTTGCTGCCCGGAGGATCGCCAGCAGTGTGGCCTCATCCGCTCCCCCATAGACCTGGATCCGCACACCGCTTACCTCCATAGCGGCTACGATATGCCCGGAGAGCTGGGAACGCTCCATGATTGGCGCCTCTGCAAAGGTTACCTCCTGGACTTCTTTCAGGGCCTGGAACACCTTCCTCTGCCAGGAGAAATAGGTGGATACCGCGATTCCATTCTCCTGGCACCATTGGCCTACCGACAGCCCACTGCTCCGGCAGGCCTCCACACGCCGGCTCCATTCCACCAACCGCTGTTGTTGATTGGCTCTCTGTAAACTTGCTGCCTTCTCCATGTCTGCACCTCACTATCTTGGAGTCTGGGACACTCTCTGGTACTGCTTGGTACTACCATGCACTTCCTCAGACTCTTATAGTTTGGCAGAGGCATTTTACCCTGACAAGCCGCCGACTGTTTTTACGCTTACATTTGAGTGTGTATCAGTAAGCGTATATGACATAGAAAAATTGCAATATACATCCAAAAAGGTATTATGAAAGCAGGGGAATTATTCTGAAAAAGAATGATTCCCCTGCTTTTTTCCAATCCCGTCTGACAGATGCCGTAAGTGTAATTTTGAGTGAATTACTTTCTTACGAGCACCCGGCTAATGCGCCGGGGTTTTTGACGCTAAAACCGCCGTGGAGCTGACCGCCTTCCGCGG
>JBJEMO010000180.1:0-8155 GCA_051879715.1 Bilifractor sp.
CTACCACGGTCTTTACTGGCATTTCGGATTTTCTCGGAAATACCTGGACGACCATCAGCACCACGGCATCAAACACATGGAATGGAATTACATCCACTCTCTCCGGTGTGTGGGACGGGATCAAGACGACAGCAGGCACGACCTTTGACAACATCAAGACCACAATCGGTACTGCGTGGGAGACCGTAAAGACGAACACCGGGAATGCATGGGATGCGATTCAGTCATCCATCGATCAGCACGGCGGCGGGATCAAGGGCATCATCGGAACGGCTGTGGATGCTTACAAGTCGATCTGGGAAGCAGGATTCTCGAAGATCAATGATCTGACGGGTGGGAAGCTCGGTGATGCCTTGTCTTCTGCACAGGGAAAACTTGGTGAGATTAAGGGAGCTTTCTCCTCCATGATCGAAAACGCCAAAAGCATCGTAAGCGGTGGCCTAAGCAGGATCAGCGGCTTCTTTGCGGGCTGTCATCTGGAGCTTCCACATATCAAGCTCCCGCACTTCTCGATCAGCGGAAAGCTCTCCATTGATCCGCCGTCTGTTCCGCACCTGTCGGTCAGCTGGTACCGGAAGGCTATGGATGATGCCTATCTCTTAAACAGCCCTACGATCTTCGGAGCTTCTGGAGGAAGGCTCCTTGGAGGCGGCGAAGCCGGGCAGGAAGCCGTGGTTGGCACGGATAAGCTTGCAGAAATTGTGCAGGGTGCCCTTGCAGGAGTAGGTGGCGGTGACATCATTATTCCGGTCTATATCGGCAATGAACGAATCGACGAGCTGGTTGTCAAAGCACAACAGCGGGTGAATTACCGTTCGGGAGGCAGATGATGCTAAAAGATTATCCAATCTACTTTGATGATGTAAAACTTTTCCCGCCTTCGAAGTGGGAAGAATGCAACAGTGTAGTAGAGAGTGTAAATCAGACCGAGGCAGGGACGGATCAGGTCATTGTTATTCGAAGTGACAAGCTGTTCGTTTCTGCCTCTTTTCAGTGCTCGGGAAGCTGGGCAGCGAAGTTTGCTGCTTTTCGGGATAAGGACAGCATCGCCGTGAAGCTCTACGATCTGAAGACCCAGGGCTACAAGACACGGCAGATGCGGATGCGTAATTTCAAACCGGGACTCGAAGAGCACGCGGAAAGAACGAAGGGAACAAGCGGTCTCTATACTGTGACTTTTGATCTGGAAGAATTCTAAGGAAAGGAGAGCAGGATGTACAAGGTATCGGACGCTTATCTGAAAGCAAGAAAAAGTCCCGTACAGCGATATCGGATGCGCGGAACAGTTAACGGCTCTGTCTTCACGGACCAGAACATCCTCTCCGGATCCTTCTCCATTTCCAATCAGTGCTCGGATGAGACGCAGGTTCTCATCGGGCAGGTGTATATCGCAGAACTTAAGGTGACGCTTATTGGATTTGACACGGAGAGATATTCTCTGAAAAATGGAAAACTTATCCCAGTCTTTGGAATGAAGATTGCAGATGGCTCCTATGAGGATGTACCGCTTGGTGTATTCACGATTTCTGATGCGCAGTGGGGCACCAGCGGAATAGCCATTACAGCCTACGACAACATGTCTCTTCTGGATCGGACATTCTCTGGAGGTCGGCTTACAGGAACACCCTACGAGATTCTTTCTCTTGCATGTTCCAACTGCAGGATGATGCTTGGGATGAGCGAGGCGGATTTTGATGGAATTCCGAATGGCAGGATCAAATTTACGCTATCTGCAGACAATGATATTTCCACATGGCGTGATGTGGTTTCTTGGATCGCTCAAACCTGTGCCTCCAATGCATTTGCAGATCGCGATGGGAAATTGGTGCTCAGAACCTACAATAAGAATGTGGTGGACACGATTGACGATAGTCACAGACTTTCTGGCTGTACCTTTGGAGATTATGAGACGCGGTATACTGGTGTATCCGTCGTAAATCAGGCAGAAGAGAAAACCAATTACTATGGATCGGATGAGGATAATGGCCTGACGTATAACCTTGGAAACAATCCCTTCCTTCAGAATGATCAGATTCGTGATGAATGCTGCAAAGCAATTCTCTCTGCTCTTGCCGAGATTCAATATGTGTCATTCAAAGTAGCAATGATCGGAGATCCGGCTTTTGACTTGATGGATGTGCTCACCTTTTCTGGCGGAGCAGCAGACGGGTCAAAGCTGTCCTGCATCACGAAGTTTACCTTTACCTACAACAGTAAGTTTGAGATCGAAGGCGTCGGGAAGAATCCGGCCCTTGTTACAAGAAATGACAAGAGTGACAAAGATCTCTCAGGACTGGTATCACAGGTTGAGTCTGTGACAAAATCTATCAACAAACTTCTTTATGACTACAACACCGGACCGATGAAGTTCGACATACATGAGCAGATCATCGGAAATATCACGTTTTATGTATCCCAGCAGGTCGATGTGGAAGGGCATTTCCTGATGAGCTATACCGCAAGTGAAGCTTCACACTTGATTCTGCGCTTTTATGACACGACCGTGGAGGAATTATTTTCTCCTTGTGAGTTTGACATCATTGAAGGCGGCGGTGGGACGATCGGAATTCCGCATGCATACCTTGACAGGATGCAGGGTGTACATTCACTGGTTGTCACAGCACAGTGCACTTCTGGCAACGTGGTCATTGATACACGGGCACTGTTTTTCTCTATTGATGCCGGAAATTATGTGGAAGCCCTTGATGATCTTACAATGGATGTCCGGGATATTACCATTCGGCAATTGCAGGAACAGAACGGGCCAGATCAGATTTGGGCGATTGGTATTGAGGATGGCGAATTACTCGTGGCTCATCGTGACTATGATGAAAAGGCAACCAGTCGTCCGGAGTGGACCAGTGTTGCGGATTTAGGCAAGGCTGTGGATGCCGCCATCGAGTTCAATGGCTATTGGACACGACGTTCTTCAGAGGAAGTGTTTACGCTGGTGACGAAGGATCAGCCCTGGTATTTTTGGGTTACTGAGGACGGTATTCTGCATGGGCAGGAAGGTGAGGATGAGGGCACGCTGGTTGAGCTGGACAGTGGAGTCAGTTCCGTCCATGCCTGTCGGGGATTCAAATCTGAGGTGAAGCTATCTCAGGATCAGGGACTGGTTATTGTTTACATCAAGTCCGGTCATGTTTGGTATCGGCAGTACAAGTACTTCTCGGATGTCGAGGTCACGAAATGGGACAAGGCCTATGAAGTGGACAGTAGCATTGCTGATGCAGATCATTGCTCCATCGCGAGACTGAATGATTATCGGATAGCGATTACGATTCACTCCTTGTCCTCCGGAACAACGATCTTTATTACCGATCGAACGTATGTCATGCAGGCAGTACCAAGAGAAAAGATAGATCTTCCTGATCGCGCAATTCCGGAATCCTGTCTATATCCGCCCGGGACAGACCTTACGGTAAGCGTGCTGGAAAAGACACAGAGTGAGGATGGGTTGACATTCTTGGTGAAATACAACCGGCTGCTCCAGATAAGAAATGGTGAGAAGCTGACCTCTTCTGACTTTTCTTTTGTCTGTTCTCCCAAACCAGAGGAAAGCTATTCAGTAAAAGCATGGGATTTTTCCGAGGACAAGGTAAATAAGACATCCACTTTGAAAATTCAGTTGTCGAAGGCACCGGTTCCATCCGCGCTGAAATATGAATATGACGTCACTTTGAATCCGGAGGATGATCCGACCTTTCTGGCACAGATCAGAGATTATGGGGCTGTTCGCGTAGGCGTTTTGAAAACCGCCTTTATCTTTGATCGCACAAGGTATAACGACTACGGGGCAAAGGAGATCATCGATTTACCGCAAAGCCTGTCCAATGAGCCTTTGTATTATACGCACAAAGGCGAGTTGAGTGGGAAGAGCAAAGAGAATCTTGTTCTACCGGTCGACGTGATGGATGTAACGGAATTGTTCTTCAGCAGAAAGAATCCGGAAAAAACGGCGGGTGATGAGAAAATCATGCTCCCAGCAGCGCCGATTTCTTATGATGCTGTCGGTTATTACGATAAAAATGAGCAGCCGATCTGACGGATTGCTCTGAGGAGGAAGATGATGAGAAAGAAAAAGCCGCCTATTGGCATCAAAACAGAATATTTACTGATGCTTCGAAATACTTTAACCGGAGAGAAGCGGTCAATCAAGACACACAATACCTTAACCACTTATGGCATTTATGATCTGGTGGGGCACCTTCCCTATTTTGCTAATGGATACACCTGCAGTGTCAGCACTGTTTATTTTGGCACTGGATCTGGGACTCCGGCAGTTTCTGATACGGCGATGTTTACCCCTGCGTTCAGTGCGGGGACCGGAGATTCTAATGTGAAGCGTTCCTATGGAACCATGGAGATTATTAGTGAGAATGAGCGAAAGTTCAATGTCACGTTTGTAATTCCTCCGTCGGATTCCTATTCGGCAAACATCACGGAACTTGGGCTAGCCGGAGGAGGCCATTTGTATACACATGCTATGATCATGGACTCCGAAGGTAACCCAATCAGCATCAACAAGACAAATATTGATGAGTTGACCGTTTCCGTGGATTTTTATGTAACACGAGGAGATATTAGTGAAAGTGAGCTCGTATTTTCCTTTGATGGAAATGTGCTGATTGACAGTTATCATTTCTTTGAATATTCCTATTCCTACTACAGTTATCAGAGCTGTTTGGAACTGACGGATGCCGCAAATATTGATTATTTGTTTAAACCCTGCCAGAAAGCAGGAGATAGTGCCGCATGGAAGGATACGACATACTCGATGTCAGGCTGCAGGTTTTCTACGTCAAACAGTCCGGAGATGTATGTCAATATGGTGGCGTTTTCTTATTCACGTCCGACAGATGCAATGACTGCTGTGGAGACGCCCTCTTTTGCATTCCGTTTTCCGAATACGAAGCTGTTCCCACAGAGAACACTTACCGGGATGTCACTTGGAAAAGGAGATGGAAGCACAAAGGAATTCACACCGGTGCTGCCGGTCTGGGTGAAGGATACTGAAGTGATCTATAAGAACGGGACTGCTCTCACCAGGGGTGTGGATTATACCTGCGATCATATCGGAAATGCGAGAAGAATGCAGGGTATAACACAAGGAACATTTTTTAGGAAACTGCTGCAGTATAGCGACAAGATTCCACAGGCTAATTATTCTGACCAGTACGGATTTTTTATTCCGGGAACAAAGCAGAAGGTGGCGAACGGTTATAGCGATAAGGGACCATCAATAAATGAATCAACTCCTATGATCATTTCGTACATGACGGATCCGCTGCTCGGTAATTCGATCAATACGATTGTGCCAGGAACCTGGACATGTACCAAGCCAAACGACTACAGCAGCAAAAAAGAAATCCCAGAGGGGACAGTCCTCACCTATTCGGTTTCTGAGGATGGAAATACCTACACCGATGTGCTGTCCCTTCCGATTTCCTGCAGCTATAATGAAAGCTTTTCAGATACGACCGATCATAAACTCGATAAAGATTATGTGATGAACTACCTGAAGATTTCTATCAAATGGCCTGACGGAACAAGAGATAAAGATACTTTGGGACTCTATCAGGCAGCAGGTGACAGTCAGTTCTGCCACAGAGGCTCTGGCATAATCTTCACGAATGCACCTGCAGCCAATGATGTGCTGACAATGGATGCAGCTATCGACCGTCTCTGGAAGAGTTCGGACTATATTTTTGATTTCAACCCGGTGATTTCCTTCGCACAGTAACCAATGCAAAAAGGAGGTGATGATGTGCCACTCAATTTTATCAAGAGCTTTGCAGGACCACAGAACGGCATGCAGAACTTCCTTGCAAACCAGCCGGATAACAGCCTATACCAGCACTATGCTTCCAACAACCATACACCTTGGCAGGTGCATACACAGATCACTCTAGCTGATTATGATAATCTGTCGTGGAGCAGTCCTCCAGAAGTATGTATGACACCGAGAGAGGTCCGGTATATCGGGGTAAAGTCTTTCCCGCAGCTCGGTGCCGTTGGTTTCTACCGGCTGCGCTATCGGGACTTGTCTCGTGTGGTAGTTCCGCTTCATCCGGATAAGGAGAAGAACTTAGCTCCGGTGCTTTCACTGTCTTTGGGAGCGGATAGGAAAATATTGAGCTACACCATTACAGCGCCGGATGAAAAGGAAGTGGATTATGATTGCTACCGAATTGAACTGGAATGCAATGGCAGGACAGAGAGTCACGTTGTTTATGAACTTTCCGGAGAACTTGAGGTTCCAGAACAGGAGGGAACCTTCCTCTGCCATGCGATTGGATATCTTCAGGAAGGACAGATCTGCTCTAAGGACAGCAATGTGATCACTCTGGATCTTCCCGGGAACCCGAAGGCTAGGAATGCCAACTTCACCGACAAACAAGAAATGGCAGAGGCCATTGCAAGTGTACATATCGATGTCGACAGCACCTTGGATAAGAATTCCAAGAATCCTGTAACGAATGCTGCCGTAACATCAGCGATTGGTGATGTGGAAACTGTGCTGAAGAATATCATCGGACAGGAGGAATAAATGGCGATCAGCGATTATCTTTCTAAACTGAACACGCTCCGAAATGAACTTGCTGACAATCTTGTGACGATGGGCGTTGCCGCAAATCACAAGGAGACCCTGTCTGCACTGGTTCCGAAGGTCCTTGATATCTCACAGGGCGGTGATGGAGGCGTTAACAACCTTTTTCTTTCGGACTCGGAGCATACCATGCTTGTGATGCCGCACGATGTTAATACTGTTTGGCTTCGCTCAGATACCGTGTTGAATCCGTCTCTTTCCATATCGGATTTTGATGCGTCGGGAATTACGGAAATCGCCTATGTGAACGAGCTTCTTGCTAAAGCAACGATTGATACAGAAAAGGTTGTGAAGGGAACAAGATTTCAGGTGCAGGCCAAGACATCAGCTTATTTGAATAAGAACGGCGCATCCAGAACGCTGAATTTGCCTGTAAAAAATATGACTGATGATCTGGATGGAATTACACTCGGAAGAACCATTCTCACTTCTTCCTATAGTGATGGAGGTACCTATTCGATTCCACTGAGTAAATTCAAAGCAAAACCATTTCTGGTTCAGTGCCCGGATCTCACAGAAGAGGGAGAGACTAGTTTGACGATCGCTTTGACCGGCGATTCTCTTCTTACCTGCGGAGAAATGAACCTTTATGTAAATAACCGGGATAACGGCTATTTGAACCTTTACCTGCTTGAACTTCCGATGGACGATGTGAAGTCGATGATTCGCGTCACCTGGGACGGCTACATGCCCTACAATCAGGATCAGAAATATCGATCATCGTGGGATTTCGCATTCTTTGGGAACGGCGATGCCCTGCTTCATATTTTGAAATATGGGGAGAATGCTAATCGTACTGGAACTTACAAGCTGAATAATTCGACCTTTTCAGATCCGGGAGAGGGTGGTCATCTTTCCATCTATCGGGATGATTTCTATGGCACCAGATATCGACTTGTGAATGAGATGTACGATATCGGCAATCATAATTCAGACTGCGATAGTCCTGTTCTGGAACGAACGCTGGAAACCATGCTGGAAGATACAAATGGAATGACTGTTGGATTTTCCGCGGGGTCAGATGATCAGACGATTACCTTTACTAATACGATCATGAGTTGGCCATACAAAGGATCTGGAAGGACAACATTCTATATCAGTACGAATTCGTGGATCGGAATCACCGGATCATCTTCTGAAGATATCAGAGTGAATAGACGTGATGCCTATGGCACGGTTTTTTATCATGCTGTGTATCATCTGACGGGTCTGGATTTGAAGTGCTATCGGATTCGATGGGAAGGAAGCTCGTACTACAGTAACCACAGTGTAGAGCAGATCTTCGAAGTCTTTTTCTATGAAAATGGGGATGCAATGTTGCGGCTGATAAAGAAGGGAAGCCAGTGGAATGGAATGTTCAGTTTCTTTGGCGTTCCCTATTCCATTGAGGAAGGTGAATGCATCTCTTTCTATAGAACAGATGAGGAATCGAGTAGTTGGACGGTTGTTAATGGCAAGTATGATATCACAAAGCACATAGCATGAAGGGAGGTGATTCCATTGATCGACTTTATCTTGAAATACTGGATTCAGGAGCTCTTT
>JBJEMO010000181.1:0-7988 GCA_051879715.1 Bilifractor sp.
AGGATCGTCGACCCGGAACGATTCAGCTCCTCAAAGAGGTCCATGACCTGTCTGCCGGATTTTGAATCCAGGGCTCCGGTAGGTTCATCGGCAAGGATGATTTTCGGATGATTGGCAATTGCCCGCGCAATAGCCGTTCTCTGCTTCTGTCCTCCTGAGAGCTGACCGGGCTTAAAGTCCAGTCTTTCTCCTAACCCGACTCTCTCCAGGGCTTCACTGGCCAGCTCTCTTCGCTTCTTTTTGGGAAGGCCGGCATAGGTAAGCGGAAGCTCTACATTTTCCAGCGCTGTCATATAGGGCAGAAGCTGGAAATTCTGAAACACAAAGCCGATCTTCTCCAGCCTCAGATCTGCCAGCGCATTGTCAGAGAGTCTGGCGACATCCTTTCCATCCAGGATCAGCTCGCCACTTGTGGGCTTATCCAGAGCGCCGATCAGATTCATCAGGGTGGACTTTCCAGATCCGGAAGGCCCCATGATAGCCACATACTCTCCCTCGTCCATAGAAAAATTCACATCCCGGAGAACGGGCACCTCCAGCTTTCCCTGAATATATGTCTTATAGATATGTCTGCATACAAGGATCACTCTGATGCACCTCCTTAATCCGCAGTAACACCGGCACCACCATCCTCTGCAGCCTCTTCCTGCTCTGTATCCGCATTGCCATCGGTCGATGCTGCACTGTCACTGCCCGTCTGTCCGGAAAGTGCCGGATCATTTCTGCTCTCTGTCTCGTTATATGTGGAGGAAGAAACAATATCCTCATAATAGCTTCCGGAAAACACACTGCTATCGGCGGAAACATCCGGGGCAGAGGATGACATAACTGTATCTGAAGGCATTTCACTCATAGGAGCCGTCGCCATACCCTCCTTCAGGTCCGGGGAAGGGATTGCAAGAGAATCATCCATTGTGATGCCATCAGTAATCTGCACCTCATCCGTTGCCGGATCTGTGTCGCCAAGGGTGACCTCTCTCTTTTCCAGCTTTTCGTTCTTGTCAACAGTCCATACAAAGGGGTGCTTTGCATCGCTCTGATCAACCATATAGGAGCCGACCCAGATTCCCTTGCTCTTATCCACGGTGCTGCCGGTGTCCGTCTCCATATAGACATGCTGACCCAGCATCAGACCATCGCTGTTCTCCAGCTCGACATAGAACGGATAATTCGTGCTGCTGGTGGAACTGTCACTCATTCCATAGGAATTGGAATCTGTCACCTTGTTCTCTGTGTCCACCTTTGTGATCCTGCCCTTCCAGGTCTTGCTGCTGTCTACTCTGGAATACACAATGACAGATGTACCCTCGGACAGAGCCCCTACGTTCTGCTCATTGACCGTACCCTTTACGCGATAGTCACCCGTCTTGATAATGGTAATATATGAGGTATCTGTGCTGTCTGAAGAAACGGAGGTTCCGTCATTGATAGTCTTTACCACACCGTCAAGCTGACTTTTGACAGAGGCATTGTTGATATTGTTCTGCAGCTTCTGAATGTCCTGCTGTTTGCTCTGTATCTCCAGCTGCTTCTGCTGCTGGGAGAGCTGCTGCTGCTGAATCCGGATGGTGTAATCCGCCTGGTCCGAGGCTTTGGCGCTGGCCTTTTCCTTTGTCAGAGTCGAAATGGTCTGGCCCATAGAGGTGTACTCATTGTTCAGCCTCTGCAGGTCGATATTGGCCTGATCCAGATCCTGCTGGTATTTTGTCGTATCGTAGGTGAAAAGGACATCGCCTTTTTTTACCTCCTGTCCGACGCTGACATTGAGCTCCTTTACCTCGGCATCTGCATTTTTATTCACCGACCAGGTCTCCTGGGATTCCACCGTCCCGGCATAACGGTTGTTCATGCCCAGAGACCCGGTATCCGCAAGATCCGAGGCCTTCTCTACATAGGCAGTTTCAGTGGAATCCGCAGTGCTGGCTTTCTTTCCCCTGACTGCGTGAAAAATGCCAAATGCAGTCACACCACAAGCGGCCAGAATCAGGACCAGAATGATAATCTTCCTCTTATTCATATTTCTCCTTTCCCACAGATGAAATAATATATCTTCCTGCTTATCGAAGCCGTGAAAATTTCAAAACAATTTCATGAGCATACATCCTTTGAACCATACCTCGTTGTCTTTTGACCTTTATGCAGAAACCAGGTACCTGTCAAGAATCTCAAGCGCTGCTTTATCCGGCCTGATATACGTGTATCTTGTATCGGCAGTACCCTTATAGGCCACTTCCAGATAGTACCAGGAATCATTCTGCAGAATATCAGCCTGCTTCAGCTGCTCACAGTGCTGCAGGAAATCTGTAATATCTCCCGTGTCAGAGATAATAGCACTGTCATTTACCGTGCTTACATTCAGCGAAACAATATCAGATATAACCTCTGTCGCCGAAGCCGCGCCGGAATCATCCTGCTCTTTCAGGGTGATGCCATGCTTCTGCAGAAAGGCAAGTGTCGTCTGCATTTCCGGATAAATATACAGGGAAGTAATATCCAGTCCGTCCTTCTCTGAGGTGATGCCCCGATCCCAGCTGACAGGAGTAAATTCCAGAACGCCAATCGGATTTTCACTCTGCATGGTGTCTACCGTCATCCCATTTGTATCGGCTGCAAGATCCTGTACCAGTTCACGGATCTCTTTTCCGGACAGTTCCAGATCCGTTCCGGCCCCTGCCGCCACGGACCATGGGGCAGCTGTTACGGTTTCGATTTCCGATGGGTCAATATAGTTTGCCGGATATACCTTTTCCCTCCATGCGGCATCTTCAGAAAGCGCATTCTCCGCCTCCTGTAATGCCTGATTGGATACAACATACTGTCTGTACTTCACGCTTCCACTCTTCAGACGGAATCTGATGGAAACGCTCACAAGACCGTCCTGCGCGTAGGTGGCAGAAGTATCCGTATTCTCAGAGAGCTGCGCAACGCCGGCCCGGGCAAGAGCATAGGCAGGAGCGATATTTTCTGTCTCTGTCGCATCAAACAGGGATAACGTGTTCTCACTCCCATCCAGATTATAGCTGTAATCACCGATATCCTGTATGCCGGTATTCGAGATCACTGCCATGGAGGACACCTGGTCCGCATCCGGCAGCCAGGTATCATAGCTGGTCGGATTCACCATTAGCAGTCCGATCAGAGCCATAGCTCCGCCAATTTCTATAACAAGTGAAATCCAGTGTGCCGTGATACTCCGAAGATCTCTGTTATAAATAAATTCTATCACACCATTGGTCAGAATCACTATGATCAGTGAAAAAACAATCCAGCTTATCTTCTGCGCATCTGTCGAGGTTGACAGCAATGCTCCCAGGAATACACCCGCCGGAATGCTGATCATGACTTTCACCACCGAACCAAGTTTCAGTGAGATCCATGCGTTACCTGCCGTTTCGGATGGCCGCCTTCTGTACACACGCTCACTGAGAAACCATGTGAGCAGAAGGTAGCCTGCCAGAAATGCCACAAGCAGGCACGTGCGCATAGCAGGACTCGCAATAACGGCATTCATGGAAGCTGAGCTCTGTCCCTGATGCAGCAGAAGTACGGAAAAAGGTGATAACAGCCCTCCAATCCAGTCTGATACGTCCGCATAGCTGCAATATGTCTGCAGATGTTCCGTAATCAGACCACGGGTCACGAAGTAGCAGACCGGCCCGTAGCCCAGGAAAAAGAAGCTGAGCAGAATGCCGATCAGCAGTCTTCCGGCCAGGATCATGGCGAGTACACAGACGCCATAAACGGCAGAAAAAGCCAGAAGGAAGAACAGCATTGACCTCAGAACAGCAGCCAGGCCCGAAAGGCTTACCAGACCGTGGATTCCTCCTGCCAGAAAATACGCAAGCAGCACATTGACCACATAGGGCACTGCCGCAGAAAGCCATCCGGCAATGAACTGCATCCGGTACATCTGACTGCGGGTAAACGCAAGGCTGTGGTAAAAATCCGTCTGTTCCCTGGAATCAAGGTAATAGAACATCGTAAAAGCACAAAGCATGGCAGCGATCAGAAGCGCCAGAGATGTAAAGGGGTCTCTGCTGCCAAGGTCAGATGCCAGCGTCTGCACCCGGAGCTTATGAAGTGTTTCCACATAATTCTGCCCCTCATCTACATAGAAATTCACTGCATTCAGCGCCACAAGCAGCCGCACAGGGTAAATGAGGAAGCCTGCTACAGAAATCAGTACCGGCAGCCAGCAGGAAATCCCGATTTCCTCTATGACAAGCTTTTTCTTCTTATTTGCAGATGCTGCGAACATCATAGCCAGCCACCTCCGTTTCCGTAATAAAGATTTCCTCAAGTGTGAGCGGAAGGTTTTCCGCAAAAACGGGGTGCATCCGTTCAACTGCTCCCATTACCTCCTGGTATGATCCCCTTGCAATGATGGTCAGAATGGAACCCCGCTTCTCACTGAGAATCACATGCAGCTGCGCCTTCAGTTCTTCTTCCTGTATAGGGTCCTTCAGCACCAGCTGCACCTTCTGCATATTGCTCTTCATATCATCCAGTGCCTCTGATAGCAGGATTCCTCCCTTATGCAGAAGTCCTACATGGTCACAGATATCCTCAAGCTCACGCAGATTGTGCGATGCAATTACCGGAACGAAGGGACGGTCGAGGATCTCTGATGCCAGAACACCCTTCACAGCCTGCCGCACCACCGGGTCCAACCCATCAAAGGTCTCATCACAGAGCAGATATTTTGTATTGGAGCAGATACCCAGAAACAGAGACAGCTGCTTCTTCATTCCCTTGGAGAAGGTCTGGATTCTGCGCTTCTCATCAATGCCTGCCTTCCTCAGAAAATCAAGAAATCTCTTCTCCTGAAAATCAGGATAGACAATTTTCCAAAGGCGCATCACCGTAAGCGGTGTCGCATTGACCGGGAAATACCCGGAATCCGGCAGAAAACAGATCTGCGCTTTTACTTCAGGATTGTCCCATACCGGCTTTTCGTCAATCAGAATATTTCCCGCATCCTGCTTCAGGACACCCGCAATCAGACGAAGCAGCGTACTCTTGCCGGCACCGTTTGTGCCGACCAGGCCGAAGACCTCCCCATCCGCGATCACTGCAGAGACATTATGAACCGCCCAAATATCGCGGAACGATTTTGAAAGATTTGATAATGCAATCATTTCTTCTCCCCTCCATAGATCTCATTGACAAGCTGTATGCTGCTCTCACGGTCAATCCCGATCTCTTTGCCTTCCCGCAGACATCCCCGCATTTTTTCCTTCCAGAGGTTCTGCTTCTGCTTTGCCAGAGAGGAGAAATCACCGGACACAAAATTTCCTCTGCCCTTCACCGTATAGATGTATCCCTCCTTCTCCAGAACGGTAAAAGCCTTCTGAATCGTGTTCGGATTGATTGACAGCTCCTGCGCCATCTGACGCACGGAGGGTATCTTCTCATCCGGCTGCAGGACCCCCTTCAGGATCAGCATTTCATAGTGCGCTACAATCTGTTCATAGATCGGTCGCCGGTCCTGATAATCAATCGCAACCAATACCTGCTCCTCCTTTCGCACAGAATTCTTGTGCATATAGTGTACTATATTCCTTAGTACACTATGTGTCAAGTATATGACGCAAAATCATATCCTGATAGATTCAATTTTTATACTTACATACAGAAACAGGCGGACAGGGATTTCATAGCACATTTGTCAGAGCATTACCGGCTGTTCAAAGATTTATCCGGAAATTGCCAATACGTTCAAAGCGAGGACTTTGCGATGAGCACTTAGCGGGCGCTTGCGGCCGCTTACGTGCGACGCATGCAGATCCCTTGGCGAATGAAATGAGCCTAGTAGATCTGCGGCTTTGACGAAGGCGCCCTAAGCGCCTGAGGAGTTCCGCAGCTTCAAAAAAGAAGGATAAATCTTTGTTACAGCCGGTTTGCGAATGACAACCGGGCTATGAAATCTCTGTCCGCCTTCAAGGACGCACTTACAAAAAAGCACCTCCCCGCTGGCAAAATGAACTGCCGCAGGAAGGTGCCTGTCAGATTACTTATTCAATTATTCCTCTGCGGGAACCTGAAGCCCGAGCTCATCGAGCTGCTTCTGATCAACTCTGGATGGCGCCTCGGTCATCAGATCAGATGCATCCTTGACCTTCGGGAATGCAACGACATCGCGGATGTTTTCGGTCTGTGCCATGAGCATGACCAGACGGTCGAGGCCGTAGGCCAGTCCGGCATGCGGCGGAACGCCATACTTGAATGCGGTCAGCAGGAATTTGAAATTCTCCCATGCCCGCTCCTTCGTAAAGCCAAGCACCTCAAACATCTTTTCCTGAATGTCATCCTGATGGATACGCACGGAACCTCCGCCGATCTCTACGCCATTGAGCGTGATATCATAGGCCTTTGCACGGACTGAACCGGGATCTGTGTCAATTCTGTCCCAGTCCTCTTCCATCGGCATGGTAAACGGATGGTGCATGGCCATAAAGCGGTTCTCTTCATCGGACCACTCCAGAAGCGGGAATTCCACAATCCAGAGGAAGTGGTAATCGTCCTTGCGTACCAGGCCAAGGGCGTCACGGAAATGCAGACGCAGCTGTCCGAGCACATTCCAGACAATCTTATTGCGGTCTGCCGCAAAAATCAGGAGATCACCCTTCTCGCCCTGCATTGCCTGAATCAGCGCCTTTTCCTGTTCTTCAGTCATGAACTTGGCGAAGGAAGACTTTACAGAACCATCCTCCTTCAGCTGGATGTAGGCAAGTCCGCCTGCACCCATGCCTCTTGCAATTTCCACAAGCTTGTCGATCTGCTTGCGTCCCATATCACCCTGTCCCTTTACATTGATACCGCGGACGGAGCCGTCCTTCAGGGCAAGGGCATTCCGGAATACAGGGAACGCAAAATCCTTTACAACATCGGATACATCCACAAGCTCAAGTCCAAAACGCACATCCGGCTTATCAGAGCCGAAGCGGTTCATAGCCTCAATCCAGGGCATGCGCTGAATCGGTGTAGGCACATCGATATTGAGGGTCTTCTTGAACAGGTACTTCAGGAACCGTTCATTCACATCGATGACATCATCCACATCCACAAAGGAGAGCTCCATGTCGATCTGGGTGAACTCCGGCTGGCGGTCAGCCCGGAGGTCCTCATCACGGAAGCATCTCGCAAGCTGAATATAACGATCATAGCCGGAGCACATCAGCAGCTGCTTGAAGAGCTGAGGCGACTGTGGCAGCGCATAAAAGCTGCCAGGATGAATGCGGCTGGGAACCAGATAGTCCCGGGCGCCCTCCGGCGTGCTCTTTCCAAGCATGGGTGTTTCAATCTCCATGAACCCTTCGTTATGGAAAAACTCACGGGTATAATACGCAACATCGGAACGAAGCTTCATCTTCTTCTGAAGGTCCGGACGGCGAAGGTCCAGATAACGATATGCCAGACGGATTTCATCCTTTGTCTTGCTGTTTTCTTCAATCGGGAATGGCGGAGTCTCGGATTCGGACAGAATTCTCAGATAATCAACCAGCACCTCCATGGTACCGGTTGCAAGCTTCTCATTTACAGCTCCCTCACGTCTGCGGACGGTTCCTCTGACTGCAATTACAAACTCAGAACGAAGCTTCGCTGCCTTATTAAAGCATGCCTCCTCCGTCTGATTGCTGTCAAAGATCAGCTGCATGATACCGGAGCGGTCCCGCAGGTCTACAAAAATGATGCCGCCCTTGTTCCGGCTTTTCTGTACCCAGCCCATCAGCGTCACTTCGCTGCCGATCATCTCCCCGGTCACCTCAGCGACTCTGCAGGTACGTTTCATACCCTTCATACTCTCAGCCATTTTCCCAGTCTCCTTGCAATTGATTTTATTAATGATTACTTTTTAGAATGGTTTATTTATAGAAAATTATTTCTCTAAAAATGATTTTGAGGTAAAGGTACGCGTTTGGAAATTGTCCTGAAATTCGAACATTTGCAGACATGCTAGAAGTACTTGGTGATGAAATTTTGCGTTG
>JBJEMO010000182.1:0-7884 GCA_051879715.1 Bilifractor sp.
GTACTTGGTGATGAAATTTTGCGTTGTTCAGAAAAAGTCAACTGTCTGAGCTGCAGAATGCAGCGAGTTTTGACTTTTTCTGAACGCCTTTAGCAAAATTGAAGAACCGTAGTACTTCTTGCGTGTCGAAACCGTGAGAATTTCAAGACAATTTCATGAGCATAAATCTTTTAACCTTTACATCATGATATTGAGGTCAAAAAGTAAGCGTCCTCTAGTTTGCAAAAACTTCTTCGATTTCCGTGTATCCCTCAGCCGTGAGCTGGTCCTTCTGAAACTTCTTGTTCTTCTTCATGACCAGGAGGTTAACGGTCTTTCCCTCTGCCCTCTCCTGCATCGCCCTGCGGACGACTTCCTGAATTCTGTCAGATGTGCATTTCTTCTCTATGAGATATGCCTTCTTTACCGCTGAACCCGGAACCTGAAAACCTCTCTCAAGCAGAAGCATGATGATCCGCTCAAATCCGATGGAAAATCCCACAGCAGGAACACTCTGTCCGATAAACTTCCCGACCATCTCATCATATCTGCCGCCTCCGCCAACGGAACCACCATACTCATCCATGGAGATTTCAAAAATCGGCCCGGTGTAATAGGACATGCCCCGCACAAGCGTCGGATCAAAGGCCATGTGGAAATCAGCCGTTCTGACAGCTTCTACGCTGTTGATAATCGTGATCAGATCATCCGCGTAGACAGGATCCAGAAAACCTGCAAGCCTCTCCTTTGCAGTCTGTACACCCGCAGCATCCGGGGTGATAATCCGGAACAGCTCCAGGTATTTATCAACCGAATCCTTTGCGTAGCCGGATTCGATCAGCTCCTTCTCCACGCCCTCCAGACCAATCTTGTCCATCTTGTCGAGAATAATAAAGACTTCATCATAGGATTCCTCCGGGAATCCGCTGTAAGCAGCCATCGCCTTCAGGATCCGGCGGTCATTGATACGGATCGTGAAATTATGAAAGTCAAGCTTTCCCAGCAGCGTTGTCGTCGCAAGGATCAGCTCAATCTCCGCAAGATAGGAGGATTCTCCCAGAATATCGATATCACACTGCCTGAACTGACGGAATCTGCCTCGCTGGGGACGGTCCGCCCGGAATACATTGCCGGTCTGCAGTGCCTTGAAGGGGCTCGGGAGCTCACTGGCATTGTTTGCATAGAAGCGGGAAAGGGGAAGCGTCAGATCATAACGCAGACCACTGTCAACCAGATCCGCCTCTGTCTTTGCCTCGGAGAGTTTCAGCTTCTCTCCTCTCTTCAGGACCTTAAAGATCAGCTTCTCATTTTCTCCGCCCTGCTTGCTGTTCAGATTCTCGATATGCTCCACACAGGGTGTCTCAATGGGTGTAAATCCGAATTTTGAATACGTATCATTAATCAGGCCGATCACATAGTTGCGGATTTCCATCTCACGGGGGAGAATATCCTTCATACCGGTCACGGGCTTCTTTGTAAGCTTCATAATTTTTTCCAAACTCCTCTCACTTCCGGCCGTACCTCAGGCATGGTAACCCTGCCATCCGGACTCCTGTGCAGAACCCGCTGGAATGCCAGAAAAACTTTCAGGTTGTATTTCTCTACCTCTTCGATCATCATCTGCATCGCAATCTCCGGTGGAAATGCTCTGCGATAGGGCCGATCCTGAGTCAAAGCACAGAATACATCACAAACGCGCAGAATGCAAGCCCCGAGGGGAATATTGGACCCCTCAAGGTTTTCCGGATAACCGCTGCCATCCATATTCTCATGATGATACAGAACATCCCTGCAGATCTCATCAGAAAATCCATGCCGCTTCAGAATATCATACCCTACCCTGGGATGCAGCCGGACTGAATTCATCTCTTCGACAAGAAGCGTGCTTTTCCCCTTTTCTGCCTCTGCAAGCTCTGTTTTGCCAATATCATGGAAAAAACCGGCAATAATCAGATCCATACATGCATCATCAGACAATCCCAGCTCTCTTCCCACCTCATAGGCCAGGCTGCTGACCTTCCTGCCATGGTCCAGCTGCTCTGTCATCTTCGTTCCAAATAAATGCTTTGTATTATGGTATGGTATTCTGCCAGTGCCATATTTGACAGATCCTGCCTTGTCATGACCTTTGTTTTTGGATGCAGCTTTATCCCGGCCCTTATTCCCGGATGAGCCTTTGTCCCGGCCCTTATTTTTGGATCCGGGTTTCACCCTGCTTTTTTCCTTATCCTTTTTCCCGGCCTTTTCTATGCTTTCCTCTTTAATCTTTTTCCCGGCCTTTTCTATACTTTCCTCTTTGACTTCTTTGACTTTTTTTCCGGTTTTTTCTTTCTCTTTATCCTGCCCGATGGTCTTCTCTTTTTTGCTCTTGTTCTTCATACGATCCGTCTATTTCCGCAGGTACGCGTCAATTCCTTCTTTTTTCCTCTGGCACATCTCATCGATGCGCTGCACATAATTGTAGAGATCCTTCACGTTCTCTGCCCGCTCGATCCGTCTGCCTTCATCAAAAACAAACTTGGTTGACGCGCCGGAGCCCGCAGCGAGAATACTCTGCTGTTCTTCCATGATCAGTACATTATAGATACCCGCCTTGCCAGGCCTCGCGTATCCGACATTCTCAAAATTGCCTGCCATGTTCTTGTAGCGATACAGATAATATGGACTCATTCCCATCTCATCTGCACACTCCGCCGTACGATTCATGATCGCGTCAGAATTCCGAAAGGACATGGGCTCGTAGGCATCCTTGAACAGATTCAGTCTGGTAGCCCGTTTCAGTGCCAGAGAATGAACGGTCAGACTGTCCGGGTCCAGCTTCCGGATCTCACCAAGAGTGTAAGCCACTTCTTTCTCACCCTCTCCGGGAAGTCCTACGATCAGGTCCATATTGATATTGTCAAAACCCAGAGATCTGGCAATGTAATATTTCTCAATTACATCTTCCGTAGTGTGCTTCCTGCCGATCAGGTCCAGCGTCTTCTGGTTCATGGTCTGGGGATTGATGGAGATCCGGCTCACCGGATAGGACTTCAGCACCCGGAGCTTGTCATCTGTAATCGTGTCCGGACGCCCAGCCTCCACAGTAAACTCTGCAAGATGATCGAGGTCGAAATACCGTCCGATTACAGACAACAGCTCATCCAGCCGTTCTGCTGACAAGGAGGTCGGTGTTCCTCCTCCGATATAGATCGTATCCAGGGTGAAATCCTTCATTTCCTCAGAAATAAAAGAAAGCTCCCGATACAGGGCACGAAAATAAGGCTCCTCCATGTCCCGGCACCGGTCAAGGGGGTGCGAGCCGAAAGAGCAGTACAGGCAGATCGTAGGACAGAAGGGAATGCCCACATACAGGCTGTACCCCTTTTTCAGATGCATACGGTGAAGGATTTCCTTCTCCCTGTGAACGACAGAAAGTGCCAGGTTGATCTTTCCCTCCGAGGCAAAATAGGTCTGCTCCATCTCCCTGCGGATTTCGTCATCTGAATGGCCCTCCTCCAGAAGCTTCATGGCAATCTTTGTCGGACGGATTCCCGTAAGGTCTCCCCAGGGGAGCGTCATGCCTGTCTGTTCTGAAAGGACCTGGTAGACCAGCTGTTTGACTTCATTTTTGGTCCGGATCCGGTCGTCCCATCCGGTCAGAAAGAGCATAGAAACCGTAGGCTCATACAGGCTCATGGAAAAGCTGACATGGGTATCGAAATAGGTCACAACAAAAGCGCCATCAAAGTTCCCCTCCGGCTTTTCCTCACCGGTATACCAGATCACGACCTCAGACATGGGATAAAAAGCCCGGATCAGATTGTACACATCATATTCAAATTCTTTCCGATTAAACTGCAGCGTAAATCGTAGTGCCATTTCATCACCTTATGCGCAGTCAGAGCGCAAGCGGATTATACTTCTGTTCACGGGCAATCGTTGTAAACATCTCATGCCCGGTGTAAACAGCCGTGTCCCCGGGGAGCTCCTTCAGAAGCCTGTGCACACTGTTCTCCATGTCCCGTCCGCTTCCCGTGGGAAAATCGGTTCTGCCATAGGACTCGCAGAACAGCGTATCACCGCTGAACAGCGCATGCTCAGAGGGAAAATAATAGCAGCAGCTGCCAATGGTATGCCCCGGCGTATGAATGACACGGATCTCAAACCCCGCCAGCTGCAGCACATCTCCATCCTTCAGATGCGTATCCGCCTGTATTGCCACCGGAGAAGCCCAGGACGCGGAAAGATTGACAGACGGATCCGACAGAACCGCTTTCTCATGCTCCTCAGCATAAACCCTGATTCCGTACCGGTTCCGGAGTGTATCACAGGCGCCTATATGATCAAAGTGGCCATGTGTCAGAAGGATCGCGACCGGCTTCCCATCCATCTCGTGTATCTTCTGCACAATCCGGTCCGCTTCATCGGACGGATCTATGATCAGAAGCTCTCCTGTCGACTTGTTCTTCGCCAGATAAACGTTGGTCCGGATCATGCCCAGAACCAGGCTCTGTACCTCCATATCTGCCATTTGCTCTCTCCTGCTGATTACTGTTGTGTTGTGTATCTGTTTGAAATCATGGTCAGGTGCAAGCGTCCGCGGAAAATTCTTCTGAGGATGGATGCCCTCATCCCTTCTGTCTTTCCACGTCAAGGACATTTGGAATCTGACGCAGCTTTTCCGTAAGTTCCTTTAATTCACCTGTGCTTCTGACCCGGAAGGTCATATCGATTGTAGCCGTTCCCTGCTTACTGGTCCTGACATTCATAGCGGACAGATCAATATTCCGCTCTGTAAAGATCTTGGAAATGTCCACCAGAAGTCCGGTGCGGTTATTCGCATAGAGCACAATGCTGACAGAATAGGACTCTCCCTTGTCCTGCTCCGGTGCCCATTCCGCTTCAATCAGCCTGCTCCGTTCCGATTCCGGAAGGTTCATGATGTTGATACAGTCTGTACGATGAATGGTAATGCCTCTTCCACGGGTCACAAAACCCACGATCTCATCTCCGGGGATCGGGCTGCAGCACTTGGAAAAACGTACCGCCACATCGTGGATCCCCCTGACCGTTATACCACCCTTGTGTTTCAGGACCTCAGGATCCTCGATTCCGGCCCTCTCCGCTGACTGTGCGTTACCGGAAGCCGCATTCAGAACATCCTCGTCAGTCATGTGCATCTTGCGGTCCCGCTCCATGCACTCCACGAGCTTGTTCATGACCTGGCCTTCCTTCAGACCGCCATGTCCGATTGCAGCGAGAACAGAATCCCAGTCCTGGAAGCCATATTTGTGCATGACCTTCTCGGTATAGGCGGGTTTCAGCAGATCACTGATTGTCCTGCCCTTTGAATGGGCATAATTGGTAAGAAGCTCCTTGCCACGGAGAATATTGTCTTCCTTTTTCTCCTCCCGGAACCACTTGTTGATCCGGTTTTTCGCCTGTGTGCTCTTCACGACCTTCAGCCAGTCACGGCTTGGCCCCTTTGAGTTCTGCGAGGTGATTATCTCCACCCGGTCACCATTGTGAAGCTCCGTCTCAATCGGTACAAGCTTTCCGTTGACACGGGCACCGACCATGCGGTTTCCCACGGCTGAATGCACCGCGTAGGCAAAATCAATCGTACAGGAGCCGGCAGGCAGTGTCTTGACATCTCCAGCAGGTGAAAAAACATACACATTCTCATTGAACAGGTTGAGATCGCTCTTCAGAAGGCTCATGAACTCCCTGTTGTCGGAGAGGTCCTGCTGCCACTCCAGAATCTGACGCAGCCAGTTTAACTTCTCCTCTTCCTGCTCCGGTCCCGGTGTCTTGCCATCCGATGCTTCCTTGTATTTCCAGTGTGCGGCAATACCATATTCCGCCACTCTGTGCATCTCAAAGGTACGGATCTGAATTTCGAAGGGTGTGCCGTTGGGCCCGATCAGAGTTGTATGCAGGGACTGATACATATTCGGTTTGGGCATGGCGATATAATCCTTGAACCGCCCGGGAACAGGAGTATACATCTCATGAATCACACCCAGCGCCGCATAGCAGTCCTTGACCGTTTCTACAATAATCCGCACTGCGAACAGGTCATAGATCTGGTCCAGCGTTTTGTGCTGGTTCACCATCTTCTTGTAAATACTGAAGAAATGCTTTGCCCGGCCGTAGATCTGTGCCTCAATACCGGCATTTTCAATCTGTACCCGCACATCCTCGACGATTTCCTCTACGAAGGCCTCCCGCTCTGACTTCTTCTGGTTGATCTGGTGCACCAGATCATAATAGGCATCCGGCTTCAGATACTTAAGGGACAGATCATCGAGCTCGTTCTTGATCTTTGCAAGACCGAGACGCTGTGCGATCGGGGAATAGATATCGATTGTCTCTCTGGCCTTCTCCAGCTGCTTCTCCGGTTTCATGTACTGCAGCGTCCGCATATTGTGGAGACGGTCTGCCAGCTTCACCATGATGACACGGATATCCTTGGCCATTGCGAGGAACATCTTCCTGAGGTTTTCAGCCTGCTCCTCCACCTTGTCTGCAGAATAATTCAGCTGTCCCAGCTTTGTGACGCCGTCAACGATCAGGGCCACCTCGTCGCCGAAAAGCTGCGCTACCTGCTCCTTGGTGAGCACCGTATCCTCCACCACGTCATGCAGCAGTCCTGCCACAATGGACTCCTTGTCCAGCTCCAGGTCCGCCAGAATGATAGCGACACACAGCGGATGGATAATATAAGGTTCTCCTGACTTGCGCTTCTGGTCCTTATGTGCCTGATACGCAACCTGATAGGCCTTTTCAATCATGGAAAGATCCGTAGAGGGATGATACTTTTTCACACTGCGGATCAGTTCATCATAGAGCTTGTCCGGTGACAGAAAGTCGTCCATGGTCTTGAGACCAGCATCCACTTCTGCCACATCTTTTTTCAGTTTTTCATCTTCCATGCGCAGCTTTTCCCGATCAATCGGTGTCTGCTTCCCGGCAATATCCATAGACATTCTCCATACACGTCAATGCTGAAAAATCCCGAACTGTTTCTGCGTGAAAACTGTCCCTTATATACCTATGATACAGGGGTCAGAGATAAATGTTCAAGCAATTGTCCTCTGGCCCCGACATCATACCTGTTATTTACCCTCGTAGATAATTGCAGAATCTATATCATATTTGGACAGACGCTCTCTTCCCTTCAGACCTGCGAGCTCCATGACGAACACCATCTTGACAACCTCTCCGCCAAGTCTCTCAACCAGATGGGCTGCAGCCTCCATCGTTCCACCAGTGGCAATCAGATCATCGACCAGAACAACCTTCTGTCCCGGCTTGATGGAATCCTTATGCATCTCGATGGTTGCCTGTCCATATTCCAGATCATATGTCTCGGAGATGGTTGCTCTGGGAAGCTTGCCCTTCTTGCGGATCAGCACAAATGGCTTGTGCAGATTGTAAGCCAGCGGCATGCCAAAGATAAATCCTCTGGATTCCGTTCCCGCAATCACATCAAAATCCAGTCCCTCCAGATATTTCTGCAGCGTATCAATCACAAGCTGCAGACCGTCTGCGTCATCCAGAATACTGGTGATATCCCTGAACATGATACCTGGCTCCGGAAAATCCGGAATTGTAGTTACGTAATCCTTTAATTCTTTCATATTTGTATTCTCCCTTGAACTTGCTTGTATTTTACATGAAAAAACACGCCACCAGCGTAAACTCAAGTATAGCATCAATTCCAGAGCGCCGCAATATTTTCGACTACCGGCCCCTTGTACAGCTCTCAGTACAGAATATTGGTCTGCCAGGAGGGCACTTCTCATGCAGTCCTTTGGAGTGAGATTACGGACAGTTAGCTGGTTTTATGCGAAACTGTCAATAACGTTGATCGCGAGAATGTTTGAGGAGGGCGGTTTTTGCCCGACGAGTTTCGCAGCA
>JBJEMO010000183.1:0-7884 GCA_051879715.1 Bilifractor sp.
GTTTCGGTTATTTATGCTATATTGTTCAATGATAACCGAAACGGTTATTCAGAGAGGGGTAATACGATGGAAAAATTTCTTGCTCTATCAATCAAAAAGCAGGATACCATACGCAATGCGGCTCTGGCCTGTTTCGCAAAACATGGATATGAAAAAGCATCAATCAATGATATTGCGGTAGCGGCAGGTATCTCAAAGGCGTCTATCTTTCAGTATTTTGGGAATAAACAGGCACTCTACCAATATTTATTTGATTACTGCGCTGCCCAAATGAAACAAGCATATAACACGAGCGCATTGGAGGAAACCACAGATTTCTTTGACCGTGTATGGGAAGCCAGCGTTATGAAAGTGGAAAACTTGAAAAAGCACCCGCATATTGCATCGTTTATTGCAAGCGTGGCCGCAGAACCAATGCCGGAATTGAAAGGTGCCATATTTTCGGAAACAAACGAAAAATACATTGCATCGCTCGTTCTGCATGAGCAGGATTATAAAAAATTCAGACACCCGGAGGATGCAGAATTAGTGTTTCAGATGCTTATGCTGCTTGCAAAGGGTATGTCCGTTCAGTTGGAAAACGGAGTGGATTATGACGGCATGATGAAAGAGTTTCGAGAAATCCTAAATATGTTGAAGCACAACTTTTACAAGGAGGAATATCTGCTATGAGTGAACCTGTGATTGCCCTAAACAAGCTCACCAAAAGCTATGGAAAGCACCGTGGAATTGAGGAAATCAGCTTTACGGTCGAGCGCGGTGAGATTTTCGGCTTTATCGGCCCTAACGGGGCGGGAAAGTCCACCACCATCCGTACCTTGATGGGACTGTTGAAGCCCACCGGAGGAACCGCTTCTGTCTTTGGACTGGACTGTGGGCGGCAGGCATCTGAGATCGCAAAGGATGTGGGGTATCTCCCCAGCGAAAACTGTTACTACAACAGCATGAAAGTCAAAGAGATGCTTCTTTATACGGCGGAACTCTATGGAGTGGCCGGTCATAACAGGATGGAAGCATTGGCGGAACGGCTGAATTTGGATTTGTCCAGGAGGATCGGCGACCTGTCTTTGGGCAACAAAAAGAAAGTCGGCATCGTTTCGGCTTTGCTACCCTCCCCAAAGTTACTTATCATGGACGAGCCCACCAGCGGTCTTGACCCGCTGATCCAGCAGACCTTTTATGACCTGTTAAAAGAAGAAAATGAACGCGGTACGACGATTTTCCTGTCGTCCCATGTTCTGAGCGAGGTACAGAGGCTTTGTGACCGTGTAGCCATTCTGCGGGAGGGGAAGCTGGTCGGCGTTCAATCCATGAAGGAACTGCGGGGAAACGGCTACAAGAAAATCTCGTTGACAGCAAAAAACGCCATTCCAGAGGATTTATTTTCTATTCCCGGTACGGCTAATTTGGAGTGGGATAAGAGCAAAACTTCTGTATCCTTCATGTTTAGTGGAACCGTTATGACAATTATGAACCAGCTCCATCGGTTGGAGCTGGAGGACATTTTAATCGAGGAACCATCATTGGAAGAAATATTCCTCCACTACTACGAATAGGAGGCTCGTCATGCAGATTTTTCGATTTGAATGGAAACGGTCACAAAAATATATTCTGATTTGGGCCGTTGCTCTTGCGCTATGTATTTTTTCCATGACGCCGGTTTACTATGGCATGGTGGAAACAGCGGGGACGCTGCCGACAGGATTTGCACAGGGAGGATTTTTTGAAACCGTTGGCATTTCCCTGGAGCTTCTTACAAAGCCTATGGGGATGTATTCCTTTCTCACAGGGTTCTTCATGATTGCCGGCGGCATCTTCGGGATGCACCTGGGCCTGTCCTTACATACCAAGGAGTGCACGGAAAACACAGCAGAATATTTGTATACCAAACCTTGTGGACGGCAGGCGATATACAAAGGGAAACTATTGTGCACCCTTGCCGGGGTATGTGTAACAGGAATTTTTTATGTGATGGCCTCCTTTTTTACGATGACGCTGTTTCGCCCCGGATTTCCAACAGGGGAATTTTTTCTGGTGGCAGGCTCCCTTGTCCTTCTCACTCTCTTTTTTGCATTGATGGGGACAATGGTGGGAGTATTCCGGCCCAATAACCGCTCTCCGCTTCTGACATCTGGACTGGTCGTGTTTGTGGAATACTGCATCACCTCTTTTTCAAGGACTGTCGGTATCCGGGCTATTGGCTTTTTATCGCCGTTTTCCTTTTTCAGTCCGGCGGAGATCCATCATTCCGGGTCTTATTCGTGGGACTATATGATCTGGTATCTGTTTCTGATGTTTGTGTTTGCGCTGCTGGCATACTGGAAAATCTTGAAGCGGGATATTGCGATGGCTGTGTAAAGGAGGAAGTAAATGAAAGCGTTAGTGAAAAACGAACTGCGTTTAACAAGAAAGATACTGCTGATATGGATGGGGATCGTCTTGATTTTATGCGGCTTCGCTTACTTTGAGTATTTGTCACTAAAGGACAGCCTCAATGAGCTGACAGGGCTCATATCGGATTTCCCAAAAATTCTGAAAGCTATGTTTGGCGTGAGCGGTGATCTGACCTCTGCTTTGGGCTGGTATGGCTGTATGTATTATTGGGCCACGATGCTGACCAACAGCTATGCGGTCTATCTCGGTGTTTCGTGTATAGCGAAAGAACAGGCGCAGGGAACGGCAGAATATCTATTTACAAAACCAGTGAGCCGTAGCAAAGTTGTCTGTGCCAAAGCCGTTGCCTGTATATGTAATTTGTTTGCACTTGCGGTATTCAGCGGGTTATGTAATTATTTTACCGCCATTTTGCCGCTGGGCGGTTTAGAGCAAAGAGAAGCTGTTTTTACCACCACATTGGGCCTGTTTTTGACAGGGTTGACTTTGTTTGCAATCACGCTTCTGGCCTCCAGCCTGACGAGAACCTATAAAGGGGCTGTTCGGATAGGCGCGGGAATATTATTGCTTTTTTATGGTATCAGTATCACCGCCGAATATCTTGAAGTTCCAATGTTGTACTGTTTAACTCCATTAAAATTCTTTGATGTTTACACAGTGGCAATGAGTGGAATACAGTTTTCGTTCTTACTATTGGCTATGATAATTGCGATTGGTTCTGTTATCACGGCTCAAAGAGTTTGGATGCTCAGAGAAATTTGAAATGAATTATATGGATAGCTTCGAGTGGCTGCTATGTCCTGTCTGTAACAGTAAAACTCGTATCAAGCTGCGGTTAGATACTGAGCTGAAAAACTTCCCTTTGTTTTGTCCTAAATGCAAACAAGAAACTTTAATCAGCGTAGAAAAATTTAAGATTTTAGTTATCACAGAGCCAGACGCACAGATGCAGAGCCGATAACACGCAGATTGAAAATGCGGTTATCGGCTTTTTCTTTGGAAGGTACGGCAACCGTTAGGAGGTAACGCTGTGCTTTTCTTTTTTATCTATCCATCTGACTTGTCAAAAAAGGCCCTACTCCTATAAAGAGTAGCCCTACCCAAAACTGCGAAAATTGTAATATTCAGTCGCCCCGACACGTCCGTGTAGCCTTGCGCTATGCGGACGTTTTTCTATCCGGGCGGCACATCTGGACACGGTGTCCAGATGTTCGGAGCCCCGGCTGCCGTTCCCCGCCTGACCCTCCATTTCGATCTGTCCCTTTCCGCCCCGTATCGAAATGGAGGTTACTTATGACGACCATCAAATTGAATAACTACTACCCCCACCTGACCGAGTGTATCACCCTGGAAGTGTCGGAGGAGATCGCCGTGACCCTCTCCATCGGGGGCCGCCTGTGTGACAGCTACAAGCGGCGCAAGCGGGAGCATGACGAGTGCTCCCTGGACGGGCCCCCCGGCTTCGAGTCCGATGTGACCCGGCCCCCGCTGACCCCGGAGGAGATCATGGAGCAGACCGAGGAGCGGGACAACCTCTACACCGCTCTCGACCAGCTTCCGCCTGTCCAGGCACGCCGGGTGTATGCTCATTACATCTTGGGCAAAAGCAAGAGCGATATTGCCAGAGCTGAAAATGTGTCGGAGAACGCTGTCCGGGACAGTATCAGCCGGGGCATGGAAATGATGAAAAATATTTTGAAAAAATTTTTTTATCCCCAAATCGCCGGAAACGGCACATCAAAGAAAGGAGATTTTCAAAATGGAACAGCAACAGATTTCACCCAAAAAACAGAAAGCATTGGAGAAGGTGAAGAGAGCCAATGCGGAGCTTGCCAAGGTAGTGCGTGAGGAGAAGGAGCAACTCAGAAAGGCTCAGGATCGTCATAAGTACATGATGGGCGGTTGTGTAGTGAAATACTTCCCCGAAGCTTATGACTTTAGTGAGCAGGAAATGAACCGGATCATAGCGTGTGCTTTTTCACTTAAGGATGTGAAGAACATGATTAATACGGTTCTGAAAGAGCGACCGGATCCTGCGGTATTTAACGATGAAGAGGAGGATGAAAACAATGGTTTTGATACTGATGAAACCGAGGAAAATGATCCCGAAGAAAGTGACGATGACGAGGGCGGAGAAACCTAAGGTCTTTCACCGAGATTTTCTCGGTGCGCACAGATATACCACCAGAGGTGGTACTGCGCGTCCTGCCGGAGGCGTCCTGCGGACAGCTGTTGTCTGCCGAGGGCAGCCAAGAGGGGACACTACGTTTCCCCTCCGGTGCTTCCGCACCTACCCCTATGTGTACTTTGCGCTTGGCAAAGCTCTAAAGAGCAGAGCTTCACCAGGCACAAAGTCTGTCATGTCAGTCCGTCCATGTTTCGGTATGCCGTCAAGATGGAAAGTGAGGTGCGGGAATGACAGTTAAAAACATCAGCACCCGTGCCAAGATATGTGGCAGGAGTGCTAATTGTACGGGCGGTCATTCTGCCGTTGAGCAAGCCTCATATATCAGCAGGGAGAAGATGTATTGCGAGTATGACGGACAGACATATTATCCCAAGTATTCCGAGGATCTTGTTCATTGCGAAATTTTGCTACCGGAGAATGCACCCGAAGAATACAAGGATCCATACGTTTTATGGAATAGCGTTGAGCTTGTCGAAAAGGCAAAGGATGCTCAGCTTGCACGCACCTTCCGTATAGAGCTGCCGAACGAATGGAGCTATGATCTTGCCAAGGAAGTGGTGAAGGATTATTGCGAGCGGAACTTTGTCAGCAAAGGTATGTGTGTTCAGTATGCCATCCATGATTCTGAAAACAAGCAGGGGCAGAGGAACTTGCATTGCCATATCATGCTCACATTACGGAGCCTTGATGAACAGGGAAATTGGATGCCGAAACAGAGGAAGGTTTATCAGAGGGATGAGAACGGAGAACGCATCCCAGACATTGATAAAAAGACCGGACAGCAGAAAGTTGATAAGCAGAACCGTAAGCAATGGAAATGCTCAACGATTCAGACCAATGATTGGAATAGCAGGGAGAATGCGAAGATATGGAGAAAGGATCTTGCAGATACAATAAACGCGGTTAATGCCAAGATCGGAATGACGGATAAGTTTTGGGAGTATCGTTCCTTTAAGGAGCAGGGACTTGATATCATACCTCAGATCCATCTTGGAGAGAAAGCAAGTGCAATGGAGCGTGCAGGGATCCGGACAATCCGAGGCGATATCAACCGAGAGATTATAGCAAAGAATGCTGTTATAAATGCTGCCCGTGTTGCTTATGAAAGAGCCAAGGAAGAACTTACGGAAGTCATGGCTATTCCGGTTACCGTTGCAAAAGCATTCAAGAGCGAGATCATTGATGTGATCCGTAAGATGGCGGAGCGTAACAATAACCGTCTTACATTGCCGATAATGAAGGGCAAGTTTATCGGTGCCGTTTCTGATCGTGCATCCCTGCAGGACAAGGCGAAAATGGAGGCTTATGTTCAGAGTAAAGGCTGGACTACCTTTGATGAAATGCAGGCTGACAGAACGACATCACAGCGCAGATATGACGAGCTTCAAAAGAGCAGAGGTGATATGACCGTGCGCATGGATTATCTTGAAAAGCTTCTTGCTTTCCGTGAGCAGTATGAACCATATCAGCAAGTCAATGCCGAGTATTGGAAGCTGAAAAAGGCAGAGGATAAGAACGGCAAGCCTCTTGGGTTCTTCAAAAAGAGTCAGGCGGAAGAGTTTAAGAAAAAGCATCAGACAGAGCTTAACACTTATAAGATTCACCGTGATGTTCTAAAAGATATGATTAAGGAGCCAGACAAGAAGATCACACCCAAAGCATGGCAGAAGGAGCTTGATGGTCTGAAAGAAAGGTATCAGAAAACAGAAAGACCGTTATCAGATGCCACCTTGGATCTTGCCAAGATGGAAGTGCTTAATCACAATAAGCGGGATCTTGAGAGAATGCTTGAAAACGAGAGCCACAAGAGAACGGTTAGCAGAGACAGAAATATTACGCTTTGAGAAAGGAGATTATATGGCGGAAGAATTGAATATTGTAACACCGGAGGGAGCCGAAACAACGGCCCCCTCTTTTCATGAGAAAATCGGAAATATGAAGTATAACGTGGTGGTTCATTTTGCTGAGAAAGGCAGTCAGACCGTGAAGGACAGGCTGAAGCGGGTGATTCTGCACGAAGCGAATGCCAAGAGTGGTACAACAAACCCTTGACAATTAGCAACAGGCAAAACGGCAAAGTCAATCCTTATTTCCTGCGGCGCAAGGTTAGCCCCCTTTGACATACGGGAACTGCGCGAACTCATGGAAACCGACGAAATGGAGCTTGACACTTTGGGAGATAGAAAAACGGCATTGTTCGTTATCATCTCCGACACCGACGACACTTTCAATTTTGTTGTTTCCATTCTCTACACGCAGCTTTTCAACCTGTTATGCGATAAAGCCGACGACGTTTACGGCGGGCGGCTGCCTGTTCATGTACGCTGCCTGTTAGATGAATTTGCAAATATCGGTCAAATCCCGAAGTTTGAAAAGCTCATAGCGACCATACGAAGCCGCGAAATATCGGCTTCTATTATTTTGCAATCACAGTCGCAGCTAAAGGCAATCTACAAGGACAACGCCGACACGATTGTAGGCAACTGCGACACGACCCTTTTCTTGGGCGGCAAGGAAAAAACGACGCTCAAAGAAATATCGGAAATCTTAGGCAAAGAAACGATTGACAGCTTCAACACTTCCGAAACCAGAGGGCGGGAGCTTTCGCATGGGCTGAACTATCAGAAGTTAGGCAAAGAGCTTATGACGCAGGACGAAATCGCGGTCATGGACGGCGGGAAATGTATCTTGCAGCTTAGAGGTGTGCGCCCGTTCTTCTCTGATAAGTACGACATCACGAAGCACCCGAAATACAAGTACCTGTCCGACGCAGACCCGAAAAACGCCTTTGACATGGAAAAGCATATCAAACGCCGCCCCGCTATCGTAAAGCCGGACGAAGTATTTGACTACTACGAAATCGACGTACAGGAGGACGCAGCACCGTAAAGGGAGGTGGTAATCTATCCGAACTGTAAACACGGGCTATATGGTACGCGCCCCTACTTGGAGCGTGGCAGGAAGCCGCAGCGTATCAACCCTTACAAAAATGACAACTGAATACCGCCGCGCCGCAGCAGTTTAAGCAGCGCGAGGACGCAGCCGCCGAACACAGGCGGCTTTTTTCATACCCAAAACCAAAAACAAACAATTTTTATCGCCGCAAAGCGGCAGAAAGTGAGGATATTATATGGCATTTTTCAACAGCGCAGTAAACGTATTGCAGACCCTTGTTATCGCTCTTGGAGCAGGCTTAGGCATTTGGGGCGTTATCAATCTTCTGGAGGGATATGGTAACGACAATCCGGGTGCAAATGCTCATGTACGGTAAAGAAGCAAGCAACCGAAAACAATAGATAGAC
>JBJEMO010000184.1:0-7875 GCA_051879715.1 Bilifractor sp.
TCCAACTTTACTGTTTGGAGTATTTTTTGTTAGCACTCTATCATTTGACGCTTACCGTTTTTGGGTTATCGATTCGGGCTCTGACAGCCTGCTTTGCTGTCTCTGCCGGCTGCTGCATAGTGACATAAGAAGAAAAGCTCTGGCATTTACATGTCAGAGCTTCTCATGTGCAAATTAATTATATTTACGTTTTCTAGCTGCTTCGGATTTCTTCTTGCGACGAACACTCGGCTTCTCGTAGTGTTCTCTCTTACGGATTTCCTGCTGGATTCCAGCCTTTGCGCAGCTTCTCTTGAAACGACGTAATGCGCTATCCAGTGTCTCGTTCTCTTTTACGATAACGTTAGCCATATGCCCAAACCTAACCTCCCTCCAGTTGTAAGATTGTGCTAAATACAACTGTTTGGGTATTTTTGCACTTCCTTAATTATATCAAAATATTTTTCTTCGTCAAGCAGAAATTTTTCTGCTGAAAATCCGGTTAATGAATCTGATCCTTCAGGACAGATTCTGCAGCGGCAATCGCCTCGTTGATTTTGGATGCATATTTTCCACCGGCCTGGGCCATATTCGGACGTCCGCCACCGCCTCCGCCGAGAATTTTCGCAGCAGAACGAATGATATTTCCTGCATGGGCACCTTTTTTGACAGCAGCATCGTCAGCCATGCACATCAGGTTTACCTTGCCACTGTTATCGGCAAGCAGGAGAATGACACTTCCCTCTCCGATCTTTTCTTTGAGGCTGTCGCCGAGATTTCTCAGCTCATCCGGATCTACATCCTTTACAGAAGAAGCCAGGAACTTTACGCCATTGATGTCCTGGACATTCTTTGAGACATCACCGAGGGCGTTCTGTGCTTCCTTTGCCTTCAGGGATTCATTTTCACTGCGCAGGGCTTTCAGTTCCTCCTGCAGCTTATGGATATGGTCTGCCAGAGTATCTGGTGTTGCCTTCAGGATAGATGCGGCATCGCGCAGCTGACCCTCCAGCTTCTCATAGTACTGTCTGACATTATCACCGGTCAGTGCCTCAATTCTGCGGACACCCGCAGCAACTCCGCTCTCGGAGAGAATCTTGAACTGGCCGATCTGAAGTGTATTGCTTACGTGTGTACCACCGCAGAGCTCTGTGGAGAAGTCACCCATGCGTACCACACGCACCTCGTCTCCGTATTTCTCTCCAAAAAGGGCCATCGCGCCGCTCTTTTTTGCATCCTCCAGTGACATGATCTCCGTACGGACCGGAAGAGCTGCCTGAATCTTATCGTTGACCAGATCTTCTACCTTCTTCAGTTCCTCTGCGGTCATTGCCTGGAAGTGGCTGAAGTCAAATCTGGTACGGTATGCGTCCTGATAGGAACCGGCCTGTTCCACATGGGTACCAAGTACCTCACGCAGTGCTTTCTGCAGCAGATGGGTTGCGCTGTGGTTGCGGCAGGTTGCCATGCGCTCCTTCTCATCGACCTGAAGGGATACGGTATCGCCCAGCTTGAACATACCTTTGACTACTTTTCCGATATGTGCGATCTTGTCACCGGCAACATGCTCTGTAGATGTAACCTGGAAAACGGCTGCACCCTTTCCCAGAGCAGCGGCTTCGGTGTCCTCTGTCCCCAGGATGATCATGCCGGTGTCCCCTACCTGGCCTCCCATAGTGCCATAGAATGGCGTTTCGGCCGTGATGATTGCGCCAGCCTGCCCGTCAGAGAGAGCTTCCACTACGGAATCTGTATCCTCCTCTTCACCGGCAAAGGCAGCCATTGCAACAATGCGGCTGTCTGCCTTTGTGCGGTCATAGCCGACGAAGGTGGAATTGATGGCAGGATCCATCTCCTCATAAATTGTGGCAGCTGCCCCCATATAGGTAGAGGACTTTCCGGATTTTACGCGGTCCTCACGGGCAGTTTTTCTCTGCTTCTGCATGGCTTCATTGAAGCCCTTCTCATCAACGGTATAACCCTTCTCCTCAAGAATTTCCTTTGTATTGTCAATCGGGAATCCATAGGTGTCATAGAGCTTGAAAGCGTCTTCACCGGAGAGCTCCTTACTGCCAGAGGCTTCCAGATCATTTTCCATGCCCTGCAGGATTTCCATGCCCTGCTCGTAGGTCTTCTCGAATTTATCCTCCTCGGCCTGGATGACGTTGAGAATAAAGTCTCTCTTCTCTTCCAGCTCCGGATATCCGTCCTTCGAACCCTCGATGACATTTTCGGCGAGTTTGGTCAGGAAGGATCCCTGGATGCCGAGCTTGCGTCCGTGGCGGACAGCACGACGGATGATACGGCGCAGTACATAGCCTCTTCCGTTGTTTGAAGGCATGATACCATCAGAGATCATAAAGGTCATTGCTCTGGCATGGTCTGTGCAGATCCGGACGGATACATCGGTATCATGGGTGCCCGGCTGCTCATAGGAAATGCCGCCTGCAAGGCTGCAGACCAGGTCACGGAGTGATTTTACGGTATCCACATCAAAGAGGGAACCTACTTCCTGAACAGCTACTGCCAGACGCTCCAGACCCATTCCGGTATCAATGTTCTTCTGAACCAGGTCTGTGTAATTTCCATGTCCGTCGTTGTTGAACTGGGAGAATACGACGTTCCAGATTTCCATGTAGCGGTCGCCTTCTCCGCCCATGACGTCCTCCGGTCCGTTACCGAATTCCGGTCCACGGTCATAGTAAATCTCGGTACAGGGGCCGCAGGGTCCGGAGCCATGCTCCCAGAAATTATCTTCCTTGCCGAACTTGTAAATGCGCTCCGCAGGGATGTGCATGTCGTTCAGCCAGATATTGTAAGACTCTTCATCATCGACATAGACGGACGGATAAAGCCGATCTGCGTCAAGCCCTACTACATCAGTCAGAAACTCCCATGCCCACGGTATGGCTTCCTTCTTGAAGTAGTCGCCGAAGGAGAAGTTCCCAAGCATTTCAAAGTAGGTGCCGTGACGGGCTGTCTTTCCAACGTTTTCCAGATCACCGGTACGAATGCATTTCTGGCAGGTGGTAACCCTTCTTCTCGGTGGGATTTCCTGACCGGTGAACCAGGGCTTCATGGGTGCCATGCCGGAATTGATAATCAGAAGAGAATTGTCGTTGTGCGGAACGAGTGAAAAACTGTTCAGCCGCAGACATCCCTTTGATTCAAAAAATGAAAGGAACATTTCACGGAGCTCGTTAACTCCGTATTTTTTCTTTGGTGCCATAACAGATTAATCCTCCTGCCTTCGTGAACTCTGCAGTTGTTCACGAATCCTCATAATAAAAAAATTCCGTACGTCCCTGCCCGTCGGCAGCACGTACGGAATTTATGATACCACCAGAAGCCGGATATCGCAATCCACAGCTTACACATCAATATTGATAAAATGCAATCAGAAGGCTAAAAGCACAGCATTATCCAACTACAACCTTCTTGATGTTCTTCTTTCCCTTTTTGACCAGAAGTCCCTCTTCGGGAATGTCGGATTTCTTCACTTCGTATTTGAAATCATCGATCTTCTGATCTCCGACGGTGATGCTGTGGTCCTTTGTGATGGCGCGGCGGGCGTCGGAGCGGGAGGCACACTGCTCTGTCTTTACCAGAAGACTGATGATGTCAATGGCCTGATTCTCATTGAAATCATCAGAGGTAAGTACAACAGAAGGAACTGTATCCAGGCTTCCTGCACCCTTGAACACGGCCTCTGCACCAGCCTGCGCCTTCTTTGCCTCATCCTCGCCATGCACGAGGGATGTCAGCTCATAAGCCAGGATGGATTTGGCCTCGTTCAGCTTGCTGCCCTCCCACTTGTCCATCTCGTCGATCTGCTCCAGCGGAAGGAAAGTCATCATGCGTAGGAACTTCAGCACATCGGAGTCATCTACATTTCTCCAGTACTGGTAGAAGTCATAGGGTTTGTACTTGTCCGGGTCCAGCCACACAGCGCCACCGGCGGTCTTGCCCATCTTGGTACCATCGTGCTTGAGAAGCAGGGAGATGGTCATGGCGTAAGCATCCTTGTTCAGCTTCTTGCGGATCAGATTGATACCGCCGAGCATATTGGACCACTGGTCGTCTCCGCCGAACTGCATCTGGCAGCCGTAGTCCTGATACAGTCTGTAGAAATCGTAGCTCTGCATAAGCATGTAGGAAAATTCAAGGAAGGACAGGCCTGTCTGCATGCGGTTTACATAGCATCTCGCACGAAGCATCTCGTTTACATTGAACTGAGAGCCGATGTCGCGCATAAACTCCAGGAAATTCAGATCACGGAGCCAGTCCGCATTGTTGACAATCTGTGCTTTTCCCTCGCCAAATTCGATAAAGCGTGACATCTGCTTTTTGAAGCATTCCACGTTATGATCGATCATGTCTACCGTCATCATTTTCCGCATATCGGTGCGTCCGGACGGGTCACCGATCATTGCGGTTCCGCCTCCGACGAGGGCGATCGGTTTGTTGCCGGCCGCCTGCAGACGTTTCATCAGCAGAAGTGCCATAAAGTGACCGACATGCAGGGAATCTGCGGTCGGGTCAAAGCCGATGTAAAAGGTTGCCCTGCCCTGATTGATCAGGTCTGCAATTTCCTTTTCATCCGTCAGCTGTGCGAGCAGGCCGCGGGCCTGCAGTTCTTCGTAAAGTGTCATTTTATTATTACTCCTTTATTCTTGTTCAGATTCCGGGGTCCGTGAGAAGATTCTCTCCGTCTGCGGCTGTCGTCGCAAGTGTGTCGCAGCGTTCATTGAGCGCATTTCCATCATGACCCTTTACCCAGACAAAGGTCACCCGGTGCGGTTTTTTGGCTTCCAGAAGCCTTTTCCAGAGATCGACGTTTTTAACCGGCTCATTCTTTCCCCGCTTCCAGCCCTTTCGGATCCAGGAATCGATCCAGTGCTGATTGAAGGCGTTCACCAGATACTGGGAGTCGGAATGGAGGGTGACATCACAGGGGCGGCTCAACGCTTCCAGAGCGGCAATCGCCGCCATCAGCTCCATCCGGTTGTTGGTTGTCTTCCTGTAACCGGCGGACAATTCTCTTTCGTGGAGCGTGTTCCGGCTGTCTGTATACTGCAGGACACATCCGTATCCTCCGGGTCCGTCAGGGTTGCCGCGGGCGGCTCCATCGGTATAAATTTCCACATGCATAAAGTTCCTCCCGTGTTCCGGAAACTATTGACCGGTTCACACTAATTCACGAAAGTGAATAAAGTTATATACAATACAGGCTGCGACAGCCTTGCAAGCCACGCAGCTGTCTATGAGAAAAATCTGTATAGATGAGTATAATCCATTACAATGCGCTTGTGATTTCCTTCTGTCGCTCCTTTGCATATGCCTCAAAGGTGTCCAGTGTGTACTGAATGATCTCATCTGTATGTGCAAGAGAGAGGAACATAGCCTCAAACTGTGAAGGAGCCACATTGATGGAGTGCTCCAGCATAAACCGGAAGTATCTTGCAAATTCTTCTGTGTCTGCAGTTTTGGCGATGGAATAATTTGTGACCTCTGCGTCCGTGAAGAAAACGGAGCCAAGGGAGCCGACGTGATTTACGGTTGCCGGCATATTGTATCTCCGGATGATTTCCTTCATGCCATCATACAGCTTGTTTCCGCGATCGGCAAGTGTCTGGTATTCCGAGCGGTTCTCATAAAGGATCTTCAGCTGTGCCAGACCTGCTGCCATTGCCACCGGATTTCCGGAAAGGGTACCTGCCTGGTAGACAGGTCCCAGCGGAGCAACCATCTCCATGATTTCTTTCCGGCCGCCATATGCACCTACCGGCATGCCGCCACCGATGATTTTGCCATAGGTCACAAGGTCCGGCGTGATGCCGTACATTTCTGCTGCGCCGCCAAAGGCAAGGCGGAATCCGGTAATGACCTCATCAAAGATCAGGAGCGCATGGTATCTGGTGCAGAGCTCCCGAAGTCCCTGCAGAAAGCCCTGCTGCGGCGGAACCACACCCATGTTGGCTGCTACCGGTTCTACGATGACGCAGGCAATTTCGTCCGGATTTGCCTGGAAAAGTTCCTCTACACTGGAAATATCGTTATACACTGCGCTGAGCGTATCCTTCGTACAGCCATCCGGAACGCCTGCACTGCCGGGGATTCCCTGGGTCATCAGACCGGACCCGGCATCTACGAGCAGGCAGTCACTGTGCCCATGATAATTGCCTGCAAATTTGATGATCTTATTTCTTCCGGTGTAGCCCCTCGCCAGACGGATTGCACTCATCACGGCTTCCGTTCCCGAGTTAACCATGCGGATCATGTCAACGTGGGGGATTCTCTCACAGATATACTCTGCAATTTCCACTTCAAGAGCAGTCGGTGTTCCAAAGCTCAGTCCATTTTCGGCAGTGCGGACGACAGCGTCGAGCACCTCCTCGTTGTTGTGACCGAGAATCATGGGCCCCCAGGAACAGATATAGTCTATGTATTTTGTCCCATCGACATCGAAAATATAAGGACCGGTGGAACCCTGAATGAATTTCGGTGTCATGCCGACATTCTGCCAGGAGCGGACCGGAGAATTGACGCCTCCGGGGATTACCTTTTTTGCCCGCTCCATAAGAAGGGCGGAGCGGTCTTTCTTTTCTTCCATAACCATTCACCTCGTGTGCTTCATACAGTATCTGATGTATTCATCCCATATCTGATATTTGATCCAGGATCAGCCGATGACACCTTCATCAATCAGCCGATAACACCCTCGTCGATCAGCCTTGCAATCCGCTCTGCATAGTAAGTAATGTATATCTGTGCACCTGCACGGAATGCGGAAACGGCCATCTCACCGACGATGCGGTCCTCGTCAATCCATCCCTGCTGTGCTGCAGCCTTTACCATTGCATACTCACCGCTCACACTATAGCAGGCAACAGGAACATTGACGACATCATGCACCTTTGTCAGCACGTCAAGGAATGACATGGCAGGCTTGACCATGATGATATCAGCTCCCTCTTCTACGTCGGTCAGCGCTTCCTTGATACCTTCCCGTACATTATGGAAATCCATCTGATAGGTCTTTCTGTCGCCAAACTTCGGCGCGGAATCAGCCGCGTCACGGAAGGGACCATAGAAGGCAGATGCATATTTTACGGCATAGGACATGATCGGCACTCTGGAGTATCCGTTCTCATCGAGCTTTTTGCGGATAGCCATTACTCTGCCGTCCATCATATCAGAGGGGGCCACCATGTCTGCGCCGGCCTCTGCGTGGGACAGGGCTGTCTTTGCCAGCAGCTCAAGGGTCGGATCATTGTCTACGTCATTTCCCTTTAATACACCGCAATGACCATGGGAGGTATATTCGCACATGCATACATCGGTAATGTAGTACATCTCCGGAACCGCTTTTTTTGCGGCACGAAGCGCACGCTGCACGATACCATTGCTGTCATAGGCGCTGGATCCGACTTCATCCTTTGTATCCGGAATGCCAAAGATTATGACAGAGGAAACGCCATGCTCCAGAAGCTCTCTGAGCTTTACGATGAATGTATCAATGCTGTATCGATACTGACCGGGCATGGACGGAATCTCTTCCGTGATGCCTTCTCCTTCCATGACAAAAATCGGATACACAAGAGATGATTTATCGAGTCTCGTCTCCCGGACCATTTTGCGGATGACCGGATTTTCGCGCAGACGGCGTGGTCTTTTGATTAATTCCATGACAATTGCCTCTTTTCTATCTTTTGTTGTTACATAGTTATTCGTATCATAGCACGATTCCTCATGTTATGCCAGTTATGGGGATTCTCATTTACGGTACAGTTCACTGGCAATGTCATTTAGTTAGTATCAGATGAGCTAGACTCCTATGGGGCAATGTCATTTAGTTAGTATCAGATGAGCTAGACTCCTATGGGGTCTAACTCA
>JBJEMO010000185.1:0-7853 GCA_051879715.1 Bilifractor sp.
GGGCATGCTCTGTGGATGACGGAATATACTGCCGGTCAGTTTTCTCCGCTTCCGGTCAATGCAAGAATCAGTCCACATCCGCTGGATGAGGCACAAGCCGGGGATTTCTGCTTTGTAGAGGGAGAGCCGCTGCTGCCATATAAGGGAAAAATTGACGGGATGGTCAGAATCCTCTGGAACAGGAGGTATCCGGCGGATGTATTTCTCGACGTGCGACCGGAAGAATGCGCTCTGGTACTGCAGTCTGCAGAGGAGTTTCCGGGATATTCACATGATAAGATCACAGTGGAGATATGGGGGAGATCATGAGTAAACCAAGAAAGATATTTCATTGGATTCTGGTGCTGTTTAATCTGATGATCATATTGGAGATGTTCGCAGGTAATGCAATTGCTTCCGGGATAATATTTCTGATTATTGCATTGATTCTGCTCCCTGTTCCTCCATTTATCGGTATATGGACCGGAGAAAAAAAGAAACCTGTCCGTGCTGTTCTCAGTATTATTGTACTGTTTTTTATTGGCGGAACATTATATATATCAAAAAATGCAGGAAGCACATCTTCCACACCGGCAAACGCACATGCAGCACAGATCTATACTGCATCAGATTCTGAGGAAGGTACGTCAGACGCAGCAGCTTCTGTTTCCACGACGTTAAATGATGGATCTGCTGCATATGTGGATTCTTCTTCTGTATCCACGGATGTATCCGCAGAAGAAGTGTCAGATGCGCCCACACCGACTACAGCAGCTACAGATACGCCTGCACCTGCAGCTGCACAATCAGAAACGGCTTCCTTCAATCTCGCAGATGTCCCTGCTTATGCGGGAAATCCGTATGTCGCTGTCAACAATAATGTTCCATATTTCTCGGACGCGGATTTAACAACATCTTCCTACGAACAGTATGGGGACCTGGACGCACTGGGACGGTGCACAGCTGCATCGGCCAGTATCGGGCAGGACCTCATGCCCACGGAACCGCGCGGAGACATTGGAGAAGTCAGGCCCACAGGATGGCATACCGTCAAGTATAACGGCATTGAGGGAAATTACCTGTACAACCGCTGCCATCTGATCGGCTATCAGCTGACCGGAGAAAATGCCAATGAAAAAAATCTGATCACCGGAACACGGTATTTGAATGTGGATGGGATGGAGCCGTTCGAGAACATGACGGCTGATTACATCAAGGAGACCGGAAATCATGTATTGTACCGTGTTACGCCAATTTTTGAGGGGAACAACGCCCTGGCCTCCGGTGTCCTGATGGAAGGAGAATCCGTAGAGGACAAGGGGGCAGGTGTGCTGTTCTGCGTCTACTGCTATAACGTGCAGCCGGGTATTACGATCGATTATGCCACAGGAGACAGCTCCGGTCCTGCGTTTACCGGGAGCAGTAATCAGGAAAACGGAAATCAGGACTCCGGCGCGCAGAATTCCGGTAATCAGTCTTCTACGCAGGGGTCCCCGGCTGTCACGCAGGCCCCGCAGGCACAGCAGGAGACACAGACTACTACAGCATCCTATATTGGCAATGCGAATACGCACAAATTTCATAGGCCGGACTGCTCCAGTGTGGGACGTATGTCCGAAAAGAACAAGGTGAGCTTTGGAAGCCGGGAAGAGGCGATCAATGCCGGGTATGAGCCCTGTAAGATTTGCAATCCGTAGTGAGTTTTTTTATCCGTTCTGATGTGAGGGAGGTGTGGCAATATGAAAAAGCTGTTGCCGGTGATCTATTTGGCTGCTTTTGTTTTTGGCATAATAATGATTCTGACGGCGGACACTGGTCTGATCGCAGGGGCAGAATATCATGCCGCAATTATTGCAGGAACGATTATCAGTTGCTTTGCCGGAATATATCTGGCGATCTTTTTGTTTCATAACCATACCTGAATGATATAATTCTGATCGTTAGTAAAAATATTTATAATGAGACAGGACAGGCTATTGTATGTCCTGTAAGAGATGGCAGGTTTTCTTCTCCTACAATCTATATTCTGGAGGAGAGAAAACAAACGGTTATTTGTGATCACCTCCGTTATCTGGATCTGGATTCAACACAATATTGCTGAAAGAGGGGCTGTTGGCCCCTCTTTTAAGTTCATTTTACTTGTGCTCCTGAAAGTGCATCAGCATATTTCTCTTTTCTGCTGTTTGGCAGCATTGTTAACTGCATCGTTTCCAAGTTTTCCATCGGAATTGAGCGGATCTGGCAGAGAGAAATCTGCTTCCACAGTTTCAGCGTCAAGAAGAGCGTAGTTGTCTAATAGCCGAACAATTCTGATATTATATATTGTATAATGTTTCTGTATATGCGATGATATAGTATACGCTGTTAACAGAAGGTGTTAATAAATCGGAGGGAAGATCTTATGCCACATCAGAGCAAAAGTACTGTGCGAAAAAGAATGATTGATATCATACTGAGTATTTTCATGGTAATCCTGATGAGTTTTCAGGTTGTTGGCGGATTTTGGCATGAGTGGATCGGAATTGCCATGACTGTCCTAGTGGTTGTGCATAATATTCTCAACCGGGTATGGTATAAAAACCTCTTTAAGGGAAAATACAATCCGAACCGTATCCTGCTACTGGTGATCAATGCAGGTGTTTTTGCGTCTTTTTTTCTGACAGCGTTTTCGGGAATGGCAATCAGCAAATATGCTGTTCCGTTTATGCAGGGGATTCTTCCAAATACTGTAGCAAGAACGCTGCATCTGGCGATGTCATATTGGAGCATGATTTTTGTCGGGATGCATCTTGGTATGCATTGGGGTATGGTTCTGGGATTGTTCGGAGTACGGGCGGAAAAATGGAAGAGGATCGTCTTTGAAGCTGTCGGGGTCATGCTTGCGGCTTTGGGCTTATTTTTGTTTATTCATAACAAAATCTATGCGTACATTGCCTTCCAAAGTCATTTCGCGATGTATTATGATCCGGATAAAAGTGCAGTCATGGTATTTCTGGAAAATATATTTATGTTCTGCCCGTGGATTTTTGTATCCTATATCTGTGGTCAATTGCTTCGGAAAAAGGAGATAGGGCATTATCTAAGATTGCTGCTTGTGTTTATACTGATTTCAGTAGCGATTGTTTTTTTCTCATTTCTCCTGAAAACAGCTGGCGGAAATGAGACGAAGGATACCCTGTCCTCTGGCAGTGCAGTTTCTGAAACAGAATTGTCTGGCAGCTCGAATTCCGGAACAGATTCTGATAGTGCTTCATCTTCTGAAGCATTGATCGGTGAGACAAAATTTCAGGATGGCGTTTTTGAAGGGACCGGAAAAGGGTACCGGGGCGATGTGAAAGTCCGTGTCACGGTAAAGGATGGAAAAATCGAATCGATTGATGTGACGGAGTATGAGGATGATAAGGATTATATGCAGGAGGTAATTGATGAGATGATTCCTGCCATGATCCGTGCTCAGGATATTAAGGTCGATACCGTCAGCGGAGCGACCTTCAGCAGTAACGGGGTGACCCAGGCAGTTGAAAATGCTTTATCAATGGACAATATTAATTCTACGGCATCTTCAGCTTCTGTGGCTGCTTTGTCTTCTTCGGGCGATAAGGAATCCTCTGCCTCTTCAGAAGTCAAAAGTCTGTCAGATCTTCAGGATGGAGAGTATGTAGGAAGCGGCACTGGTTTCCGTGGGGATACAAAGGTATCCGTAACCGTAAAAGATCATCAGGTAGAATCGGTGCACATTCTTTCTTATTACGACAATGAAGAGTACCTGTTCCGCATTGCACCTGCGGTTATTTCTGAGGTGACAGAAGGAAAAGAACTGACTGTAGATACTATTAGTGGAGCCACGTACAGTACAAATGGTCTGACAAGTGCAATTGAGAATGCCCTTGGTGTCAGGAAGGGAACGTATACGTATTTCGATGCAAAGCCGAGAAAGAAGAAGGATAAGAAGCAGCATCACTACGCAATGAAAACCATTGATTCAGAGGAGGAATATCAGGAACTTGTGCAGAAATACAGCGATGTTTCCTATGACGAAGAAGGAAGGCTGATAGAGAATTAGCAAAGCTTCACAGCAGCAATCACTATGACAAATTGTCAGGCACTTTGTCACAATGCTACAGCAAATCGTGACAAGGGGTCAAGTTCTTTATCACGGTGATGCTTTACTGTGACAAGGAGTCTGACCCCTCTTGTCATGTGACCCCTTGTCAAGGCCCCTTGTCACGGAACGGTTTTTATGACCACGTGGCCTCTCGTTTTCTTGGCCTCATACAACTCTTCATCGGCCTTTTCTATTTCATCCATCAGCATACCCTTCTCGTAGATGCCTCCGATACTGAGCGTTAGCGATATCTGTGGGTACCCGGGTATTGTGGCTTTTTTTGCGTTGGCACAGATTTCTTCGAGCTTTCTTGAAAATACTTCTCTTGGGATTTCTTGAAAAGCGATTAAGAATTCGTCTCCGCCATATCGGATCACCAGATCGCTTTTCCGGACGCTGGATATTATTACGTCTGCCACTGTCTGAAGTGCAACATCCCCTGCCTTGTGCAGCCATGTATCGTTAATCTGTTTGAAATGATCTATATCGATCATTGCAGTTGCCTGGACAGTCAGCCCCGAAGCCTGTTCATCAAAGAAACGGCGGTTGCGGACATTTGTCAGTGAATCCAAATACATACGGTCATTATAACGGGTGATCTGGGAGACAAACTGATTCTTTCCGTATGCATCTATAAGGACACCGTCATCCAGATGAAGGATTGATTCAAGGACGCATGGTTTTTCATCCACTTCCATATATTCTGTCACGATCATATAGATATCATCATCGACAAATTCAAATTTATATGCCCTGCGTTTTGTCTGAAATGTACGAGCAGAGATACAGTTTGCACATCTGGAATTCTTTTTCCAGAATGCAAAGCAGTAATCCTTGGAGGCTACCGGAGCTCCATCGGCGCGGAATATGATCTGACGCATAGCAGAGGGATCCACGATCCGGACCGCGTCAAAAATTACAAGTAACCCCTGGATTCGTTCTTTCAGTTCTGCGTTTGTCAATTGTTCCATTTTTGTTGCTCCTGTACATATGTGTCCATCGAAAGGACAGAGTCTTTTATCGATAAATTACACTAAACATTATTCCGGATCATTATACTACAACACTAAACAATATTCCGAAAAATTATACTACAACATATTATACTACGTTAAGTTGCATATGTTCATTGCATGATATAATTGTATATGTTGATTTTGTTAAATCGATTCTGACCAAGAGCTCATGAATCTAAGTATGAACAGGGAAAACGTGATTGTTAGCACAGATGGAAGCCTGTAAAAATATCATGGATGGGAAAAATGGACGAAAGAATTGTTATAAAAATCAGGGAGAATCTCTGATAGGAGATATAGACATGAATCAGAATGTGCAATTCCGTAATGCAAGTCTGGAGGACGCCTCCAGGCTTCTTGAAATATATCGCTATTATGTAGAAAATACAGCCATTACCTTTGAATGGACGGTCCCATCACTCGAAGAATTTCAGCGGAGAATGAAGCATACGATGGAAAAATTCCCTTATATTGTTGCTGTTCAGGATGAGAAAATTGTCGGTTACAGCTACGTTGGTCCGTTCGTTGGGCGGGAGGCTTATGACTGGTCGGTGGAGACTACGATTTATCTGGATGCCGCGATCCGCCATCATGGTGTGGGAAAACAGCTATACAGTGTGATGGAGATGATTTTGAAAAGAATGCATATCCTGAACATGAATGCCTGTATCGGCTATCCTAAAAAGGATGATGCCCATCTGACAAGGAACAGTGCATGTTTTCATGAACATCTGGGATTTCGGATGGTAGGAAAGTTTCATGACAGCGGATACAAGTTTGACACCTGGTATGATATGGTCTGGATGGAAAAAATGATCGGAGAGCATACGGTAAATCCGGCTCCTGTCCTGAATTATCATGACATTGAAGGAAGTCTGATCGGAGAGATACTCGAGCGATAGGGAGCCAAATAATTGAAATTCGAAATACGTTGCGTATGTTACAGAACAATTCTGCGTGGACTTCCATAATGGTATTGTAATAAGCAGAATACAAAAAGCAAGAAACTGTCGGTGATTCTGTGCAGTTTCATGAAAGGAGAAGGAAATGAAGTACTTTGTCAACGATACCTGTATTGGATGTGGACTTTGCGAGTCAATCTGCCCGGAGGTTTTTTCCATGACAGATGAGGGCGTATCCAAGGCGATTGAAGGGGATGTACCTGCGGATGCCGAGGCGACTGCTGAGCAGGCTATGGATGAATGTCCCGTAGGAGCAATTGAGAAGGTTGAGGAGTGACGTACAATGAGAAAGCATGTGAAAGGCAATGTCAGCTGGGTAGGATATCTTGACTGGGAGCTGGAAAGCTTCCACGGTGATGATTATTCTATTATGAATGGATCCAGTCAGAATGCTTACCTGATCGAGGAAGAGAAAAACGTCCTGATTGATACCGTCTGGATCCCACACAGATTTGATTTTGTTGAGAATCTGAAAAAGGAGATTGATCTGCACAAGATTGATTTCATTGTGGCAAATCATGGTGAATGCGATCATTCCGGTTCGCTGACCGCCCTCATGGACGAAATTCCTGATACACCGATTTACTGCACTGCCAATGCGGTAAAGAGCATCGAGGGGCAGTATGGAAAGCGCGGCTGGAATTTCCATGTTGTAAAAACCGGTGACAGCGTTGATATCGGAAATGGGAAAAAGCTTGTATTTGTAGAGATGCGCATGCTGCACTGGCCGGATTCAATGGCAACCTTCCTGACGGGCGACAATATTCTCTTCTCCAATGACGCCTTTGGTCAGCATTATGCGGTTGAAGAGCTTTTCAATGACAAGGCAAACCAGTGTATTCTGAATAAAGAGGCAATGAAGTATTTCGCCAATATCCTGAATCCATTTGCTCCGTTCCTGGTAAGAAAGCTCAAGGAGATTGAGGGCTTCCATCTGGATATTGAGATGATTGCACCTTCCCACGGAGCGATCTGGAGAGACAATCCGATGCAGATCGTTGAGAAATATGCCGCATGGGCTGATGCATATCAGGAGAACCAGGTCACAGTCGCATATGACACCATGTGGGAGGGAACAGCGAAGATCGCCCACAGGATCGCAGATGAGATCCACAGACAGAGCCCGGATACGGTTGTGAAGGTATTCAACATCTCCAAATCAGACAAGAATGAAGTGATGACAGAGATCTTCCGGTCCAAAGCGATTGCTGTTGGTTCGCCGACTGTGTCAAACAACTATCTTTCCTCCGTTGCCGGATGGCTGGAGTTCCTCAGACAGCTGAAATTCAAGAACAAGAAGGCTGCTGCCTTTGGCTGCTATGGCTGGAGCGGTGAGAGTGTAAAGAACCTGAAGGCAAAACTTGCAGAGGCAGGATTCCAGGTCATTGACGAGGAGGTCCGCTCCTTATGGAATCCGGATGATGAGGATTTTGGAAAGATACCGGCGCTGGTTGAAAGTCTTCTCTCCGAGGCATAATGGGAATAATGAACATGAAGCATCAGGTACTGCAAGGTTCTCTCAAAGGAAAATATTCCGCAGAAGCTATTCCATAGAAGCTATCACACCGAAGCTATTATATAGAGGCGATTACACAGAAGCTATCAGACAGAAGCTTCCCGCATTCTTTCAATGTGGAAGGCTTTTTCATGCTATAATGACTCTTTGTTTTCGGAATGAAAGCGGTTATAATGAAGGGACAGTATTTGAAACGAAGGTGTTTTTGTTACAGTTCACCTGCAATGTCATTTAGTTAGTATCAGATGAGCTAGACTCCTATGGGGTCTAACTCA
>JBJEMO010000186.1:0-7657 GCA_051879715.1 Bilifractor sp.
TCTTCTGCTCCGGAATTTCCTGCGCGCCGGCTTCGATCATGATGACCTTTTCTCTCGTAGAAGCAACGGTCAGAGCAAGGGTGGATTTTGCCTTCTGCTCATAGCCCGGGTTGATGACGAATTCGCCGTCGATCATTCCGATCTGCGTTGCAGCGCAGGGACCATCAAATGGGATATCGGAAATAGAAGTGGCCAGGGAAGCACCCAGCATTGCGACAACCTCAGGGTCGCATTCCGGATCTACTGACATGACCATATTGTTCAGTGTCACATCGTTTCTGTAATCCTTCGGAAAAAGAGGACGCATGGGACGGTCGATGACACGGGATGTGAGCACAGAATGCTCGGACGCTTTTCCCTCTCTCTTGTTGAAACCGCCCGGGAATTTTCCTACGGCATACATTTTCTCTTCAAATTCTACGGAAAGCGGGAAAAAGTCAATGCCTTCCCTTGGCTCCTTTGAAGCCGTTGCGGTGCACAGAAGCGTTGTATCACCGTAGTGGATGAAGGCGCATCCGTTTGCCTGCTTGCCTACTCTTCCGATATCTACGGAGAGCTTTCTTCCTGCCAGGTCCATCTCATAGGTCTTGTAGTTGTTCTCAAGTCTGGTTGAGAATGTTTTGTTTTCTTCCATCTTTACTCCTTTTCTTCTCGGCGAATGCCATTTGATCCGGTGGACGGAAATATATACACCCGTCCGGTCTGTCCGGCTATTTCCAACCCCGAAAGTCTTACAGGTCTGCGCTGTGGCAGTATTAAATATTTCCAGGGAACACGGAAACAGGGCGGATAGGTGAGTCCTACCCGCCCTGAAAGCGTTTCGATTACTTACGAAGTCCCAGCTTCTCGATCAGTGCACGATATCTATCGATATCTGTCTTCTTGAGGTAGTCAAGAAGTCCGCGTCTTTTACCAACCATCTTCAGAAGACCACGTCTGGAATGATGGTCCTTATGGTTTGTCTTCAGATGCTCTGTGAGCTCCTTGATTCTCTCTGTGAGGATGGCAACCTGAACCTCTGGTGAACCAGTGTCGCCCTCTGTTCTTGCATACTCCTTGATAATCTGCTGTTTGAGTTCTTTTGTAATCATTGTAATTCCTCCTGTATCTTTCTAATCGCCTGTGATTAAGATCCGGTCGGAGTTCCAGAATCTGAATCACGGTTAAAACTCATGCTTTCTCAATATAGCATAGGGATTTTCAAAAGTAAAGGAAAACCATTCATGATTTTCCCCTGCGAAGATCCGCAAAGAACCTTTGCAGGATTTCGCTGCATTCTGTTTCCAGTATGCCTTTTGTAGTTTTTACTTTATGATTAAAGCCCGGAACCTGCATGAGATTCAGTACGGAGCCGGCACAGCCGGCCTTCGGGTTCATGCATCCGATCACTACCTCGTCCAGACGGGACTGAACGATGGCGCCCGCACACATCGGACATGGTTCCAAGGTCACATACATCGTGCACCCCTCAAGCCGCCAGTCTCCCAGCACATGGCAGGCGTCACGGATCGCATTCATCTCAGCATGTGAAAGCGTGCTTGCATCAATGTTGCGCCGGTTATATCCCCGGGCGATGATTTCTCCGTTCTTTACAATAACGCACCCAATCGGCACTTCATTGATTGCAGCAGCTTTCTTCGCTTCTGCAACAGCTTCTGTCATAAACTGCTCCTGGATGCGCCTGCGTGCTTCTATTTCCCGGCATTCTGCAATCTGTGCCGCTTCTTCCTGCGCTTTTCTGCGTTTCTGCCGCTTCTCCCACTTCCGCTGTTTGGCTGCCAGGTCAGCGCTGCGGCGGCTGCTTTTCAGGGATTCCAGTTCCTTTTCAACAAGGACTTTATTTTCTGATAAAGGAGTATCCCCCGTGACAGACTGTGTCTCTTCTGTCACAGGGGATACGATATTTGTGTTTTGCTGATCCTTATTGCTTTGTTTATTCATGGTTCAGTTTCCAAAAGTAAATGATTAAGACAATTATCAGGATTACCCTCACGTCCGATACAATGCAAAGACATATGTGTCTGACTGCTCTATATCCTGGAAATCATATGCCAAGCATCATCTTGTCGTTCGCGAACTCCTTGCCGGACACCTCTTCAAATTTATCAAGAAGCTGGGATACGGTCAGGTTTTTCTTGTCTTCACCGGATACATCATAGATGATGTTGCCCTCGTGCATCATGATCAGGCGGTTGCCATGAGTGATGGCGTCCTTCATGTTATGTGTAATCATGAGTGCTGTCAGATGATCCCGGTTGATAATGGTTTCTGTGGCATGCAGTACTTTTTCTGCGGTCTTGGGGTCCAGAGCTGCCGTATGCTCATCCAGCAGAAGAAGCTTTGGCTTCTGCATTGTTGCCATCAGCAGCGTAAGAGCCTGACGCTGACCGCCGGAGAGCAGACCGACCTTTGCTGTGAGTCTGTCCTCCAATCCAAGATTGAGGATTTTCAGCTGTTCCCGGTATTCCACACGTTCAGCGGCGGTGACGCCCCATCTGAGACCTCTGCGGGTTCCCCGGCGTCTTGCAAGTGCAAGGTTCTCATCAATCTGCATGGTTGCAGCAGTACCGGTCATCGGGTCCTGAAAGACACGGCCGATCAGCTTTGCGCGTCTGTAGTCCGGAAGACCGGTTACATTCTGGCCATCAATGAGAATCGAACCGGTGTCTACCGGCCACACTCCGGCAATGGCATTCAGAAGTGTAGACTTTCCGGCACCATTTCCTCCGATCACGGTGACAAAATCGCCATCGTTGAGTGTAAGACTGACGCCCTGCAGTGCTTTCTTCTCGTTAATTGTTCCGGGGTTAAATGTTTTGCTGATATTTCGGATCTCTAACATTTACTTTCCCTCCGTTTTCGAGTTCTTGCCAGCTCTGCTAAAGGAGCTCTTTGCCTGTCCCTTCAGATATGGAACAGCAAGGAAGACGGCAACGATAATAGCCGTAAACAGTTTCATCAGATTGGAATCAATCTTGAGCCATAGTACAAGCGTGTAAACAAGGTAATAGATAATGCCGCCAACAATGACAAAAATCAGGCGGCCCATGAAATTCAGACGCTTGTGCAGAATAGCTTCTCCGAGAACTTCACCGATGATGACGGCGGCAAGACCTATAACGATGGAACCACGTCCGCTGTTGACATCTGCGAAACCGGAATACTGTGCAGCAAGGCCTCCGGCAACGGCAACAATGCCATTGGAAAGGGCAAGACCCAGAACCTTCATTGCGTTAATGTTGATGCCCTGTGCCTTTGCCATCTGCTGATTGCAGCCGGTTGCACGGATGGCAGAGCCAAGCTCCGTACCAAAGAACATATACAGTACGATAATCAGAACGATAGCAAAAATGCCGCCCACCAGGATGGCACTCGGTACATTCCGGCCGGAAATAATCAGATTATATTTGTCTACGCTGATGGCCTGATTCGCCTTCATCTTCATGATAACAAGGTTAATGGAATACAAGCCATACTGCGTCAGAATACCTGCGAGAATGGCAGGTATTCCAAAAGCTGTATGAAGCAGACCTGTAACGGACCCTGCGATCAGACCGGCAATAAATGCGATCAGCAGCGCCGCCCATGGATTCCATCCGGCCAGGATCAGCATAACAGTTACTGCAGCTCCTGTTGAAAAGGTTCCATCGACGGACAGATCTGCGATATCAAGCAGACGGAACGTGATGTATACGCCAAGGGCCATAATGCCCCAGATCAAACCCTGCGCTATGCCCGATGGGAATCGGCCCAACAGGTCAAGTGGATTTAAAGATGCAAAATATGCCGCCATAAATAACTTCTCCTCCTGCTCATATTGTTTTGGCACATGTCATGTATTGAAGGTTCCGATATAATCGTACCGGCAGACCTTCTGTCAGAAAAATCCCCACCATGTGTTCGGCACACGATGGTGGGGAGACGATCAATTCATCTGTTTCAGGAACACGTTGAGTAGTATAACACACTTCTGTGTCAGATGTCACAAATCCTGCACTTTTTCAGATCACTTTATTACAGTGCACTGGTCGTCCAGAAGGTCATTTCCCGTACGGCCCTTTGGCGTGGGCATTACGGTCAGAAAAGACAGATGAGAAGCGTCCTGTCTGACTGGCTGAACCCACCACAAGAGAGATATCACTTCTGGTCAAATGGCTCTGGTTCAGGTCAGTTGCTGTCAGAGCTGTCTGCCTCGTAAGCTGTATATCCATCCGGAACCGTGATGCCAAGCTGGCTGCAGATGTCAGGATTGTATTCCTTCACCGGATTATCATAATACTGAATCGGCATCTCGGAAATATCAGCCTTTCCGGTCAGAATCTGTGCAGCCATCTTTCCGGTGGTCTGTCCAAGGCCGTAGTAATCGATAGAAAGCGTTGCAACACCGCAGCCTGCCATAATGCCCTCTTCACCTGCGATGATCGGAACCTTTGCGGGAAGTGCGACATTGTTGATAGCCTCTGTGCAGGAGGCAGCTGTATTGTCTGTCGGAATGTAAAGAACATCGCTGTTGTTGCAGGCCTCGCCGGTGACAGAGCTTACATCATTTGAATCAGAGAAGGTGTAGATATTTACAGTGAGTCCTGCGTCCTCCAGATATCCCTTTACCTGATCAGCCTGGTATTTGGAGTTCGGCTCTGCTGAGCAGTACAGTATACCGACATTTTTTGCGTCCGGGAAGAGTTCAGTGACCATAGCCGCCTGCTGGTCCAGCGGAGGAAGATCTGAGGTTCCGGAAATGTTGCCGCCAACTGTTCCGCTGAAGTTATCAAGATCCAGTGCTACGCCATAGTCCGTGATGGAGGTTCCGAGAATCGGAATGGTGCTGGTGGCTGCTGCAGCGGACTGAAGTGCTGCGGTTGCGTTGGCAAGAATCAGGTCTACATTCTCGGATACAAGATTGGTGCAGATCTGCGTTGCTGTTGCCGCATCACCTGCTGCATTCTGCTCATCAAATGTTACATTGTCCTCTCCAAGCTCTGATTTGAGCTCATCCTCGAATCCCTTTGTTGCAGCATCCAGAGCCGGGTGCTGTACCAGCTGACAGATACCGATCGTATATTTCTTGCTGGAAGAAGTGGTTCCGGATGTAGAAACTGTTGCATCAGAAACGGAATCTGCAGCTGAAGATGCAGACGTCGCAGCAGAAGCACCTGCTGATGTGCCTGAGGCTGCGCTCTGGCTGCTGGTGCTTCCACAGCCCGCGAGAAGCGCGCCGGCCATAACCGCTGACAGGCATACGGATGTGATTTTCTTTAATTTCATATTCATTTCCTCCCTGAAATAAAAATATGCCAAGAGACTTTAACGCTTAAAAGCGTTACACGTTGACGCGCTAAAGTGTATGGCATTTAATTTACCACATACAGGAGAAGCAGTCAATCTGCTTTTTTACGGTTGTGCATAAGTCTGCCCCATAAAATGGAATCGGATAACATAGATGTATACCTTCATGCAGTGCTATCAGCAGCTTATGAGCCAGAAAGCAGGATGAGCTGTCTTTTCCGTAAGGGTGCAGTCTTTTGTTCTCAGATCCTGCCGGGAAGAATATGGGTAAGAGCATATGCCAGACCATCTTCACGACAGGAACGTGTGATATAGTCGGCAGCCGATCTGCAACGATCGGTTCCGTTTGCCATGGCGATGCCGATGCCTGCGGTATTCAGCATTTCTATATCATTGTCCGCGTCACCAAATGCTGCCGTCTGCGCCTTATTAACGGAAAGCCGCTGCATCAGAAAACGGAGGGCAGACCCCTTTCCTGCACCTGCATTGGAATTTTCCACCCGGTTGGGTACGGAAGAGGTTGTATAAACGTCAGGACACGTACGTATGATTTTTTCTCTGAGCGTCAGGGACAACGCGGGATCACCGACAACGAAATCCAGACCATCCAGGTGATCCCTGTTGGTATAGATAAACTGACGGATATCATCCTTCATGATCCTTGTGGTGCGTATATAGTCAATGTGCCCAGGCAATGCGCCGAAACGTTCGGGCTCGTTCACATAAGCTGTGTATGCATAAGCAACACCGTCAATAAAGGTCTCATAAGAAAGCGGATAAGTTTCTGAAGGATATTCCGCGGTGATTTGCAGAAGATCCAGTACATTCCGGGCAGACAGAGGCAGATGACGGATGCGTTTTGCAAAAAGAAGTCGTCTTCGGAAGCTGACAGTATAATCCTGCGGATTTCTCTCCAGAAGATCCTTCAGATCCGTTCCGGACTGCTGTGTCTGCGGATCATGGTTTGCTTCCGAGCCAGAGACCTCCGGGACGTTCTTTGTTCTTGTACTTTGTGCTGCAGCAGCCTCATCTTCCGAGGGAATCCGGTAAATCGCAGCACCGTTTGAGGTAATGGCATACCGGATGCCGGGAATCTGAAAAACAGACTCGGGCAGAGAGGTTAAGACTCTCCCGCTTGCAATGACAACCTCTGTACCGGATGCCGAGATGCGGCTCAGAGCTCTTCGGTTTCCCTCGCTTATGGACCTGGAATCCAAAAGAGTCGTTCCATCAAGATCAAGAGCCAGAAGTTTTATCATAATTCACACCTTTGTCCTTTCGTCTGCATGCCTGCCACTACTGTTTCTGATGCGCAGCAGTGTAAAATTCTGAAGGCCGGTATTACATTCCTGCTGTACTGACATGGTTTGCAGACCAGCCGGTTCCATGACATCTGTACATATACAGAGCGTGTAATAATTTATATGCATATCCGGCTTTGGGTAGATAAAAGAGCAGGAAAGACCAGGAGATCTCAGATAAAGCGCATTCTGATTGCAGATGGATATATAAGGGTCTGCAGCAGCTGTATGCGCTTCAGCAGGTTCAATGACAGAAAAGGTTGAAAAACTTCCATCAATCCCACTGCCGGTATATTTTACATATGCTTCCTTGGCTGTCCAGATACGGAAAAAACGCCGGATAATCTGAATTTCTGTCTCTGCTGCCAGAACATACGCACATTCACAGGGGTGAAAAAATCTGGATGCCAGTTTACGGCAGCGTCTGGCATCCTCTTCAGAATCGGTAGTACTGTGCAGAACATTCTGCTGCAGATCAATACCGATCCGTCGGTCTGCCACTCCGATTATTCTGTACATCCCGCTGTCTGTAACAGAAATATCAGGAATGGATGGATCCGTTTCACGTGTACAGCCATTTATTCGAAGAAAGGGTCTGCCTTTGTCTGTTTTCAAAATTGCAGCAGGATGTTTCTGTGCATCTGATAAATTTTTCCAGGAATGCATTGTGGGAAAATGCGATTCCGGTGAATCGGCATGTATTTCTGTCTGAGATTCTCTGCGCAGATCTCCTGCGAAATGCTCTGCTGCGTTCAGAATACGGATATCCTGTGGTATCCGGGATCCTTCAACGCGGGTGAAACCGCCTTCTGGTTGTTTCTTCTGCTTCCCGTTTTTCTGAATCCTATATACGTAAAGATTAAGCATCATTTTCTCACGGAACTCCTCAAATATATTTGATACACATATATATGATACACATGGAAGGCTTCATGATCTTGCTTTTTTTGTCCATTTTCTGAAGGCATTTTTTGATAAATGGTTAACAAATCAGGTGAAATATGGTACATTATGGCTGCGCTATATTTGGATTGACCAAAACAGCAGCAAGGAGGAAAAAAATGAATACA
>JBJEMO010000187.1:0-7598 GCA_051879715.1 Bilifractor sp.
ACAATTCCCATTCCCTTACCCTGTCTGTAATATTTTTCCTGTATTTTTGGTATATGCTGTGCTTAAGAAGCGCAGATATCAGGTATTATAAATATATATGCTTCTATAGATGCTTTTCAAAGCACAGTCTGGAAAGTTCTGATAGTGCTGCAGGAAAAGCCCTGATCAAAGCAATAGAACTGATCTGTCAGGACTTTATCCTGCGAGAATAACGCTTCACTATTGCATGCGTCCGGACTGGCCAATACGTTTGCCGATGCGTTCTACAAAAGCATCCTCCAGCGTAGTCCGGCGAAGAGACGCCTGGGCATCCGGGTCCAGCCCTTCAAGATAAGCGATCGCTTCCCGTCTGTCGGAGAAGAAACTGCTCTTCTGCCCGTCTTTGTTCATCTCATCCACCGCATATTTTCCCAATGCATGGATAAGATTTTCAGGAGTATCCACAACATCCAGCCTGCCCTTGTGCAGGAAGGCGACACGGTCGCAGAGCGCCTCCGCTTCTTCGATATAATGGGTTGTCAGGATAATAGTGATGTTCTGTTTCTGAAGCTTCCGAAGCAGATCCCACATCTGACGTCTCGCAAAGGCATCCATACCGGCAGTGGGTTCATCCAGCAGAATAATTCCGGGATCTGTCATCAGTGCCCGGCAGATCATCAGCTTGCGCTTCATGCCTCCTGACAGATGCCGTACAATCCGGTTGTGGTAATCGGACAGCCCTGCAAATTCCAGAAGTTCGCTTGTTTTTGCACGGATCGCCTTACGGGGCATATAGTAGAGTCTGCCCTGATATTCCATGACCTCGTCCATGGTCATATCCTGACGCATGGAGTATTCCTGGGTGACAATGGAGAGCTTTCGTTTCTGGACAGAGGATTTCCGTGTTACACGTTCTCCGTCAATCAGGATTTCTCCTTCAGTTGGAAGAAGGACGGTGGAGATCATGCTGAGGGTCGTGGTTTTTCCTGCACCGTTAGAGCCGAGCAGCCCGAAGAACTCACCGGTCCCGATTTGCAGGTTCAGATGATCTACAGCCGTGAAGTCATCGAATTTTTTTGTCAGGTTCTTTATTTCAATCATGGTTTTTGCTCCGCTGTTCGGTGGCACGAAGTGTATGGCTGGTGACATTGGCTGCACAGTGGCAGAAGAAACAACTGCTCAGCGATAGCGGTGCTTCCGGGTAAGAAAACTGAGGACTGCGCCTGCCAGAATGATGATCAGTGCGATGATCAGGACACGCCGGGTTGCAATCTGCGGAACAAGGTTTCTGCTGCCGATTGTATCCTGGTAGAAGGTGAGCTGATACTGGATTTCTACCGGATCTCCCATTGCCGTCGTGTCTGCAATGACGGGGACCGCCTCGTCCATTGCGGTTATGGGAATCACAAAGGTAGAGGTACCCCCGTCCGTTGTGTTGTTCAGATATTTTACACCATCTACGATCATATAGTCATAGTAGGTGCTGCTCCAGTAAAGCTTGGCATATGCTCTTCCATTTTTCACAACCAGTAATGTCGGAGAGGTAACACTTGCCCGCCCGCTTCCGCCGGTCATGTTGACTTCAATTGAATATTCACCGTCTGGTTTGTCCACCCCTGTTGCGTTTTTACTTTCCACAAGTCCGGTCTGTGCCTTGCCGGAGGCAGCGCCAGATGAAGAAACAACAGACGAAGCTGAAGAGGAGGAAACAGATTCAGTGCTGCCCTGTTCTGTGCCAGTAGTACCTGAGGTGCTTCCATTTGCCCCTGAGAGGTCATTAGATGCATCGAGTGTATCCACGTCATAGCCCTCAGCTTTCAGACCATTTTCAATAGCGTCAAAATCCGGAAGCTTCACTAGCAGGCTGTCCTCCGGCAGGGAGGTCGCATCAAAGAGAATGGTGCGGTTGTACCACTTTTTCTTCTTTACACTATAGGAAGCGATGGAAATCTGCTGATCCAGTGCGGCAACCGGAAGGGTAAATGATGCGTATCCGGCATCGTCTTCTTCGATCTCAATATAATCAGAAGCATCTGCTGCCGCCGCTTCCTTTGCAGTACCGTTAAAGATCAGGGAGTAGGAAAATGTATCCAGCTCAATGACAGCGGTCATCTCGCCATTTTTCACGGTCAGCTTGCAATCATCAATCCGGAAAAAGGATGAACTCACATCGACGTCGATATCGTAGGTGCCATCCTTTACATTCTCAGCCGAAATGGGTGTCATGCCATAGCGTCCGACTGCCTTTGATGAAGCAGTTTCACCGCTCCCTGCCACATCGCTGTGTTCCGCATCAGCAAAGGCTGTCATTCTGCAGGGTGGAAGAAACAGAAGCGCAGATGAAAGCAGAATGCAGATCATGATCCTGCAAAATCTGGTATGGTTTATTATTTTTTTCATGTTCTTGTAGTATGCAAAAGGCATTTGCCACAGAAGGGTCTTGTCTTTACAGAGACGAAAATACATCTGTTTCACTGTTACCTTACTGCTCTTTTGCTATGATCAGTGAAAAATAACCTGCATCATCCGGAATCTCATCCAGGGAACGGTAGATTTTCTGCTCCGGCATTCCGCAGTTTTCCACCATCTCTACTTTCCTGCCGGATGCGCGAAGGTTTTGTTTTACAGCATCCATATGGCTGCCGGACTTCATCAGTACGTAAGTCCCAGGCTGATCCAGGGCGACGTCCAGCTTGTGCACGGCAGGTATGACATGGAGCTGCTCTGTCCATTCTGTGAGCGGAATGTTCAGAGCTGCTGCAGCTGCACAGAAGGAAGTAATACCACTGATGAGAGTGGTATTATAGCCATCGGCTTCCACGATTTCCTGTACATAGGAAAAGGTGGAGTAGATTGTCGGATCTCCTAATGTTATGAAAGCCACATTTTTTCCCTCATCGAGAACCCTTTCAATCTGCTTTGCGCCTTTTTTATGATTTTCAATCTGCTCAGCCTTGTTCATGACCATTGGCATGAAGATCGGAAGCAGGGTCTTATCTGCAATTTCCGGAACTGCCTGCACGGCGATTTTATATGCCACAGTCTCCTTTACATTCTCACCAGGCGCTGCTATCACCTCATTTTCCCGAAGAATACGACATGCCTTCAATGTCATTAATTCCGGGTCGCCAGGACCAACACCAATACCGAATAAAATACCTGCCATAATACTAGTCTCCTTGTATAACAAAAAAATCACATAAAAAAATCGTTTCCCGGTAAGGAAACGACCAGCTGGAAAATCGCATATACCCACTGTCGGTTTTGCAATCATCCATCCATCGTGTCATTTGCAGTACCGTATGTGGGTGTTCTGGCTTATATCCTGATGATACTTACAGTTGCGGGACAGCGCAGGAATTGCACCTGCTTCCCCCATTTGCATACAGCCAGGATGCCCCGATGAGACATCCTCAGTGTGTATCCAACATTATAGATGAAGGAAGCAGGATATGCAAGGTTAAGTTACGCTGCAGTTCATTGTACCTTATCCGTCTGCAGAATCTCCTGAAAGAAGCAGGAATAGCTTCCGGTATGGCAGGCAGCTCCGATCTGCTCTACCTTTGCGAGAAGAGTGTCGTTGTCACAGTCCAGATACATGGATTTTACATACTGGAAGTGGCCTGAGGTCATGCCCTTGATCCAGAGCTCACTGCGGCTTCTGCTCCAATATGTCATGCGGCCGCTTTCCATAGTCTTCCGGAATGCTTCCTCATTCATATAGGCCAGCATCAGAACCTGACCGGTCTGATCATCCTGTACAATGCAGGGAATCAGTCCGTTTTCGTTCAGCTTGAAGTCACTCCAGGATATTTTTCCTTCCATGGATACAAGGTTCGTCTTTGCTTTGGGTGCATGCATGGTTTGTGTGCCTCACTTTTATATTGTATGATATTGATTGGGGCCAGCTGGCAAGTGCTTAAGACAATTTCATGAGCATACATCTTCTGACCCTGACATCATATTTGTTTATTGGATATTACAGTATTTACGGATCGGTCACAGACTCCCCTTTGTGGAGAGAACATCTGCGATTCTGGAATCTCTCGATACTGCCTGGTCCAGAGATTTGCCGAAGGACTTGAACAGTGCCTCCGCCTTGTGATGATCATTCTCCCCGTACATGACCTTCATGTGAAGATTCATTTCTGCAGAATAGGAGATTGCATAGAAGAATTCTCTTACCATCTGGGTGCTCATATCGCCCATCCGGTCTCCTGTAAATGCCGCATCATACACGAAATATGGCCGGCCTGAGAGGTCAATGGCGGTCAGCACCAGTGTCTCGTCCATCGGAAGGATGCTGCTTCCGAAACGACGGATGCCCTTCTTTTCGCCGACTGCCTGACGGATGGCTGTGCCAAGCACGATCCCTGTGTCCTCGATTGTGTGGTGATCGTCCACCTGCAAATCCCCATTTACCTGCACAGACAGGTCAAACAGGCCATGGCGGGCAAAGCCGTCCAGCATATGATCAAAAAATCCCACACCTGTGTGCAGATCTGTCTTTCCGGTACCATCCAGGTTCAGCGTCAGGCTGATCTGCGTCTCTTTTGTATTTCTGGTTACGGTTGCTGTTCTGCTCATGGATCAGTCCTCGTCATTCTCAAAACGGACCGCAATGGAATTGGCATGCGCGGTAAGCCGTTCGCAGCGGGCAAACTGCTCAATATCCTCGTGGATTTCCTTCAGTGCCTCTCTGGAATAGTGGATGATGCTTGATTTCTTGATGAAATCATCTACACCAAGGGGCGAGAAAAATCTCGCGGTCCCACTTGTAGGAAGAATATGGTTCGGGCCGGCGAAATAATCTCCCAGCGGTTCGCTGCTGTATTCGCCAATGAAGATAGCTCCTGCATTGCGGATCTTTGTCATCACTTCAAATGCATCCTTCATTACAATTTCCAGATGCTCCGGTGCGAACAGATTTGCCGCATCGATTGCTTCCTGTCTGCTTGGGGCAACCAGAATCCGGCCGAATCTGTCCAGCGATTTCTGTATGATTTCTCTTCTGGAAAGTACCTTCACGAAGCCATCAACCTCTTCGCTGACCTTCTTGGCCAATTCGGAGCTGGTGGTGATCAGGACAGCGGATGCCATCTCATCATGCTCTGCCTGGGACAGGAGATCTGCTGCTACGTATCTCGGATTTGCTGTTTCATCTGCCAGCACCAGGATTTCAGAGGGACCTGCTACTGAATCAATGCTCACATTTCCGTAGACAGCTTTCTTGGCAAGCGCTACAAAAATATTACCTGGGCCCACGATCTTGTCCACCTTCGGGATGCTTTCTGTTCCGAAGGCAAGTGCAGCAATCGCCTGGGCACCGCCGACCTTGAAGACGCGGTCAGCGCCCGCTTCGTGTGCTGCCACAAGAACTACCGGGTTCACCTTTCCCTCTGCATTGCAGGGAGTAGTCATGATGATTTCGTCAACTCCTGCAACCTTTGCAGGAACAATGTTCATCAGAACTGAGGACGGATAAGCGGCCTTTCCTCCGGGAACATAGACGCCTACTCTCTGCATGGGTGTGATCTTCTGACCAAGTATGGTTCCTTTATCGGTGGTAGTGATCCAGCTGTTCCGTTTCTGCTTTTCATGGAAGCTGCGGATATTCACCAGTGCTTTGCGGACAACCTGCAGAAGGGCGTCATCTACCTCCTGATAGGCCTCCCGGATTTCTGCTTCTGTCACAAGAAAGTTGTCCCTATTGATATCAGCCTTGTCAAACTTTTTTGTATATTCAAAGACTGCCTCATCTCCGCGGGTCTTGACAGCGTCAATAATCGAACGGACAGTGGCCTCCTGCTCTGCAAAGACAGCAGGACTTCTCTTCAGGATATTATCCTGCACTTTTTTTTTGTTATTCTCATTCAAAGTAACGATCTTCATGATTATCTCTCCTCTTCAGTCCTGCTCGCTGGCGCGGACCGCCTTGATCCGACGGATCAGGTCTGTGATTCTGGCGTTGTCCATCTTCATGCTGACAGGATTTACGACCATCCGCGCAGAGAGAGGGCAAACCTCCTCCAATACCTGCAGACCGTTTTCACGCAGGGTTGTACCGGTTTCCACGATATCAACGATGACCTCGGAAAGTCCCACGATCGGAGCGAGCTCGATGGATCCGTTCAGCTTGATGATTTCCATATTCTGGTTCTTTTTGTTGTAAAAATAATCCTTGGCAATATTCGGGTATTTTGTAGCGACACGGATCAGCTGATTATGCTCCAGATATTCTCTGGCAGAGGCAGGCCCGCAGACACACATTCTGCATTTTCCGTAGCCGAGGTCCAGTACCTCATAGATCTTCCGGTTTTCCTCCAGGATGGTGTCTTTCCCTACGATACCGATATCGGCTGCACCGTACTCCACATAGGTCGGCACATCAGGCCCCTTCGCCAGAAAGAAGCGGAGACCGTACTGCTCATTGGTGAAAATCAGCTTGCGGGTGTTTTTGTCCTTCATCTCATCACAGCTGATGCCCAGCTTTTCCAATGTGGCCATCGTCTGCTGTGCCAGACGACCTTTTGTAAGTGCAAAGGTAAGGTATCTCATTGTGTCTTTCCTCCATTTCCATCAAAGGGGTGGATGCGCTCCGTGCTGCCATTGGAAAGATTGATCGCATAGACCTCATCTATGGAGCGGAAATATATGATACCACCAAACTGATTGCGCATGCCATACCTGCGGTAATCGTCCAGGACCTTACCATAGGCAAACCTGATACAGGCCACGTCCAGGCCTCTGCTTCGTCTGGAGTTGGCATAACGGATTGCCATTTCCTCCAGATCTTCGGGGTAAAGAATCATTGTCTTGATATCCTCTACAGGGAGGTATATTTTCTGACGCTCAATGGCACTGAGCAGGGCATCGATTTCCGTGGCAAACCCGACGGCGGCGCATTTCTTTCCGAAATATTCGACCAGACGGTTATACCGTCCTCCCTTGATCAAAGCGTCACCGGATCCATAAGTGTACGCCTGGAAGATGATGCCTGTGTAATAGCTGTACTCTGTCACAAGACCGAAGTCGAAGGTTACGTAATTTTCGCAGCCATACATTTTCAGAAAATGGTATATCTGCTCCATCCGGTCTACAGCTGCGCGGCAGCTGCGGTTTCCGGTCAGGTCCCGTGCCTGTTCCAGCACCTCCTCGTTACCAAAAAGGCCAGGCATCTCGATCAGAGCCTTCTTCAGGTCCGGACGGATATGCAGTGTATCAATCAGTTCCTCGGCGCCGAAGCGGTTCTGGGTGGCAAGAAGGCTTTGCAGCTCCTGCAGGGCTTCTTCACTGAGACCAGCCTCTTCTGCCAGAGCGTTGAAATAGTCCACATGACCCATACTTACCTGAAAGTTCTCCAGCCCTGCCCGCCGCATGGTGGAAACCACAAGCGCAATAATCTCAGCGTCAGCCTGGGCACTGTCATCGTTCATGCATTCAACACCCATCTGCGTGCTTTCATTCAGGCTTCCGTGATATGAGTGATTGTTACGGTATATATTTCCATGGTAACAAAGCCGCAGCGGCATCTCCTCATCACCAAAATACATAGCCACGGCACGGGCTACAGAAGGCGTGAAATCAGGACGAAGTACAAGGGTATTTCCGTCACGATC
>JBJEMO010000188.1:0-7553 GCA_051879715.1 Bilifractor sp.
TCAAAGTTATGCTGATTACGCATCATGTTGATTGGGTACGCCTTGTCTGTCCGATCAACATGAAATCCTTTCTTCCGCAATAAATTTCCGATGGCTCCGACCTTCTTCAGATCTCCAGTAATCAATGTCTGGTGCTTTTCCTCACCCTCGCGACTGTACGTAATCCAATAATGATTTTCTCTTTGCCTCATTGCTATAGCCTCCTTATGTAGTCAAATATTATTGACTATATTGAAGATAGCACAGCCCAGCTTGTAAGTCAACTATATTTTACTGAACATCACATTTTTTTTTTCTTTGGTTTACATGGGTTACAAAAAATCAATTGCCTTATACAGATATATAGTACAAAGGGAATTATGTCTCTATATACTTATATTTATAAGTTTACTTAATATATTTGTAATTTTGTAAACTATATAAGAAAAGGCAGTAACCATGCGGACCCGAATGGTTTACAGAGACTTGTAAACCCGTGTAAACCTGTAAAAAGATAGGCAGGAAAAGTTTTACAGGATTACAAAAGTTTACAAGTCAAAATTGGAGTGTAAACCTTTAAAAAAGAGTATAAAAAAAATGGGTCCACCAACCTGCAGAAATACAGATTGATGGGCCCAGATGGAGAAAGATCACGTTCTCAGTATATCATATTTTGCTGAGGAATGCGCCGTTGCAGTATCCCTCAATTTCTTTTCCCTGCCATTCTGTTTTTATATGGAGCCATGCGACATCACTGACCATTTTCTTTCCCATGCAGGTGACAACGTGATCCTGCGGGATCGCGGTCAGGATTGCGCCATCCGCATTATCACGAATGTTCAGGCCATTTGCGGGATTTACCTTATAATCCCCTTTGTATGATGCCCTTTTGGCTGCCGGCTTCTTTACCTCTTTCTCATCCAGCGGCTTCTTTGTTTCCGTCGTTTCTCGTGTAGCCATGCTCCTTACTCCTCCCCCTTTGTTTTATTCTGCTTATAAATCTGATTTACACCGGTTGCAGCGAAGCCACTTACTGCCCCAACCGCAAGGGCGGTGATAATATCATGAGCAGGGAAGTCCGGCATGGCATACAGCCCGACAGCTCCCAGGATTGCTCCGGTGATTCCACACACAACAGGGATCCAGTTATCGGGTATTGAATTGATTGCCTTGCAGCCGATGCCAATCAGATAGGCAATAACAGTAATTGCAGCAACACTGGTGATTCCAAAATCCATAGTAAATTCCTCTCTTTCTTTTACTTAAATTTATTTTCTTTTAAGCACATTTCGTAGGTGTCCTGAACCAATTTGATTGACGCATTTGCTTTACTGTTGGGAAACTCCGGGTGATCAGTACAATATTTTTCGTAAAGGTCCTTATCTTCCAGCATCTGCTCAAATGCTTCCTGTGAGTGCTGCATGCCCTGCCGGATTTCATCCGCGCACCGGATCAGGCGATAGCGAGCTGTAATAGCATCCCTCATCAGATCTCTTTCTTTCGCTTCGCGTTTATCCTCGATACGATGCTGTTCAATTGTGTCCAGCTGGCTGTGCAGGTCCGTGTCTCTCTTATCCAGATCCTTTTCCAGGGAGGATACCTGTTTTTGCAGATCCCTGATCTCCGTCAAGAATTCCGCATTCAATGCTTTCCCTAGGGCGCGTGCAATTGCGCTCCAGGGCTTGACAGGAAGCCTCGACAGCTGAAGCATAGTGAGTATAACAATGAGCAATAGTAATGCCAAAAATATACGGTTCCCAATTTGTGGACCCATAAATAAATGGGTCAGGTTGTTTAGATAGTCCCAAGCAGTCATAAGCACTTTCTCTCCAGAGTTCAAAGCGGCACTCTGAAAAGAGTGCGTAAACAATCAGTTACAAGTTGCTATTCTTGTGTAGCTTTTTCCATCTCTACTCATCTATCGGCCGGATGTCCTATGCTTTAGTATTTCTGCCCGGTGATTTCTTCAAACTCATCTTCGGTAATATACTTGCATTTCACCGCCCTGCGGACCCAGCCGAGGGACCACAAAGCCTGATCATAATAATATTTGACCATATCATATTTTTTGCTATGCATGTCAAGCCTCCTCTGTATTCAATACCATGTCAATGTAAGCATCTGTTGCCTCTGCTTTTTCTTTCAGGATTTCCGTGTATTCAGAAGTGGACAGGGTCCTGCTGAGGCACACGAACTCCCGCCATGCGGGCCTGTCATCTTCTGCCTCATGCCTGATCTCCTTAATGTCCTTTCTCTGGATCAGCCGATCCGGGGCAATGCTTTGCACCTCATCAGGCTGCGCTGAGCAATGCTCTTCTACCCAATCTGTCATAGGATGCCTTCCTTTCTCTCTTATCGATTTTTGATATTACGCGTTTCAATTTACCTATATTGATGTATGGCTTAATGTACGTCAGATAGCAGTCATAGGAGTTGGTATGCTTGAACCACCCCATCCCGGATAATACTGCTCTGACGTGAGAAGTAAACCAGCGCTTTCCGGCCTCTGCTTCTTTATGAAGACGATGCACAAGTCTTACTGTGTTAAGCATGACGTACTTCCTCATCAAAGTTTTTGACCGGTAAAAGACAAAGCCCATCATATCAACGGGCCTGCCTATGTGTTCACCGTTCTTCTTCACATACTCAAATCTGATCACCTGATAGTTGTGCTTGAGCTTTAAGCGAAACATGCGCCCAAGCAGCATCTGAATCGCGGATACTGCTTTGTGCAACAGTTTCTTTGCGTTATCAGCCAACCACATATCATCCATATACCGGCAATATTCAGGGATCTGCAGCACATCCACGATGAAGCGGTCAACCGGCTCCAGAAGGAAATTGGCGAGCCACTGGGAAAGGTAAAATCCCAAAGGGATCCCTTTATTAAAGCCATAAAAACAAAGGTTGACGACATATAAAAACCAGTCATCCAGAATAATTGTTGCCAGTTCCTGCATTATGATACGGATCCTTGTGCTGTCGTAAAAGTGTCGAATATCAAGTTTGGCAAAATGCCTGGAGGCTTTGCCACGTGCGATACACTTCTGGATATATTTTGCTCCGTAGTGCGCACCGCGCTTTGGAATAGATCCGCAGCTGTATTGATAGGCTGTCCGCGTGATAATCGGGCCCAGGATCAAAATGATGATATGATGGAGCCATTGTTCATGGATCTCCGGCATATAAATGCGCCGATCTTTTCCGCGTTCATTAACATGCTTTACCTTTCTCTTGATTGGCGGATGATATCCAAGTTCAGGATGTTCTGCTCCCGGTCTTGAATTCAGGATCATGATACGCATTTTCTCTGCTTCTTCCTCATAATGCGCGTCAATGTATTTAATTTCGCGTCTTTTGGTTTTTCCTTTTCTGAGATTTTTATAGGCACGCTTTATGTTGGCTTCATCCAACATTCTTTTGAACAGGTACTTATATCGTTTATTTCTTTCAACCATTTTGGGCTTATACGACGCATTTGCATTTCGTCGAATAAATCCTACTTCTTTTGTGATTTCAAGATATTCTGGATACAGCATAGATATTTTGTCTTCTATCTCATACGGGAAAGCAAGTACGACCGCTCCACAGTCCCGCCCTGCTTCGATTTATTTCCACTCATCTTTCCAGTAATGGCGAGTAAGGCGCGTTTCAGCGCTCAGGGGTGTAAGAAAATGATCAGCATTTGGTTAATCTTCCATAAATGAGTTTGAAGTCGGCCGCGCCGATGTTCCACCACGAATTGCCCGCGCCATTGTTCACATTGAGGTACCGAGGCCCATCATTCAGACCGTTGTTGCAATTACCGAAACGTAGCGACACAAGCGCACAAGCTGGCGCTGATCAAATCCTCTGTCAATAAATCGTGCTTATAAAAGAGCACGGCCTTCCGAGATCCGTGTAGCCGCGCTCCTGTATTTCATCATGAGAAAAAGAAATACTAAAATAAGCAATCTACAGTTACAATATGCACGCGTGGAATTTAAGGCTGGGGGAGGGCCCCCAGACCCCCCGCGCGTCCGCTTACGCGGCCACGCCGGCAGGTGGTAAAAGAAGATCGGCCGCGCCGACGCTCCACCACGAAAGGCCCGCGCCATCGTTCACATTGAGGTACCGAGGCCCATCATCCAGACCGCTGGTGCAAGCACCGAAACGTCGCGACACCATCACGCCTGAAATATTTACCCATAAACCATCACAGCCGCCCAGACTTGTAGATCCTTTGTATCCATCAGAATTGATCGGTACGGATCCGAAGCCCGGAATTGTTTTGTAAAAATGTGGGTAAAATACTCCGCCTGTTGCCGGCAACTTGATGCCGGTTGCTTCAAAGCTATTTCCGCTCAGATCATAGGTATAGTTCTTACTCACCTTGTACTCGCCGTTAACCAGCAAACAGTACGGATCTCTCATCCACTGCTGATAGGATCCGAGTACAATGGAATGAAAATACTTATTGAGTTGCTTTCCGGTTGTTGTACCGAACCATCTGCCATTGCCCAGGACTGCATTTGCCAGAACGCCATTTGTACCAGCGGGAGTAGCAGATGCATTGTACCCGGAACAGTTTCCGGTACCGATCACCCCGGGAACATCGCTCGACTTGCAGAGCATTATTTCAATGTCTTCCAGTGTCTTTGCAATGCCTCCGCCATAAAATCTGTGACGTGCTCCGCAGGCTGAAATTGCAGTGTGCTCATAATCAGTATTATGATCATGAGAAGGCTGCATGCCAGCGAGTGAACGCATCTTGCCATTGCCATCCGGGGATCCATAAAACATAGGGATCCATACGCCCTCAAGTACATTGTTATCAGAATCGACAAAGCCAATTGGCTCATAATTGTCGCGCTTCACGAAAGAGAAGCTGACAATACGCTTTGAACCTATGGTAGTCTCTGACTTGTATATACGTCGGATCCAGGCGTATGCTCCTCCTTTATAGTCGGTGTTGGATACGTCAGAAGCAGTGCCGTCCAGCTTTTTCGTGTAATCGTCATCCTGTAAGCGGTAATCCGGTACACCATCAAAATCAACCATCCACGGATGATTGTCCAGCATCTCAATGAAGTCGCCCCAGGTGCCCTCATTGACCTTGCCCGTGGCTGCATCTTCAATGGCCATCGGCACCTTGCCTACAGCATCACCAATATAAGTGATACGCTTTTCCGGATCCAGAATATCATTATCCTCAATGAATCCCCAGATCTGGTCTCCCCCTCCAACCTGCTGCCCGATGTGGTTCAGCGCGGCAACAATCTGAAGCCCAGTTTTGTTCAACAGGGGCGGTTCTGTAATTCGTGACATAATTTATTTCCTCCTTGAATTAAACTTACTCTGTCTCATAAGTGACACAGAGCATACCATTAACTACAGACAGCCCCAGATCAGCAAGAGCTGTATCCAGGGCTGTTTCATTTTGAGCAAGGGTGTTTGCTTTTTTTATGTAGGTGCCATCCGCCGTGAGCTGGCCAGTGTTTGCAAGCATGTCGGTGAGCCACTTGCAAATTTTACCCAGAACAACGGCCATTGTGTCACCTGCTGCAGGTACCGGGAATGCGGCCGCCTGCGCGGTGAACTCAGAAACCACAAGATTTTTCAGATCGTTCAGCCATGTACCGGCACCGGACAGATAGGAATTCGGGCTGTCCGGTGCCGGCACTCTTCCGGGCTTCCCTGCCTCCGTCTGTGAGGCCCCACTAAAGTTCACATATTCCTTGCTGTCCAGTTTTTCACTCAGCGCCGTATATATGCCGTTGCTGGTAACTGGATTATTTGAGTTCGCAGCAGGTGCATTGTCAAAGGTAAGCTTGTCCTGCTTCAGCGGATCAGAAGTTTTTGCCTGAACTTTTGAGCCGTCAGCCAGTGTCAAAATAAGGTTTCCGTCTTGATCCGCTTCCATTTTTGTGACGCCCGGCAAGAGTGTCTTGAAAAATCGCCACGGAATCTTATAAGAGTGCGTGCCATCATCAACCACCAGCAAGTCCGCATCGACAAGGGCAGTTGTTTTTTCTGGCAATTCCGGTATTGTTTTTACTGCCATTCTTTACTATCCTCTCTTTCCGTTAATGCCATGCAAGTACATCTGCATCCGTCTGGAAAACAATGGGCACACCGTCGTGATCCACTATATAGTCCTCATTATTGTCACCATGACAACCCCAGGGGGCCTGTGCGCCAAAGGCGATCATCAGCGCAGTAATCTGATCTCGCACGCCATCGAGCCCCAAATCCTCTGCCGTAACATGGTGCGGATTTCCGGACGTCAGCTGCGCATGCTCATATGCTTCCTGCCCGAGATCTCCATAGAATGCGTCATTGTGAGTCAGTCCAAGTTTGACATTGATTTCATTTACTCGTTCACAGAGCCTCTTAATGATTTTCGAGGATCCGGTGTAATTGATCCTTTTCATGTGTCACTGCTTTCTTCGTCATCCACATCGGTAAGGGTGTAGATCACTTTCATTGTCTGTGAGGCTGTTTTGGTAATTGGAGAAGACAAATTATTGATTGTGCCCAGATAATTCGCTTCAAACCCATATTGCGCCTGATACGAAGGGGACACACACGAAAATGCGGAAAGCTTATCAGAAAGAATAAAACCACCGTAATTCCTTGTATCCCAAGAATAATATGGCCAGTTCCAATTATTCGTATTAATTGCAACATCCGCAATAATATATACTCCATCAGGATAAAGAATTGCGGGTTTGTAGAATTCTTTGTTGTTGTCCCCATATTCATGAACGCAAAAGTGAAGATGCCCATTATATGAATGGCTCTGCTCATGGAAACTGTGTACCAAATTTGATGAATTTTTATCGTAAATAGTAATTTTATTTTGCTTCAGCGGCTCCGCAATTGGTATAATAATGATTCCTTTAGCGTCATTGCTCTTTAAATAAATATAACCTTTGGACAGAGCCAGGCTGTTGCTATCCATGTAGTAATATGAGCTATCATGTCCATAACCAAGTTTGTCAGTCTTTGCCGATGTGTTTCCCCACTGAAAGTCAGAAAGATATGCTGTCTCAGCTACGAAGCTCCAAGAAGGGGAAATGGAAATCCATATGGTATCGCTCTTTTTCCACGACCCGTCCCCATAGTTAATGGTAAAATAGCAAATCTGATGCTGATGGTTTGGATCTCTTCTCGTGTATGACCCTATAACATAAATGTATCCATCGTTCCCGTCAAAATACTGATCCCTGTATTGTGCATAGCAATACCCTGTTTCTTCGTCATAATAGTCTTCTGTGCTGCTGTAGCCATTTGTAATGGTCACATGATAGAGCTCTGTGCTAAAGGAAGTGACGACCTCAGCAGCCGCATAATCGGCGGCAGTTGAATCATTCACTTTAAATTTGTATCGCGGAAAGTATTCTTTACGAATTTCACAGTTCTTCCCATCATCTAATAATTTCATTTCATACAGGTACTTCCCGTCATAATGAATGGGGCTCCAATTATCGTACTCTGTACTCTTGATCTTGTATGTCCGGCTGCGGCGGCTTATATAAAATGTATTAAGTGGTTTGCTTCCCGAGGATCTGTGGGTAAGAGCAATAGATTTG
>JBJEMO010000189.1:0-7530 GCA_051879715.1 Bilifractor sp.
CCTTGCCACGGAATATGAATACCGGCATGAGGGCGTGAACGACTATATCACCGCCCCGGTCAATATCCCAGAGCTGATCCGGCGGGTTCTGTTCTTTGTGGAATGAAAATTTTACGGAGGTGATGATGTGATGGGACATTAGCTGTTTTTGATATAGAAGAATCTGGTAAGCAGATTGGAGAAAAGTTATTTCTGCTTCTTAACGAGGAACAAAAGAATGCTCTAATGCAATATATTTTGGAACAGGGAGTCTGTCATGGAACGGTATTCAATTCCTGTCACACTTCCTCCGCAGCAAAGAAGAATCCTCTAACAGAAATACAGGAAGGCGAGCTTTATCTATGCCTGGAGCACCGCACTGTCAGGGTTCGTGAACGGATTATCAACCTGACAAGTAAAGAGTTTGATATACTGGCATTGCTCATTGCCAATCCCAAACGTGTTTTTACTTACGAACTGATTACCGATTTGGTTTGGAAAGAGGATTGTGATTTCTATTCGAGAAAAGCGATTCATAATCATATAAGTAAGCTGCGTAAGAAGTTACGTTATGAACCGGATCTTCCAAACTATATTGAGAGTGTCGCCGGGATCGGCTATAAATTTGAACATCTATAACATGAGCCCACAAGGTGTCGTTTTCCCCTTGTGGGCTTGCTTTTTGCAACATATATTCTAAGAGCAGAATATGTAGAAAATTGCGAATATAAAGAGTAAAAAGCGAATGTCTGCGGACTGATACAGGAAACATAACCAATATAATTTACTCCCGAGGAGGTATCAAACAGCCGATTCAGGTTCCTCCTTAATGGGAGGAAATGCCTATGCGTCTATGCAACACAGATCCGCAGATAAACTGCTTTACATTCAGTCACCTATACGTCGTAGTCCAGTTCGTATGGATTGCGGCGTTTTTGGTTTCGACAAAGTTTGAGCATTTTCGCCGTCAGCCTCCCGGAGAAATTTCATACTGCTGCTTTTGCGCGCCTGTTCTTTGTACGGGCGCGCTTTTTTGTACCCTTTTTTCAATCAGAAAGAAACTAAGACCTTATCGCTGCCGCAGCCCACCCTCTGATTTCGATTTTGCCATCAACTCAAACATCGAAATTGGAGGAAATTACTATGAAGAAAATCAATCTTCGGGATTATTACCCGTATTATACACAGGACATGATCATTGAGGTGCCGGATGAAGTTGCGGATATTCTCCGGGAATATAAACTTGCTGAAGCAGCTTATTTTTTGCGTACATACCGGCATAAAGCCTATTTTTCTTTGGATTATGACATCAATGTGGAACATGAGGCTATGGTGCTTGTTTTGACACCGGCAGATATTTTTGAACAGAAAGAAGAAAACGCCAGACTATATGAAGCGCTTGCCTCGTTGCCGGAAAAACAGCGTAACCGTATTACTTCACATTTTCTGTTGGGAATGAGTTTATCGGATATTGCAAAAAGCGAAGGAACCGGCATCAGCTCTGTACATGAAGGAATCCAACGCGGACTTCGGCGTTTGAAAAAAATTTTAGAAAAAATGAATACAGACCCCGAAAATTACCATCAAAAATGAAATGTATAATAGAGGGACATATTCGGCGGGACAAGCTGGACGGGTGTGGTAAGGAAGCATATATATCCTCTCACCCCAACTGTAATATCAATTTGCCTGCCATGCCCCTTGCTTGTTCCTTGACAACCGAATATACGCTGTTACAGGTACTTCATTCTGTGTTCCGAGCGGCAGATGGGGCGGCGCGGTGACAGGCAGCCTAAGGAGGTGATGAATCCAGGCTGTCCGAGCGATAAACGCAACCTACGAAACCGGCTGTGGCAAGCCGGACGCGATAACGACACAGATCATAATGGTACTTCTTCACAGCTTCCTAAAGACTTGGGGAGAGTTCCTGCGGCGTTTGCTTGCTCTGGCAAAGCGGCGGCGTATGTGGGACTATGATGCGGTGACGCTACCCGCAGCCTGTAACAGCCCCGTCCTTATAACAGAAGGACTTGCCGGGGTGCGTGGCAAATACGGCAGTAAAATCGAAATCAGATATAATGGGCCGGATTTATGTGTGTAACAACCGTAGATCCGACCTATTCATGTGGTTTTGATAACACAGTTTTCAGAAGGGAGTTGATACTATGGAAATGAACACCATTGTCAGTGAAGTGGGTACGCTGGTAGACATTCGGGATGTTTCTGTCAACAAAGAACTTTCCCGTGATGAACGGATTGCAGAATTTGTTCAGCAGATAAAAAATCCATACCATTTTAAGTGTGGCCGTTTTACTGTACAGGCCAGCTTTTCTGCTGAAGGTGCTACCCTGGAAGAATGTATCAAGGGTATTTTACGATAGGCGCAATTTTAAGAAAGGGGCTGACTTTTCCGTAAAAGCATGGTAGAATAAAAATCGGAAAAGGAATTGAATATGGCATAATCACACTTCTTGAATTGCGGGGATTTTTCTGTGCAACGAAAGGAGTGTTTTTTTATGCAGGTTTATAAAGCGATTAAGTACATCCGTCTTTCTTATACGGATGATAAAACAGTAGAAAGTGACAGCGTTGCTAACCAGCGGCGCCTGATTGATGACTACATAGCCCGACACCCGGAAATTGAGGTTGTGGCAGAAAAAATTGACGATGGTTATAGTGGTGTTTTGTTTGATCGCCCAGCATTTCAGGAAATGATGCGGATGATCGAACAAGGCGAAGCTAACTGCGTGATTGTCAAAGACCTCTCCCGCTTAGGTCGTGAGTACATAGAAACAGGCCGTTATATGCGCAGAGTATTTCCAGCCTATGGAGTGCGTTTTATCGCAATTAACGATAATGTAGATACGGAAAATGACGCTGCCGATGATCTCACAGTTTCTGTCAAAAACATTATGAATGAGGCTTACTGTCGGGATATTTCCGTTAAGACACGGAGCGCCCTGGAAGTAAAACGGCGCAGTGGGGATTTTGTAGGTGCTTTTACCATCTATGGTTATGTGAAAGTCGGCGATAAACACAAGAGCCTGGAAGTAGACGAATATGCTGCCAATGTTGTGCGGGATATTTTCAGAAAACGGCTGGAGGGATTCAGCGCTTCCCATATAGCGGATGAACTGAACCGATTAGGAATTCTTTCGCCTTTGGCGTATAAGCGCAATCATGGAATGCCTCATGCAAAAGGTGGCTATACAGACCGAAAGGATTGCAAATGGTCTGCAACTACAATCATCCGCATTTTACAGGATGAAACTTACACCGGAACACTGGTCCAGGGCAAGCAGACAACGCCCCATTTCAAGTTAAAAGAGCGTGAGGACAAACCTTCTTCGGAATGGATTCGTGTGGAGGGAACCCATGAGGCAATCATACAAAAGCACGATTTTGATCTGGTGCAAAGGCTCCGCAGGATTGACACAAGGACTTCTCCTAAATCGGATAAGGTTTACCTGTTTTCCGGCATTTTGATCTGCGGCTGCTGTGGCTGCCGTATGACCCGCAAGACGAACCGCTATAAAGATAAAGAGTATCACTATTATTACTGCCCGACCGGTAAAAAGAATGGCTGCACATCGTCGGTCATGCTGAAAGAGTCGGATCTGATTGAATGTGTACAGGACAGTTTGAAAGGACATATTGAAAATGTTGCTTCTCTGGATGCCCTGCTGTCCAGTATCAGTCAAGAACGGATTAACCGGGAATTGGCGCAGGAATATGCCGCACAGATCAGAGTAAATGAAAAGCGTGTGGCACAGACCGAGGGCTTTAAGGCAAAACTCTATGAAAATCTGGTGAGTGGAATTCTGACAAAGGAAGAATTTCTCTCTTACAAGCGAAAATACAATGCAGATATTGAACTGTTCCAAAAAGCAATCGCTGAATGGAACGAAAAACTTACAGATGTATTAGAAAACCGAAGCGAACGAAACCGTTGGATCAACCATTTTATGAAATTTTCTACTATGGAGGATATTGACCGCCGGGCAGTCATGCAGCTTATCAGAAGCATACGGGTAATGGGTAAAGATGAACTGCATATTGAATTTAATTACCAGGATGAATATCAGAAAGCAATCTCTTTGGCTGAACAGATTGCTACAAAAAATGAAGAAAGGATGGTGGGCTAAATGGCAAGAAAAAGCAGAAAACAGACGGCAGCTCCTATGCCGGCACCATCTTTGTATGTACATGTGGCTCTGTATATCCGTCTTTCTGTGGAGGATAACAAAAAGCGGGGCTGCTCAGTAGAAAATCAAAAGCTGGTACTGAATGACTTTCTTTCAGATAAACCGGACTTCGTTGTGTATGATACTTATATCGACAACGGAGCAACAGGGACAAATTTTCACCGCCCTGGATTTCAGCAAATGCTATCTGATATTGAAGCAGGCCACATTAACTGTGTGATTGTTAAGGACCTTTCCCGATTAGGGCGAAATTCTATTGACACAGGTTATTATATCGAACAATATTTTCATGCACATAATGTTCGGTTCATTGCTGTTACGGATCAGTTTGACACAGCGGATTCCGGAAATCTTCATGGTGGTATCATGCTGCCTTTGAAAAATATGATCAATGAAGCCTATGCTCTGGACATTGGACGAAAAATCAAAGCACAGGCGCGGCAGGCTATGAAAGATGGCGACTATATTGGTGCACGGGCACCTTACGGTTACAGGAAAGACCCGGATGATTGCCATAAACTTCTGATTGATGAAAATACTGCCCCTGTAGTAAAACAGATTTTTGAATGGGCACATGAGCATGTGGCACTGAACCGGATTGTCCGCAACCTAAATGAGATGGGGATTCCGGCACCGAGCCATTATAAAAAGACCACTGGCGAGATTACCAGTCCGGGACTGATCGGAAGCGGCAAATGGCAGACCCGTACAGTGATGAAAATCTTAGAAAGCGAAGTTTATACAGGCGATCTGGTGCAAGGAAAAACAAAGATTGTAGATCATCAGCAGGTCAAGGCTGGAGAAGATAATCTGATTATTGCAAAATGCACCCATGAACCGATCATCAGCCATGAGTTGTTTAATGCAGTTCAGGAATACAGAAAACAGATCTGTGAAGAAAGCAAAGCAACTCCAAAACGTCCCTACACACCAAACATTTTCAAAGGTAAAGTGTTCTGTGCTGATTGTGGCAGAAGCCTTCACAGGCAACGCGCCGAGCGCCGGAAAGGACCCGACACTTACTGGTTCCACTGCCTTACAAACAGCCGGGTAGAAAAAGATAGCTGCAAAGGTGCGATGATACAGGAGAAAGAACTGATTTCTACTGTTACGGCTATTCTTGAAAAAGAGCTGACAGTTGCGCTGGGAATGTCGCTGCCACTCTTTCAGTTGGAGGCAAGACAAAAACAGGAAAAAGATAAGCTGAAAATTCAGATGTCGGCCAAACGGCAGGAAATTGAAAAAACACGCCGGCTGATCCGTGGCCTATATGAAAATTTTGTGCAGGGTATTTTGACAAATGACGAATACTTTGAATTGAAAGCGGATTATGAACATGCTATCAATGCTCTGTCTGGTGAGATTGAAGTATTTGAAAAATCTATGGACTCTCTGGACAACCAGCTTGCCAGATACCGTGCAATGGAAAAGGATGCAAAAACACTGGCACAGGATCACGTACTGACTGCAGAACTGATCGAACGGCTCATTGAACGAATTGAGATAGACCACGAGCGGAATATTCATGTGACCTTCCGTTTCAAAAATGAATTTCAGGGAAAGGCGGTGGAACCGTGCGCAACTATGTGATTGCCCTTTATATCCGTCTTTCTGTGGAAGATTTCAAAACTGAAAGTTTGAGCATACCAAATCAAAAACTGATCCTTCGTGAAAAAGCTATGTCTCTGCCGGAATGGGATAACAGCGAGATTTTGGAATTTATTGACAACGGTCATACGGGGACAAACTTTGAGCGTCCGGCGGTGCAGGAACTTTTAACAATGGTTCAGGCCGGAAAAATCAACTGTATTATTGTAAAAGACCTTTCCCGATTTGGACGTAACAGCATTGAAACCGGCTATTTTATTGAGCGGGTATTTCCTCTTTATCACACCCGTTTTATTTCCGTCAGTGATGATTTTGACACGGCTAATTTCAAAGGTGATACCGGAGGGATTGATATTGCTTTCAAGTATCTTATCAGCGAGTGTTATAGCCGGGATATGTCCATTAAAACCAAAAGTGCAAAATACGCAAAGATGCATCGTGGGGAATATCAGAGTGTCATCTGTCCTTACGGCTATCGCAAGAGTGCAGACGGACGTATGGAACCGGACGAGGATGTTGCCCCGAATGTACAGATGATATTTCAATGGGCGTCTGAAGGCAACACCGCGGCCGAGATCACAAGAAAACTGTATGCCATGAATATCCCCACCCCTGGGGAATATCGCAAACTTAAAGGCAAGGACTATTATAATGTTTCCCGAACAAACGGCGTTTGGAGTACATCAACGGTTCTGCGTATTTTAGAAGATCAAAGATATATCGGTACCTATGTAATTGGCAAGAGAAAGGTAAAAGAGATTGGCAGCCGACATACACAGTTAAAGGATGAAAGTGAGTGGTTCAAAATACCGAACCATCATCCGGCTATTGTAAGTGTGGATCTATTTGAAAAAGCCAATGCTTCAATTAAGCGTTTCTCTCTGTCAAATAAAAAAACGCGTGATTATCTGCTCCGCGGTAAGGTATTCTGTGGATGCTGCGATCATGCAATGTCTCTAAGAAATGGTGTGTGGTTTTATTGCCGCCATTCCGAGGTAGCTGAAACGCTTCCTTGTCATGGTGTGCGCATAAAGATGGCTGATCTGGAGCAGGTTGTATTTGAAACAATTCGGGCTCAAATGTGTCCGGTATTGGGAATTGACAGTAATAAGGATAAATTGGATTTGCAGACAGTCCAGCAGACCGAACATGAAGAAAAACTCCGTTCTATTCAAGACAGCAAGCGGCATCTTTATGAGCAGTATGCGCTTGGAGAGATTGATTTGGAAACCTATCGAACACGAAAAGCGGTTTATGACACGGAACTGGTACAAGCCCAAAATGTTCATGCTGTCATTACTGCACAGACAAAGCAGATAAAAAGTGATTATGAGATCAAGTTGAAACAACAGGAAATTGTGCAGGAAGTCGGAAACGCCAACATGCTGACAAAAGCTCTGATTGACCGACTTATCAACAAAGTTTACGTCTTTCCAGGAGATCGGATTGAGATTGAATATGCAACACAGGATTTCTTAAAAACAAAGGAATCTGAAAAGGAGGTATAACCGTGAATACCCATTTGAAACAGCTATGGGCAGCTATGAGGCTGCCCGAAAAACTTCAAAAAAAGTTATAAATTTTTTTGTCGTGGGCTTGACATACGGGTGCCTCAGATCATGCAGTCTCACCTGCGGGATTGGTTCCAATCCTGCTTTTTCTCGAACCTTATTCATCCGATTCTGAAACTCAGAAAACTTTCTGCTAAGCTTTCCCGGATGTGGCAGATATCCATTCA
>JBJEMO010000190.1:0-7387 GCA_051879715.1 Bilifractor sp.
TAAAGGAATGCAAAATCTCGTCTTTCACCAAAGTCTGAACTGTAGCAAAGATATAATCAGCATGGAAATTTTTCTCATTTCCAGAAAGTATTCCGTATGTTACATTTTTTCCTAGTACACGTTGAAAACTCTTGACGGCCTGCTTATCAATCTGCTCCCTGTGCACAAGAAAGAGAACGTGTCTCTGCTTCAATTCACGCATTGCAAATGCGGCAGCCAGGGTCTTTCCCGTAGCAGTTGCTGCTATGAGAAGCGCTTTCTTTTCTCCTGCACTTTTCAGATTTTTCAGCGATTCGATAAATTTTACCTGCATAGAATTCGGCTCAAGTTTATAGCTCTGTAATTCCACTACATCATCATCTGTCGCTATTTTGTGCTGCCGGAGAATTTCCCTCTGTTTGCGGCGGAGAAGTTTCGCCTCCTGAAACTGCCGGCGGTAAGCATCGATAAAGTCATCGTACCGACGAGTCTCGGGCGCATCCCACAGGTTCTGGAACTCACGCCGGACTCCCTCAATCACCTCTCCATCCTTCAGACCTACCAGCTTTGTGTTCCACTCTTTATTGATTGTAATCGCCGACAGCGTCATATTAGAACTGCCGATGATCATGCGGTATATCTCCCCTTCCCGGAAAAGATATCCTTTGGTGTGGAATCCTGCTTTTTCCCGGACCTGATACATCCGAACCTCAATATTTCTGAGATTGGACAGTCTTTCCAACGCTTCCGGATCGGAGAACATCAGATAGTCTGTTGTGAGAATTTTCCCCGGAATACTCCGCTCTTCCAGCTCCCTTAAGGTCTGCAGGAGGGGCGTGATGCCGCCCAATGTGACGAAAGCCACACTCATGGCAAACTGATCACAGTGCCTCAGTTCATCCTCAATATCGACAAGCACCTTACGACCCGACTCAGGATCATTGGAAACAAACTGCGGAGAAAGTGCAAGATTTGCCTCAATCGATGCATCTGCATATCCACGCAGAAGACCTTCTTTTAATTCTGCAGATACATTTTTCACATTAGCCATATTCAACCCAATGATACCTTTCAATGAACCACATTCCAGCCCTAAAATAACATCAGTAATATAAAGTATAATTCTGTTAGTTGATTGATTCAATCAACCATAATTTCTTTCTTTTTTCGGCTACCCGCCTCATCTATTACCTCTGATTCTGTGTAGTTATAGGCTTTGGCTTGTATGGCAGTCTTACCCACAGGTTCAACCTAATATGAAGTTCCTGTTCGTCAGGCCAAAGGCTTGTCCTCGGGTTAGTACTTTCCCCGAATCCGGCTTCCTACAGATTCCATCTTGCGATGGACACCTTGCCTTTTGCTATGTTCTTCTCACTACCGAGCGTACTCCGGACTTTTACCGGTTAGAAACGTGTGCAGCCGGCGCACACATAATAAAAAACTGCCGTTACAGACAGCTCTTTTATGGTTTTATGTAATTTCAATCCTTTGTACCGTTTTTTCTCTGCTGCCGCATTTCCAAAGTGCCATAGGGTGCTGTTTGATTCTATCCAGAAATTCACCATCAGGAAACAACAGATCAGGTCGGTACTCCTGATTATTAAATGACTGCCAGAATTCAATTTCACTGCTGTTCTCAGGAAGCAGAAAACTTTTCAAATATTCCATCACCCTTTTCTGTGCAGGTTCCAAGTAAAAATGTTCCCCACGGCGCAGAACCGGAATCAGATCTGTTTTAATCCTCTGCGGGGCAAGCTGCATGATACGGTCGAAAGCAAAACATTCTGGTGCTTTCTCTGCCGCAATAGCACTATAAAATACAACACACTTACGTAGCAATGGTTCTTCGCTCTCGTCAAACAATCCGTATTTTTGCAGATTGAAAATATCATATAAGTCCCTGGCTGCGGTCCGGCTTAAAAGAGCCACGATCTTAGCGCCAAAAATTTCAAGAGGATCGACACTTAATACGGTAATAGGTTCTTTCTGCCAGGGCAGATTTACCCGCCTCCTGGACACGGGAAGGATATGCGCCCGAAGCATATAATTGATCTCAATTTTCAGATTATCCTTCATCCCTCCGGCATTCACATAATCATAAACAAAAGAGTCTAGCGCATGATACTGTTTTGATTTGGCGCTAAGCTGATAACATGCCGCAACCATATATTTCTGGATATGTTCTGTAATCTTTTTTCTTTCATTCAGCATAACCGCACGTTCAACCTCTTTTGCATAATCAAGGTCTATATCAACCGACAGCCGAGGCAGGTCAAAAATCGTAAGGTTGATCGCCGTTCCGCCTTTGAGTGCAAGACTGTCTGACAAAAACGGGTCCTTTTCCATGAAAGCCAAAACATCCGCAAGCCGGCATACTTTTTCTAAAGTATCACGTACAAACCCAAGTTCCTTTGCCTGCCGTCCAAGTGTGATCCGGTCATATTGCATCATAGTTATTTACCCCCTTATCAATCAGTGCCCTTAAATTTTTCGGCGCAAAAAGTCGCCACCGCTTATGAAACACAAACCCATCCTTTTCTGCACTGAAATATGTTTTACTGTCCGGCAAGTGTTTCTCACATTCGTCAAGAAAAAAATCCGGCAACCCCAAATCCTCTTGAAACATTTCAAGGATATATCCGGTTTTCTGATAAAGTTTTCCGCAATGATATAAATCCAGGGCAGAAAGCAGACGGTCCGGCGAAAGGGATGGAATGAGCAGTATACAACGCAGCAGTTCTTCAATACCACCAATTTTTTCAAAATCCGCAATGCTATCAATTACCGTCCGTTCTAAGGAAGTCACACGCACGCCATTTTCCATTTCCATAACGCCTTCTGTTCCCCGATAGCCCACAGGGTAATAATCAATGCCATCATAAGAAAATGACCGCACCCGCTTTTCTGTTGCCACATACACCTCATAAAACACCTGGTTTGCGTAGCCGTAATACTCAAACGCGCTATGATGAGAAACGCACGCATCCTCCGCCACATTGGACGCAATCTGGAAACGGTTTGGTATTGGCTGACCGGTTTCCAAGCTCATAACCGCATATAAATCACGGCGCACTCGCTCAATATATCCCTTTTCTAAAAATTTTCGTATCTGCCAGGCTGCCGCACTGTCCGAACCGATCAGTTTGGCAAGTTCCTCCCGCGTAAAACAACGCATGGGCGCAAGTTCTTTATACAAATCCATTTTATCACCGCCTTTGTTTTTATTATGGCGCAAAATGATAGTATTTACAACTATTTTGTGCAAAATCAAAAACGTCCATTTTCGGATTTGCACAAAGCGAGTGTCACAACAACTGTTTTGTGCAAAAGCAGAAACGTTCAAAGAAAAAGCCAGGCAGGACACTCCCAAAAGCATCCTGCCTGTACTGTCTGGTGTCAGATTCCGGTTAAATTTTAAACAACTTTATTTTTATCCGCTCCTGACACTTTTACACATGAATCTTTCCCGCCAGTCTGGATCAGATTGTTAATTAGCACATTCTCAAGGTCTCCCTCTTTGTAAACCGGAAGTTCCGGAAGACCTGCAAACTCGAACACATAAGGGTACTTAACAATGTCCTCGCACTTTCTAACAACTGAACTTCTTTAGACAGTCGAATGACTTTTTGTTTGTCTTTACTAAGTGCGAGACGCTGAAAAAGCATACTCCTCATCTGTATGCGCAGCTCTCTAACTCCCCAGTTCTCCTGCTCACATTCTTTCTTGTAAAAGGATCTTTCCAGTGGATCCTCAATCTTTAATAGTTCCACATAGTGACTCCAACTCAATTTTTGTGACAGCGTCGCAAAAATTGAATAGGTAGCATATAACTGTCGCATACGATAAATGTTACTCCAACTAAATCCACTTCCATACTGATCAGTAAGATCACGAGATAGACGTTTCAGTGTCTCAGAGCCATATTCCGCTTGTTCATTTCCCGCTTGTTCAAATTTTACAATCTTAAAGTGTAGACTTCATGCGTTGTTCTGTTATATTTGCCGCTCGCTCCCAGGAACAATCCGGATTATGGCGGCGGAATGCATGTCGCTCTTCCTATGCGGAACTTCTGAGTGCTGAACTGTTCACTTATCAAAGATCAACGGGATTTTTCATCGCTTCTCACTAACTTGATGTGGATGGGTGCGGGGAAGGTCGCGGAAAAATAAAGAGAACAAGAAGTACCGGAATCAGGAAAATCAGCATATCTGACATTCAGATTCAAAATATAGGCATCACTCATATATCGAGCCATGCCGTCTCGTAAGGATATCGTATCCCGGATCATGAGAATTTGCAAATTTTGCTTCCCAGGTTGGTTGGAAATTATAGGGAAATTCCGAAATGCCTTGATTTATAGGTCTTTCTAGTGTTGTCCCTATTATGCCATACGCATCAATAATAATTGAGTCAAAATCATGCGGTTTGAAAGAATGCAGGATATCATCCTTCGAGAGTGTCTGCACCGTGGCAAAGATATAGTCCGCCTTCCGATTCTTCTCATGCCCCGAAAGAATACCATAAGTGATTTTATTACCAAGAACACGCTGAAAGCTCTCAACCGCCTGCTTGTCAATCTGCTCTCTGTGAACTATGAAAAGAACATGTTTCTGATTCAGTTCCCGCATAGCAAACGCTGCTGCAAGGGTTTTTCCGGTACCGGTCGCTGAGACCAGCAGTGCTTTCTTTTCCCCGGCATCCTTTAGATTCCGCAGTGCTTCAATAAATTTGATCTGCATGGAGTTGGGCTCCAGCCGGTACTTCTGCAGATCTACCACGTTCCCTCCTGCAGCCATCCGATGCTGCCGGAGAATTTCCCTCTGTTTGCGGCGGAGAAGTTTCGCCTCCTGAAACTGCCGGCGGTAAGCATCGATAAAGTCATCGTACCGACGAGTCTCGGGCGCATCCCACAGGTTCTGGAACTCACGCCGGACTCCCTCAATCACCTCTCCATCCTTCAGACCTACCAGCTTTGTGTTCCACTCTTTATTGATTGTAATCGCCGACAGCGTCATATTAGAACTGCCGATGATCATGCGGTATATCTCCCCTTCCCGGAAAAGATATCCTTTGGTGTGGAATCCTGCTTTTTCCCGGACCTGATACATCCGAACCTCAATATTTCTGAGATTGGACAGTCTTTCCAACGCTTCCGGATCGGAGAACATCAGATAGTCTGTTGTGAGAATTTTCCCCGGAATACTCCGCTCTTCCAGCTCCCTTAAGGTCTGCAGGAGGGGCGTGATGCCGCCCAATGTGACGAAAGCCACACTCATGGCAAACTGATCACAGTGCCTCAGTTCATCCTCAATATCGACCAGAATCTTCCGTCCTGTCTTCGGATCATTGGAGACAAACTGCGGGCGGAGCGCCAGATTCGCCTCAATGGAAGCATCCGCGTAGCCGCGCAAAAGACCATTCTCTAATTCAGAAGACAACTCACCCATCTGTGTCATACCTTCATGCTCCATCATTGGAATTTGGCAAACTGAAATTTATCTATCCAGGCTATCAGCATCCAGAAGAAAATCAATTAGATTGATTCTAAGAATTCCATCTTCATCATTCCAACTCTTTCCATATGATTTTGATACAACAATTTTCTTGAAAGAATCTTTCACCGCTCTCAAAGGCCGCAGTTCCATCCGTTCTTTCTCTTCATAATCCATACTCAGCGCAGATTGAATATAGTAGCATTTACTGCCCTTTCTGGCTATAAAGTCGATCTCACAATTCTTCTGCGTACGTTTGCCTTCTGCCGTTTTTTCAACCAAGGGAATAACCCCGACATCTACCTGCATCCCTCTGATCAGCAGTTCATTGTAAATCATATTTTCCATGATATGGGTTTCTTCCTGCTGTCTAAGCCCCAACCGGATATTTCTCAGCCCGACATCCGTACAATAATATTTGGATGGATACTCAAAATACTTTTTCCCCTTTACATCATAGCGATCAGCTTTCGAAAACAGAAAACTTTCTGTAAGATAGTTCAGATAAGTACTTATTGTGTCTGCATCCACAGTAATATTTTGCCTGCTGTGTAATGTCCTGGCAATCTTGCTCGCATTTGTAAGAGACCCAACCGAAGAGCATAGATCATCCGTCAGGGATCTCAAAACAGAAGGCAGAGAAATCGTGTACCTTTCTTCTATATCTTTGAAGTAAATTTCTTCAAACAGGTTCGAAAGATATTCAAACTTATCTTCGTCAGTTTTCAAGCTTAACAGGTAAGGCATCCCTCCATACATGCTGTATTCGTTATATGCATCCTGCTTATCCAGCTTTGCGGTCGAATAAAACTCTGCAAATGACAATGGATACATATGGACAATATCCCCTCTTCCTCTGAACTCTGTAGATATATCCTTAGATAACATCTTGGAATTACTTCCGGTCACATACACATCAACATTCTTGAGGTGGAGAAATCCATTAAGTACGCTGTAGAGCTTTACAGGCTTATCTCTCTCTCTTAGTTCTTCTTTTGTAATCGCATACTGAATTTCATCGATCAGTACATAATACTTTTGATCCCTTTCAACAACCTTTTGCCGCACAAAGGCAGACAGTCTGTCAGGATTGCGTAATTCAGCGTTCTGGTCATCATCAAGTGCAACTGCAATTACCTGCTTATCCGAAACGCCCTGCTCATTCAAATATTTTCTGAACAGATCAAAAAGCAGAGTACTCTTGCCGCATCTTCGAATACCAGTCACTATCTTTATTCGGCCATTCCATTGCTTGTCAACTAATTTCTGGAGATAATTTTTCCGCTCTATCACGCCTTGATTCCTTTCGGATTTATGTTGCAAATACGAGTAACTTCCGATTAGACCTTACCATAATAACTCAATTCCTGCAATCAAATAAATTCCATTATCATACACTTCCAGTCAGTCCTATGATTCCAGCATCCAGCCGGTCGAAGTCAATATCGATCCTGCCAAGTTCAACGGTAAGCATGCCGCAACCGATATCAACACCTACGACATTGGGGATGATCTTATCCTGCATGTCTGCCGTAAAGCCGATCACACAGCCTTTTCCGGCGTGACAGTCAGGCATGATACGGACCTTTGCATCGTGAAATGGCTCCTGATCTAAGAGCTCGCGGATCTGATTCCGGCAGGAATCCTCACAGTTGTCGGTAAATATTTTTACCTCATTGTATCTTCCTTTTATGATCTCCATAAGCTCTGCCTCTTTCTTCATCATTGTCAGTCTGCATAACTTCTGTCAGCAGAAACCGATCGTCTTCTTTTCAGGTGCCTTCCGGACAGTTACTTCAAAATCTTCAGCTGAGAGGGTTGTCAGTTCTTTTCTTGTCATCTGATTATAATCTGCCTTCAGGATACGGACCCCCTGATTCATGATGGCATTCTCGACAAGGTTCCTTGCATATCGT
>JBJEMO010000191.1:0-7371 GCA_051879715.1 Bilifractor sp.
CGGGCGGATTCGGGACTTGAACCCGTTGGAAACGTGCGCCGCTAGGCGCACTGCAGAAGGGCCGCCGATGCTCCGAGCACCGACGGCCTTCAAATTCTCATCCTGTTTCTATTATCAAAGTCTTCTTTCGGGAATCCCTCATCTCTGCGTCCGCTACACAGTCAAATGTGTGTCATATCTGAATTCTGTTTCAAAATGTGTAGTTCGTGTGTAGTAGAGCCTTCTCCGTGCCCGGAAATTCTTGATTTTAAAGGGTTTTCAGCGAACTTTTAAGATATTGCCGTGGCAGACAAAAAGTATTCGTTTTTTCAAATCTGAGGTCCTCCAAGTGCCGCAAAACTTTTTTGATCAATGCAGACTATCAGCTCGCACATAATGAGTTTTTCTGCCGGAACCAAGACGTTTTAATGTTCCATCTTCTACCAGCTTCTTCAATGCTGCCTCGACAGAGGAACTCCCCAGACTTGGACAATGTTCCAGAGCTTCTCGTTTGGTAAAGGTACCGATTACTAAGGTGGTGTATTCCTTCACAATATCATATGCTATTGACTTCACACCTGCTTTTTCTGTAATTGTGATCCGTTTCTCAAATTCCTTATAGCAGGCAAGAACTACGCCGAGCATATATTTAATAAAATATTTGGGGTCATTTTCATAAGTGTGCCAGCCCTGATCTGAGGCAGCAAGTGCTGCATAATAATTGTCTTTTGTATCTTCTATGGCCTTTTCAATACTGATATACTGCCCGATCATGTATCCGTTACGGTAAAGTAAAAGTAATGTCAGCAGTCGGCTCATTCTTCCATTCCCATCGTTAAATGGATGGATGCAGAGAAAATCCAGAATAAACAAAGGAATAAGAATTAAAGGATCCACAACCTCCTTCTCGACTGCTTTATTGAATTCACTACATAGTCCTTCTACTGCTTCTGGTGTTTCGTATGGTTCCAATGGTGTAAACAGAGTTTCTTTTTTACCATCGGGGTAATTCTTGGCAATTTCATTCGCAGTGGTCTTGAATTTTCCTCCATAAGAAAAAGTGGTGAATTTCAATAATTCTCCGTGTAACTGCAGTATATAGGACGGACGGATCGGAATCGCAGCATAGTTTTCATGAATCAGATTCAGAACGTTTCGGTAACCCAGGATTTCTTCCTCATCACGATTATGCGGTGTGGTTTTATCGTTCATCAGATCCCTTAGTCTTGGCTTCGTCGTTACAATTCCCTCAATTTTGTTAGAACTCTCCGTGCTTTGTATCTTTGCAATTTCTATCAGACGGCTCATTTCCACAGGCTTCTGCCTTATATATAGCTCCTGTTTTCCACGATACTCATGAATTTGTGATACATAAGATAAAATTTCATTATCCCAAGTATGATCATTGTATTTACTGTAATCAAATATGTGCATTGTTTTCTCCCAATATGGTCTCTATTTCTCCCAATTATAACACCTTATTGGGAGCAGTACAATATCTTTGGGAGAATCGGCCTGACATCTGATGAAATATTCTCTTTATCCCATATGCATATAAAAAGTGCGAAGCACTGAGCCACCAGACCAGTTCTTCTCTGATCCAGTGACGGGCTTGCCGTCTGTCACTTTACATTCAACAGGGTAAAGGATCCTTCCGGCCGGAAGGACAATGTAATCTCCGTCATCTGCTCCGGTGTCTCCTTCATGCCATGCGAAAGCCACAGCAGCGTGTCGTTGTAGATTCCACCGATATGATAGGCAACCTCGAATTTTTTCAAAGAGCCCACCTCATCCGGTATCTCCCCAAACTGAAAGCACTCGTTAAATACTTCAAGCATAATATAAGACAATCCGTTTCTGTGGATCAGAAGAAGAGCTTTTCGGTGTGAATAAAATGTTGTGAATATCTGGAGTGTGTAAGAACGAAATGTTTTATGTTCCTGCTGCTCATATTCCCGCTGATACTCTTCCATCAGGCTCATCAGATAAAAATGAATGATATCCTCTTTCACCTCAAAATGTCTGTAATAGCTGGAACGGTTTACACCAGCCTTCTCGCAGATCTCGCCGATGCTGATTTTTCCATAGGGCTTCTTCTCCATCAGAATCAGGAGAGCCTCCGCAATATACTGCTGGATCAGCTGTTCATTTAAGCCTTTGATTCTCATAGCAACAATTTGCCTTCCTTTGTTGCATCCGGGGCCGAAAGCATTGAATATAGAAACAATCGTTGCTATTATAATATCGTAATCCGGATGACAAAGCAAGCAACAAAGTTTAATTAGAAAAGAGGCATTCTCATGAAAGAAATCAGAAAAAATCTGTACCAGTTTTCCGTATATATTCCGCCCATAAATTTTACAATCCATCAGTATCTGCTGAATACGGATCCTGCTATCCTGTTTGCCGCCGGGACGGTTCAGCAGGCGGAGGCGATTCTCCCCGATCTGAAAAAAGTTCTTGGGGACAAGCCCCTCAAATACGTTTTTGTCTCTCACATGGAATCCGATGAGGCGGCAGGCGTATTTGTTCTGAGAAAGGAATACCCCGACCTTCAGGTGATCAGCGGCGAGCTCACCGCGAGAGAACTTCCCGGATACGGCTACACCGGAAAAGTTCTTTCACAAAAAGGCGGTGCCGAGCTGAAAGACGGTGAACTGGATCTGACATTTGTGGATTATCCCGCTGAAGTACATCTGCAGGACGGTCTTCTGTGCCTGGAAAGGAACAGTGGAATTTTCTATTCTGCGGACCTGTTCCTGCGCTGGGGAAACGGGGTCGGTGAGACAGTGGATTCCACCTGGAAGGATGAAGTATCCGGAATAAACGAAGAACGTGTTCCGAATGAAAAAATGCGCGCGGCTCTTCAGAAGAACCTGATGGCTCTTGACCCGAAGTTTATCGCCGTCGGACACGGGTACTGTGTGAAGCTTTTTTCTTCTCAGAACGGGAGCCCGTTTTAGCAGGATCTGTAAGGCCCGGGATTGCACCACCTGCAATTGCCCATAGATAAAGACTGGCCACAGAACCGCAGGGTGAATATCTTCTGCATAGTTTATCGAACATGGATTTGTCGATTTTCCTGTGACGGTATAACATTCTCATTCCCCGGAGAATCGCCAGATCACTGTAACTGACCACATCCGGACGCTGCATGCAGAAAATCAAAATCATCTCAGCTGTCCAGACACCAATTCCCTTGAGAGATGACAGCTCCCTGATTATTTCTTCATCCGTCATCGCCGTCAGAGCTTCAATAGGGAAAGAAATATGGCCGATGGCATCAATTGCGCCTGCCAATTTTTTGTCCTTTGATTTCAGGTAGTCTGTCTGTGTCTCATCATATTGAAAATACACGTGCTCTTCTCCCATACATGAATATGCAGAAGGATCAGTCAGAATAGCCTCCCTGCTCAGGTGAAGCCAGTCTGCAGTATTTTGCATAGATTCCGTCTTGTTTCCTGATCAGGTCCTCATGAGTTCCTTCTTCGGCTACTCTCCCGTTTTCAATGACATAAATTCTGTCTGCATCGCGTATTGTGGAGAGTCTGTGCGCGATGGTAATTGTTGTACGATTTCTTGAGAGACGATCGAGGCTTTTTTGAATATAGCGTTCACTTTCGTTGTTGAGGGCACTGGTTGCTAAAGCCTGAGTCCCTTCACATCTTTAACTCTGGACAAGATGACATTTGTCGTAATCTTTTTGATCCCCGGAAGAGCATCTATTGTTTTCCGTATAAAGCCTTCCATTTCTTCCTGTGAAGCTGCTACGGCATGTACATGAAGATGGCAGGCACCGGATGTCCGGTAGATCTGTGTAACAATCGCGGAGTCATTCAGTGTACGGACGACTTCCTGAAAAGTGGAGGGATCGATATCCATCTCGAAATAACATGAAAGGGAATCCCCGATTTTCTGCGGATTGATGATCGTTGTATATTGCTCGATGATCCCGCTCTTTTCCAGAGCGGCAATACGGTTTTTAACAGCCACTCTGGAAATACCCAGCCTGTCTCCAATCTCAGAATATGTGTAACGAGAATTATCAATCAGAAGCTGAACGATCTTCTGATCGTAATCATCCAGATGATCAAGAAACATCTTATCCTCCCATGATAGAAAATGCCTGTTTCGAATACAGGTACACAATAACATTTTGCAGAGTCATGCACAATATGTAATATTAATATTGCATTATGCAATAAATAAAGTTAAAATGCTTTCGTATCAATCTATAGCACTTACAAATAGTAACAGGAGATGACGTTATGAATCGGGATCTGACAAATGGAAGCATCTCAAAGGGTATGGTGCTGTTTGCCCTCCCTATGGTTGCCGGAGATCTGCTTCAGCAGTTCTATAATATTGCAGATACACTGATTGTAGGACGGGTTCTGGGAACCAATGCGCTGGCTGCCGTCGGTTCCGCATATGCCCTGATGACTTTTCTTACCTCCGTTTTTCTTGGAATGTCTATGGGCGCGGGCGCATTCTTTTCGATCTGTATCGGAAAGAAGGATTACAAAAAACTGAAGATCGCTGTTGTTCAGGCTTTTCTGCTGATCATGAGTGTTACAGTGCTGCTTAACCTGGCCGTTTATCTGGGGATGGATGGAATTCTTCATTTTCTCTCCGTCCCGGCAGATATATATTCTTCCATGCGTTTGTATCTGCAGTATATCTTTTCCGGGATTGTGGCTTGTTCTCTCTATAACTTTTTTGCCTGTCTTCTGCGCGCTGCCGGAAATTCTGTGGTACCGCTTTTATTCCTTGGGGTTTCCTCAATAATGAATATTGTTCTGGATCTGCTGTTTGTACTGGTGCTCCATTATGGCATTGCAGGAGCAGCTGTGGCAACAGTCATATCCCAGTATGTATCAGGAGTCGGCATTGTTCTTTACGCACATTTCAGGACAGAATGGCTCATGCCCGGTCGGAAGGATATTTTCTTTGATCGATCCGTTATGCAGGAAATCTGGAATCAGTCCTTTCTCACCTGTGCCCAGCAGTCCTGCATGAATTTTGGTATTCTGCTGGTTCAGAGACTGGTGGACAGCTTTGGTCCGGTAACCATGGCCGCCTTTGCCGCGGCAGTGAAAATTGATACGTTTGCCTATCTTCCGGTGCAGGATTTCGGAAATGCATTTTCTACCTATGCGGCGCAGAATTACGGAGCCGGTAATCAGAAGCGGCTCAGACAGGGAACCCGTATGGCTCTGCTTCTAAGCGCGGTTTTCTCACTGCTTCTCTCTGTAATCGTGGTTTCTGCCGCCCGCCCCCTTATGCAGATTTTTGTCCGGGCGGGTGAAACTGCAGTGATTGCATCCGGAGTTCATTATCTTCGGATAGAAGGCACCTTTTACATAGGGATTGGGTGTCTGTTTCTTCTCTATGGACTGTATCGTGCTGTTGACATGCCTGCCGGATCTCTGATTCTCACCGTAATTTCTCTGGGAACAAGGGTAGCGCTCGCCTACGCCCTTTCCCCTTTCTTTGGGGAAACTGCTATCTGGGCAGCCATTCCTGTTGGCTGGTTTCTGGCTGATCTGGCTGGACTGCTGTATTTCCGAGAGCACCAGGAAAAAATGCTGTCAGCGAAGACGAGGGATTCTTTTTCCCATTCCCAGTGAAAGACTGTTTCCAAACATCCGGGACGAGATAACTACATCCAGTAAAATACCGGAATCCCCGTAGCTACAGGAGAAAAAATGTACGCCCGATGGCAGTTCAAGGATTTCTTACCATGTCTGTCTATTATACTCGAAAAATCGTATTTCATATTTTTCTATCCTTTCAAAGCAGGAAGCTCTTCCACATTCTAAGTGTTAACGTATGTAGTGCGTAGTTTATAGCGATGACAACCCCAATCCCACCTGAATGAACCATACCACAAGGAGGCAGAAAAACCACCCCGATGAATAAAACCACTTTCCCACGTTTCTCTCCGTTCTGTTTTCTCTGTAATATTGAACGATTCTCCTGATCTGAAACAGAAAATAGATCAATCCGACCACAGTTAAGATTATCGTAACGTATGCATATGCATCGTCGGAAAGCAGATAGTAAGCCGCATCTCCCATAATACCGTTATTAAAAGCATGAAGAAGAATCGACCAGATGAGTCCGTATTCTGTAGCCACATACCCCAATAACAGCCCGATCAGAAAGGCAAAGAGGAACTGCGAAATGTTTCCGTGCATGATTGCAAACATCAGTGCACTCGTTGTGATTGCAAACCATTTCCCGTATTTCTCAAGTGATTTGCAGATTATGCCGCGGAATACCGTTTCCTCCAGAACAGGCGCTGCAATATCCCCATATAGGACCCCAAGAAAGGTGGTAGCCGAAGCTGTTGCCGAATCCAGCTGGTCCTGCGCTGTTAACCCGAAGAGATTGAAAAAATGCTCGTACACACCATCGAATAATCCTGAAAAGCTGTTAACCGTATGAAGAAGAGCTATGAAAAAAATGAATGTCAGGATTTTCATTTTCTTCTCCCGAACCAGCTTCATATGCACTTCAGACTTCCAAAGACGCTGACAAAGCAGAATCCATATCAACGCAATCAGGCAGGTAATGATCATATACAGATCATCGTCCATCCCCTGGGTCATTCCGGAGCCGTTGAAAAATACCGCATCTATCAGATCCATGGCACCTTCCATAATCAGACTGGCCAGGAACATGTAGATCAGCGTCAGAAAGCAGATGTGAAATGCATCACGCCGGACGCTTTTCTTTGCAATTATTGTATTATTCTTCATACTATCTGACTGCGTATTTTCTTCTGATACATCATTTATAGAATTATTACCCATACCATCTCCTTCTTCTTTTTACCATCATGCCTTTAGCGTACACTCTATCTGAAAGGCTTCATTTAACTTCACGACTTCAGCTATTAAGCCCTGGAAAATATGTATCCATCATACCACACCCGCATACCATATTTAAGCCGGAAAAAAGCCCGCACCAAAGATGATGCGGGCCTTTCGTTACGGTTCCCTGCATGGCAGGATTCTAAATTGTAACGGCTATTCTATGACAATCTGATTAATCTGAACATGTTGCTCAGCAATAGCTATTTGCATTTTCCCGAATTTTCTGAGCATTAGATATATGATTTTCCGGATAATGCTGATGTAATTGCGACTTACGGCAATTGCAATTTCCCCAAATATGCTTTGCCCTGTTTGTGCAATTTGTATGATTATTATATTTTATTCCTCGCTATTGTTGCAAATTATACAAAAGTAGTATTTTCTATTTTTTGCCCGTGTATACAATAGGGTCACAAAAAACATAGAAGGAGGTAAGCAATTGAGTGATAATCCATTACCAATGTCATTTAGTTTAGAGATGAAAACCAGTCTATGTTTTCAAGAATCTGAA
>JBJEMO010000192.1:0-7358 GCA_051879715.1 Bilifractor sp.
AATGAGGCCCCGCCGAAGGGAAAATATTATGGAACTCATCCGGAATTTGCGGAGGTACAGCGCTTTCAGAAGGTGGCAAAGGAACTTCATGTAGTTATCCCGGTAAGCTTCTATGAGGACGCCGGCAACCTGGCCTTTAATACCATTGCCATGATTGATGCTGATGGGACTATCCTCGGAAAATACCGCAAGACACATATTCCGGATGGCGTGCCCTATGCAGAGAAATTCTACTTCGCACCCGGCGATACAGGATTCCGGGTCTGGGACACACAGTATGGCAGAATCGGTGTAGGAATCTGCTGGGACCAGTGGTTTCCGGAGGCAGCGCGCTGTATGGCATTGATGGGAGCAGAAATGCTCCTCTATCCTACCGCAATCGGCAGTGAACCGGATTTGCAGATTGATTCCATGCCCCACTGGAGAAACTGCATGCAGGGACATGCGGCGGCAAATATTATGCCACTTGTCGCCTCTAATCGAGTGGGTTATGAGGAGCAGGATTATACAAATATTGATTTTTACGGCTCATCCTTCATCGCGGGTCCGGACGGTGAGATTGCTGCGCAGGCAAACCGGACGGATGAGACCTTCGTGACAGCTACCTTTGATCTGGATGAGGTGGCGGTAAAGCGCCGGGAATGGGGCGTATTCCGTGACCGCAGACCGGAAAGATACGGTGAGCTTCTGACCATGGGCGAGACAGGAAAAGATGAGCGCTGAGGCAGTCAGATTTTTTTGACCTTCCATAATACATGCATCAAACCCTGATGCCATACATTGCAGAGGGCTTTTTGAGCAGCATGTCTTGTGGGAGGCCTTTTATTTATTATGGAAGAAATATGCTTTTCTTTTTCTGTTATGAAAGAAATATTCTTTTTTTGTCATGAAGAACATGCGGATATCCATTGTGCACTTCTCTCCATGTAAGGATAGATTGTGTTATACTGAAATCTCTGGTTCAGAAATAATTTGCGGTCTCTGCATGACCGTTTTGCATCCATTGTATAATATTGGGCTCAAAAGATAGGTGTATGAGAATTTCAAGACAATTTCGTGAATATACATCTATTGACCCTGACATAATTGTATTAGCAGAATAGAATAAGGACTGAAAAGAAGAGATGACAATAGAAAAAGACAAACTAAACAAGGAAGCTTATACAATCGTGGCAGCCGCAACTGCCACTGAGCAGGAGTGGGATCGTGCGCTTTCCTGCCTCAGAAAATACGCGGAGAACTCACTTGCCTATCTGTCACTGGAGCCGGATAAGCAGTGGCTTCTATCTGACAGTCCGGAAGGTCTGGTCAGCTTTGCACGGTCTGGTCATACTATCGTGGTCTGTGGAGATCCGATCTGCGCAGATGCGGATTTTGAAGCCATATTGCAGGTTCTGCGTTCCTTTGCTGCATCCGAGAGATGCCATCTTGTTTTTCTGATGACAGAGGAAAATCATATTCCGGAATACAAGGCAGAGGGGTTCGGCTGTTTCAAAAGCGGTGAGGAAGCAACGTTCGATGTGCCAAACTGGTCCATGCAGGGAGGAAAATGCGCCAAGGCCAGGTCTTCCTGGCATACTGCGGTGCACTATGGCCTGTCTGTAAAGGAATACTGTCCGCAGCAGAAACGTGATGAACAGATCGAGCGGCAGTTCCACGAGATCACAGATGCCTGGCTCGGTGAAAAGCACACAGCCCGTCTGCAATTCGCCGTAGGAAGCCTGATGCTGGAAAAGCCTTGTGACAAACGTTATTTCTATGCGGTGGACCCGGATGGTGTGATACAGGGGATCAACGTTCTGAACCCATATCTGGGTGGAAAAGGATGGATCGTGGATATCATGCGGCGTCGGGAGGGCTGCCCCCACGGTGTGATGGAGATCTTATTCCATGATATTATGGAGACACTGAAGAAGGAGGGAGCAGAGCAGGCAAGCCTGGGCGTGGCCCCCTTCTTTAACACGGAGGAGGATAACCATCCGCTGCTGATCGAGAAGGCAGAGCATTATATCTATGAGAACATGAATTACATCTATGGCTTCAAGCCGTTGTACAATGCCAAGGAAAAGTTCAATCCCATCTGGAAGAGCGTTTATGTTGTCTGCTACCCGAAGCATATGTCCTTGTGGATGGAGGAAGCTGCGTTTGCTGTTCTGGATTCCCAGGGCTTCAGCGACTATGTACACGCTTACCTGGAGATGCGGCGTGCACAGAAGGAGGCAAAAAGGGAAGAACAATAGGAAAAAATATCTGGCATAAGAAGTATGGAAGGGATGACAGGTTTGAAAAAGCTTCACGTAAACCATGTGGAAATTTCTTATGAAAAGGCAGGCTCTGGCTGTCCGATGGTTCTGCTGCACGGCAACGGGGAGGATCACACGATTTTTGACAGAACGGTTCATATTCTGGAGAAGAAATTTACCTGCTATCTCCCGGATACCCGTGGTCATGGAAAAAGCAGCCGGGTCGGTGAGTTTCATTACAGAGACATGGCGGAAGACATTGTGCAGTTTCTGGATAAGCTGGATCTTCGGGACGTTGCGCTGGTCGGATTTTCGGACGGAGGTATCATCGGCATTATGGCAGCGGCAAGGACAAACCGGATTTCCTCGCTGATTGCCTGCGGGGCGAATACCCGGCCGGAGGGGCTGCGTGGTCTGTACCTTCTCGGCATGCAGATTTTTCACTTCATCGCGAGAAGACCGCTGATCCGCCTGATGATCCGGGAGCCGGATATCAGCGATGAGGAGCTTTCCCAGGTTCATGCACATACTTTGATTGTTGCTGGGGAACATGATCTGATCAGAAGGAGTGAGACCGATCATATCGCAGCTAAAATTCCGGGCGCACAGAAGAAGATTCTGTCCGGGGAAACCCACAGCAGCTACATTGTGCACAGTGAAAAGCTGGCGAAGATTATTCTGAACTTTCTGAATACAGGACAAAAGAGTGACTTCGCGTCAAAAGCATCCGGTCAGATGGCCGGATCTGTCTGATTGACAAAAGATGGAAGACCGATATAATCAAAAACAATAAGGGAAAAAGGTCAGACTAGTAAAAATAATAAGAAAACAAAATACAGGAAGCAAGAAAACGAAAAACTGAAAACAGGAAGGACTTTTTTGAAGACAGATTATCAAGAGCCCTTCTTGATATCCTGGCTTCCGGAAAGGAGACGTATCATGGAAATTACTTACAAGCGTGCATCCATCAAAGACCTGGACGTATTGGTAGACACCAGACTCGAAGCACAGAATCTTACAAATCAGACGGAGGACCCTGCAGTCATGATGCGTCAGCGCCGGCAGGCATACAGCTATTTTCGCAGAAACCTTTCTGAGAATCAGAACGTGGCATATATTGTGTATGATGGAGAAAAGATCGCTGCCTTTGGAGATGTGATTTTCTATCATCGCCGTCCCCTGTTCAATCAGAATAAGGAGAGGGCCTATATAGCCGATCTGTACACAAAGCCGGAATATCAGAACACAGAGGTGCCCTTCCGGCTTCTGGAGCTGCTCGTGCTGGCCTCCCTTGAGAACGGCGCGGAAGAGATTACCGCAGATGAAGAGATTGTGGCGGATCCCCTATACAAGAAATATGGATTTACGAAGAAGGATTCAGAGTGGAGCCTTGTGGAATATGCTTGAGAAAAAGGTGCTATTATTCAATAATTGACGATAAAGGCAGGAATTTTATAGCCCTGTCGTCATTCGCAAACCAGCTGTAACAAAGATTTATCCTGGGTTGTGTAGCTGCGGAACTCCTCAGGCGCTTCGCGCCTTCGTCAGACAGTCCTCGCCTTGTACTTTTTTGAAAGTGTGCGGATAAATCTTTGAACAGCTGGTAATGCTCTGACAATGGTCTATAAAATTTCTGCCTGTGCACTGAATAATTTGCTTTAAGAGATATTGCTATCCGGGAATCAGATGAACTGTATCAGATCCCCGGTAAAATTTTTTTAAAAAAATTAGCACTCACTAGTTGACAGTGCTAACAACCAGTGCTATATTAGCGTCGTGATCAAAAGGTGACATAATATCACAGCATTAAAGGAGGTGTGCATATGCAGGCCGACAGATTTACACAGAAATCCCTGGAAGCCATCAATTCACTGCAGAAGACGGCAATGGATTTCGGCAATCAGGAAATTGAGCAGGAGCATCTGCTATATGTCCTGCTGAATCAGGAGAACAGCCTGATCCTTCAGATGATCGAGAAGATGGGCATTGACGCCAATCTTTTCCGGAATGAGGTTGAGGCTGCCATTAATAAGAGAGTTAAGGTACAGGGCGGACAGCCCTATGTCGGACAGTATCTGAATTATACATTGAATTATGCGGAGAACGAGGCAAAGAAGATGGGAGACGAATATGTATCCGTCGAGCATCTGTTCCTTGCAATGCTCCGTCATCCGAGTCCTTCGATGAAGGAGCTGTTCCGGCAGAATGGTATCACGGTGGATCGTTTCCTTCAGGCGCTGCAGAGCGTAAGAGGCAACCAGAAGGTAACCTCCGATAATCCGGAGGAGACCTATGACAGCCTGAGAAAGTATGGCGAGGACCTGGTGGAGAAGGCGAGAGACCAGAAGCTGGATCCGATCATCGGTCGTGATGATGAGATCCGGAATGTTATCCGGATTCTTTCCAGAAAGACAAAGAACAACCCGGTGCTGATCGGTGAACCCGGTGTTGGTAAAACCGCAGTGGTAGAGGGCCTTGCCCAGCGTATTGTCAAGGGCGATGTCCCGGAATCCCTCAGAGACAAGACGATTTTTTCTCTGGACATGGGCGCACTGGTCGCCGGTGCGAAATATCGTGGCGAATTTGAGGAACGGCTGAAGGCTGTTCTGAATGAAGTGAAGAAGAGCGAGGGGAAGATCATCCTCTTCATTGATGAGCTGCATCTGATTGTAGGAGCCGGCAAGACAGAGGGCTCCATGGATGCGGGCAACCTTCTGAAGCCGCTGCTGGCAAGAGGTGAGCTGCACTGTATCGGTGCCACGACCCTCAACGAGTATCGTGAGTACATCGAGAAGGATGCCGCTCTGGAGCGTCGTTTCCAGAGAGTCATGGTTGATGAGCCCACCGTTGATGAGACCATTACCATTCTTCGTGGCCTTCGGGAAAATTACCAGACCTACCACGGTGTACGTATCACAGATAACGCGCTGATAGCAGCGGCAACGCTGTCCAATCGTTACATCACAGACCGTTTCCTTCCGGATAAGGCTATCGACCTGATTGATGAGGCATGCGCCCAGATCAAGACAGAGAAGGATTCCAAGCCTGAGGAAATTGATGAGCTGGAGCACAGAAATCTGCAGCTCAAGCTGGATAAGATGTCTCTGGAGAAGGAGACGGATACCCTCAGTAAGGAACGTCTGGAGAGTGTAAAGAAAGAGCTGGCAGATAATGAGGACAAGCTGAAGGTTCTCAACGCGGAGTGGGAAAACGAGAAGAACGCCGTGAACCGTCCGGCAAAGATCCGTGATCAGATTGCGGAAGTACATAAGAAGATGGAGCTTGCTGAGCGTCAGGGAGATCTTGCAAAGATGTCTGAGCTGCAGTATGGCGAGCTGCCAAAGCTGGAAAAGGAGCTGCAGGACGAGGAGAACAAGATCAACAGCAACAGCCTGAAGCTTGTGCATGAGGCTGTGGATGAGGATGAAATCGCAACGATTGTGTCCCGCTGGACCGGTATTCCGGTGGCAAAGCTGACGCAGGGTGAAAGGGAGAAAATCCTCCATCTGGACGATGCGCTGCATAAGAGAGTCGTCGGTCAGGATGAGGCTGTTGAGAAGGTTTCGGATGCCATTATCCGTTCGAAGGCCGGTATCAAGGATCCCACAAAGCCCATTGGTTCCTTCCTGTTCCTTGGACCCACCGGTGTCGGCAAGACAGAGCTTGCCAAGACCCTTGCAGCAACGCTGTTTGACGATGAGAACAACATGGTCCGTATCGACATGAGCGAGTACATGGAGAAATACTCCGTGTCCCGTCTGATCGGAGCGCCTCCGGGATATGTAGGCTATGAGGAGGGCGGTCAGCTGACAGAGGCTGTGCGCAGAAAACCGTATTCGGTTGTTTTGTTTGATGAAATTGAAAAGGCACATCCGGATGTCTTCAATGTACTGCTTCAGGTACTTGATGACGGACGGATTACGGATTCCCAGGGCAGAACTGTTGACTTCAAGAATACGATTCTGATCATGACCTCCAACATTGGCTCCCAGTATCTGCTAGATGGCATTGAGCCAAACGGACAGATCAGCAAGGAAGCACAGGAAATGGTGCACAAGGACCTGCGTGCCCACTTCCGTCCTGAATTCCTGAACAGGCTGGACGAGATCATTATGTTCCGTCCGCTTACAAAGGATAATATCAGCCATATCGTGGATCTGCAGATTGAGGATCTGAACAAGCGTCTGGAGGATCAGCAGCTGAAGATCGAACTCACGCCTTCTGCAAAGCAGTTTGTTGTGGATGGAGGCTACGATCCTGTATATGGTGCACGTCCGCTGAAGAGATTCGTGCAGAAGAATGTGGAGACACTCTCCGCAAAGCTGATTCTGACAGGCGATGTGCATGAAGGAGATACCATCGTGATCGATGTCGGATCAGACGGAAAGCTGGAGGCTGATGTGCGTCCGCAGGTTGAGGTCGTAGATGATTCTGCCACATCCTGATCTGCAGATCGGTCAGTTTCACCGCAGCTTTCTCCGTACCAGAATGTAAAGGGATTCTTTGCAGAGTGAACAAAAATAAGAGAAAAATTTCCTCGAAGATTGGCGGACAGTACGATGAAATTTTTGCTCAAATCCTCTATAATGGCAGAAATGGCAGATTATTGGAAAGCAAAGCAATCCATCAGAATAGATCAGATCAGAATAGAGGAGGATGACAGACATGATGCCAAGAGATCCTGCAATGTTATTGAGTTTTGTGAATATGCGTCTGCGTGACCAGTATTCCAATCTTGATGAATTCTGTGAAGCGGAGAATGTAGACAGGAAGCTGCTCATGGAGCGGCTGGCAGAGGTGAATTATCATTACGATGAGAAAACCAACCAGTTCAAATGACCGATCCATTCTTTGATGGACATGGTGACCTCATGTATGGCATAGTTTAACACCATGCTGTACATGGGGTCTTTTTTGTACTTACACGTTTTTTGTGTTATATTTGCAGGCATGTGATATCCTTGTATGCATAAAAGTATGTATACAAACCTGAGATTAACGTATCCCAAGGCACAGACCCTGTCAATGCCGGCCGGTTCTGTCCGGTCAACCCGGTGGTCGTTACTGTTCAGAGGCAATGTCATTTAGTTTAGAGATGAAAACCAGTCTATGTTT
>JBJEMO010000193.1:0-41599 GCA_051879715.1 Bilifractor sp.
AGAGGATATCCGGCGTATAAGGCGCTGAAGGGGATATATGATTTTGGAAGCTATGTGCTGCATATTGTGCATGTGCAGGGCGATCCGTTTGCCGCTCCATCGGATCTGATGGTTACTGTAAAGGGAAGAGATGCGCGGTGGCCCGTCCGGGCGTGTGAGCGATATGAGACAAGAGTGGCTCTGCAGGATATGATTCTGAGAAGCTTCAGTCATAGATTGTCTGCTGTCTCCGGAAAGGCCGGTGGTTCCGGAAAGAGCGGACGGATGGGCGCGAGCAGACCGGGGCAGGAGATTCTGGACCGCAGCGCCTGCCAGCTTGGGCCGGACGGTGCTCTGATGCTTCGGTTCTATGCGGGGTTTCCGGCGGCAGGCCGTACCGTGCTGGCCGGGGAACTGGAGAAGATGCTGTTTCACTATCTTCCGGATGTTATAAGAGAAACTGCTTTTGCGAACGCCTGGGACAGTGCACAGATCCAGTCAGTGATTGACCTGGCAGAGGATCAAACCTTTTTGAGAGCAGAGCTGGAGCGGCGGTCTCTGTGCGCTTTTGTGGCAGACGGGGCTGTTCTCCCAAGGGAGAGCGGGATCTCCCAGAGACCGCTTCGGGATGCGCTTCCATTTCGTGCACCGGATGAAGACCGGATTATGATTGATCTTCCGCATCATGGGCCAATCCAGGGTATGGCAATCCGCAAGGGGATCACGCTGATCATCGGAGGAGGCTATCATGGGAAGTCTACGCTTCTGAAGGCGCTGGAGCGGGGTGTCTACAACCATGTGGCCGGTGACGGACGGGAATATGTCGTAACCGGAGAAAATGCGGTCAAGGTTCGTGCTGAGGATGGCCGTTGTGTCAGCCGGGATGATATATCCCTCTTTATCAACCATCTCCCGGATCATAAGGATACTACGGCTTTTTCAACGGAAAATGCCAGTGGCAGCACCTCCCAGGCAGCCTCTGTGGTGGAGGCCATGGAGTGTGGAGCAGACATTCTGCTGATGGATGAGGATACCTGCGCGACGAATTTTATGGTGCGGGATGAACTGATGCAGAAGGTTGTGTCCGGAGATGAGGAGCCGATCACGCCATTTTCCGACCGGATGCGGGACCTGTATGAACAGAACGGAATCAGCACGATTCTGGTGGCTGGAAGCTCCGGTGCCTTTTTCCGTGAGGCAGATACGGTGATCCAGATGGACCGCTATGAGCCGAAGGATGTGACGGAAAAGGTCCGTGCGCTCGTTCCGTTCTGTGAAAGTGCAAACAAGGGCAGGAGTTCGGAAAGATATGTGAATAAGAACCTGCCGGATCAGAGCAGGCGCCGTCCGCAGCCGGGCAGTGACTTCCAGGAGCAGCGGGGACGCGTGAAGCACAAAAATCTCGGAACAGAAGGCTTCCTGATCGGACATGGTCAGACCGATCTGCGGCTTGTCGAGCAGCTGGTGGATCCGGAGCAGAGTGAGTGCCTGGCCCAGACCGTTCTGATTCTTGCGAAAAATGGTATGAATGGAAGAAATACAGTTGCCGATCTTGTCCGTGACTGGGACCGGCAATTCCGGGAAAAAGGATTTCAGATGTATGCGCAGAATGGGTCCGTTTCGGGCAGCATGGCAAAACCTCGGAAGGAGGAGCTGGAGGCGGCACTGAGCCGCTGCAGAAGCCTTTTATGGAAATGAAATTTGATAATTGCCCGCCGCACACTCGTGACTTTAGTCGTGTGAGGCTTCACCAGGAGTGAGGAATTCTTCTTCTTAAGCATCCGAACTTGAAATTTGATCAGAAACTCCGTACAAAATCAAAGAAAATTGAACACTTTCCTCTATTTTCGTCATGGGGCAGTTCTTACAATAGAGACAGTTGAAGATCTGGTGAATCTGACACAGGTTATCACATACTGATGCAGGGACAGGGTAGCTTTGCTGGATTTTTTCTTGATACGTGCATGACAGGTATTGAAAAAATCTTTGTGAATCTGAAAACACTTGTGTCGATACGATTATCTGTGTTTCGTGAAAATTGAAATTCCACAAGCTGAAGAGAAAGGGAGGAAAGTTTCATGAATGCAAAGAAAATGACATTTGCGCTGGCATTTGCCAATCGTGGCTTTATGCCCGGCGAGCTGATTTATGATGCGCGCAGGGAGATGATCCAGGCTGTCACGGAGGCCGGATATGATTACATAGCGATGGACGCGGATCTTACGCGTTATGGTGGCATTGAGACCAGGGACGAGGGACTGCTCTATGCGAAGTGGCTCAGGGAGCATGAGGGAGAGTATGACGGTGTGATTTTCTCCATGCCGATCTTTGCGGATGAGAACGGTGCCATCACAGCATTGCGGGATGCGGGTGTGCCCATTCTCATGCAGGCCTATCCCGATGAGATCGGGAAGATGGACTTTCAGCACAGAAGAGACGCCTTCTGCGGCAAGTTCTCCGTTACGGATGTATTCACGCAGTATAATGTGCCCTTCACGGTGCTCAAGCCCCATGTTGTCCATCCCCTCAGCCCGAAATTCCGTGAGAACCTGCGGGATTTTGCGGCAATCTGCCGCGTGGTCAATGGCATGAAACGGTTCAATCTGGGATGCATCGGAGCGAGAACCACCGCGTTCAAGACCACCCGCTTTGACGAGCTGACCATGCAGAAGTATGGCATTACCGTAGAGAGCTTTGACTTAAGTGAGCTGATCTACAAGGTACAGAACATGAAGGATGGCGATCCGAAGGTGATCGCGAAGAAGGCACATCTGGAGCAGTACACCGACTTCTCCCATGTGCCGGAAAAGAACAAAAATACGCTGGCGAAGATTTCAGTCACCATTGATGACTATATTGAAGATTATCATCTGGATGCACTGGCGCTCCGCTGCTGGAATGAGATGGAGCAGGTGCTCCGCGTCTGTCCGTGTGTGCTTCTCTCTGATCTCAATGACCGTGGAATTGCGGCTTCCTGTGAGATCGATATGTGCTCCGCAGTCACCATGCGTGCCATGTCCCTTGCGTCTGAGCAGCCTTCTGCAGTGCTTGACTGGAACAACAATTACGGTGAGGAGGAGAACAAGGTGATCCTCTTCCACTGCGGACCGGTTGCCCAGAGCCTTATGACGGGCAAAGGAACCGTGACCAGCCACAAGATGTTCGACAAGACCGATCCGGGTTCTGGCTGGGGTACAAATGAGGGCCGCATCAAAGCCTTCCCTACGACCCTTTCCAACTGTCAGACAAAGGATGGAAAAATCATTGTCTATGCTTCTGAGGCGGAATTTACAGATGATCCCATCGAGAAGGATTACTTCGGCTGTGCAGGCGTGTGCGAGATTCCGGACATGGAGAACAAGCTGATCCGTCTGGCCCGTGGCGGCTTCAAGCATCACACCAGCGTGGGCGTCGGCCACATGAAGGATATCCTGAAGGAAGCATTTACCACCTATCTGCATTATGACTGGGTGGACATTGATAAGGACTGATCTATATGAAAATCGGAGGACTGGACATAGGAACGACCGGCTGCAAGCTGACGGTGTTTGATGAGAAGGGCATGCAGCTGGGCAGGGCGTACCGGGATTACCCGGTACGCCGGGCGGTCAGCGGACACGAGATTGATATCCGGGCAATGCTGGAGAGCGTTTATGCCGTGCTCACAGAGATGGCGCAGAAATATCCGGATCTTGCAGGTATCGGCGTCACCAGCTTTGGGGAGACATTCATCATGACTGATGAGGATGGAACGCCTCTTCATCATGCAATGCTGTATACCGATCCCCGGGGTGCGCAGGAGCGCAGGGAGCTGACGGAAAAAATCGGTGCGGATACGATTGCAGACATCACCGGTCTAGCGCCCCACGAGATGTATTCCATCGCAAAGATGATGTGGATCAGGAAGCATCATCCGGAAGTTTACGAGAGGGCCAGACGCATTCATCTGATAGAGGATTTTGTCGTCTGGCATCTGACGCATCAGGCACAGATCGACTATTCCCTGGCGACACGGACCATGGCCTTTGACATTCACACGCTTTCCTGGAGTGACAGGATTTTTGAAGCGGCGGGCATCGACCCGGTTCTGATGAGCAGGCCGGTTCCCACAGGCACCTCTGCAGGGACGATTACTTCAGAAGTGGCTGGGAGGACCGGGCTGAATCCTTCCTGCATCATCGTCTCTGTCTCCCACGACCAGGTGGCGGCGGCCGTGGGCGCCGGTGCCTTTGACGGATCGGTGGCAGTGGACGGTGCAGGAACCGTGGAATGTCTGACACCGGTCTACGACAGCATTCCGGACATCAGGGTTATGGCGAAGGGGTTCTTTTCCGTCGTGCCCTACGTTGTGCCCGGAACATATGTAGCCTATGCGTTCTCTTACACAGGAGGCGCACTGATCCAATGGGCGATGCAAACCCTTGGAAAAGGCATGACCAATGCACAGATGGAGGCGGCATATGGCAGTGAGGAGCCTACAGGGCTTCTGGTGCTCCCTCACTTTGCGGGAGCTGCTACCCCATATATGGATACAGGGTCCAGAGGTGCAATCCTGGGTCTGACAACCGATACCACAGCAGCGCAGATGTACCGGGCCTGCATGGAGGGTGTCGCCTATGAAATGAAGGTCAATTATGATGCTCTGGCCGGATCAGGCATTCACTTCCGGAAGCTGCACGCTACAGGCGGTGGCGCCCACTCGAAAGTGTGGATGCAGATGAAGGCAGATGTGCTGAATCTTCCGATCACGGCACTGCAGACCGTGGATGCCGGGACCGTAGGATCCGCCATGCTGACCGGGATCTGTACGGGCGCTTTCCGTGATCTTCGTGATGCCGCATTCCATATGGTACAGGAGAGGGAGACGTATTTTCCACGTCCGGAAATGCATGAGAAGTATATGAGAATCTACGAACGGTACAGAAAGGTTTATACTGCCGTCCGCCCACTGATGCAGGAGGAATAGAAATGTTAGTAAATCTGAAGGAAATTCTTGCGATGGCAGAAGAGAAGCACTGTGCAGTCGGTGCGTTCAATACACCGAATCTGGAGTGCGTCAATGCGGTGCTGGGTGCAGCGGAAAAGCTGAATGTGCCTGTGATCATTGCCCATGCGCAGCTGCATGAAGGAGTATCGCCCCTTGCAAAAATCGGTCCCGTGATGCTGCAGGCGGCAAAGGCGGCTGCTGTTCCGGTCTGCGTACATCTGGATCACTGTGAGGACCTGGACTATATGCAAAAGGCCCTGGACCTGGGCTTTACCGGTGTCATGTATGATGGCAGCACGCTGCCCTATGCAGAGAATCTTGCCAATACGAAGAAAGTCGTTGCCATGGCACGGAATTATAACTGCGGTGTGGAAGCTGAACTTGGCGCCCTTGCTTCCCGTGAGGGCGGCACATCGAATGCATCCGGGCCGGTGTATACAGACCCCGATGAAGCGGTTGCGTTCTGTAAGGATTCCGGCATTGATGCCCTTGCTCCCAGCTTTGGAACGGCACATGGAATCTATAAGGCAAAGCCGGTGCTGGACCTTGACCGTGTAAAGGTGATTGCAGAGAAAACAGGACTGCCTCTGGTGATGCACGGCGGAAGCGGCGTCAGCCCTGACGACTACCGGACAGGAATCCGGAGCGGCCTGAGGAAGATCAACTACTACAGCTATATGTCCAAGGCAGGTACAGAGGCTGTCCGCAAGCTGCTTGCCAGTGAAGATGTAACCTTCTTCCATGACCTGGCCTTTGCCGCGGAAAAAGCGATGGAAGCAGATGCCGAGAAGGCAATGCGGGTCTTTGCAGGGCTGTGATCTTCAAGATTGTTGGCCTTATTTGTTATTATTTTCCAAAAGATCACTGTGTGTGCCGGTGCGGGCCAGAGTCAGCACCAGCACATCATCTTCGATACGGTAGATCAATAACCAATCTGGAAGGATGTGGCACTCACGATGCCCTACCCAATTTCCGGTCAGTGCGTGGTCGCCGTTCTTATCGGGAAGTGATTCGCCCATTGCAAGAGTGCCAATTACTTCTTCTAACAGTTCAATTTTCAAACCGCGTTTCATTGCAAGCTTAAAATCTCTTTTGAATTGCGTGGTATGCTTGACTGTGTACTTCGTTTTTCTCATGACTTCAGATCTGCAAAGAGTTCATCCAGATCGGTATAACCTTTCACGGATGGATCTTTTGCAATCCTTTCTGCCTCCAGCATGGCGGCAATTGTTTCTTTGTTAGGCTGATTTAGAGAAATCTCGAAGGGAATGCGACCCTCTCGAAGTGATTGGCGTACAAAGATATTGAACGCCGTAGATAGATTCATCCCGAGTTCTCCAAAGAGTGCATCAGCCTGAGCCTTCAAATCTGAATCCATACGAATACTGATATTAGTAGTGGAACCAGCCATAATAACATCTCCTTTTCTTTTTGAGTATATTGTATGATTTTTGCACGAATAAATCAATATTTTGCACGAACAAATAAATATTAACGAATGATTCCAGGCTAAATATTTCAAGTGTACTGATTTACAAAGATAACCTCTGCTCCTATACTGAGGAAGATACCATGTGTAACAATGTGCTCATATGTGGCATGTGCAGGACTGTTCATGTTTGGTGTATGAATAGAATAGTGGCTATGAATTTTCTTTGCAGGCAGATTTGTATATCAGACATGAAAAAGAACAGGAGCGTTTTTATGGATTCCGAAGAGGCAAAAAAGGAAGAGGCAGCGGAAAAAATAGCGTCCCTGCCGCTGCGCAAACGGCTCGTGAAGCTTTTTCTTTCCACACTATATCTCAGTGCGTTTACGTTCGGAGGCGGGTATGTCATCGTGACCCTCCTGCAGAACAAATTTGTCAATGAGTTGCACTGGATTGATGAGGATGAGATGCTGGATCTTGTGGCGATTGCGCAGTCCTCGCCCGGTGCCATTGCCGTTAATGGCGCGATCGTTGTGGGATACAAGGTAGCCGGTATACCCGGCGTACTCTGCTCGATTCTCGGGGCGATTCTGCCCCCATTTCTGATTATCACCGTTATTTCCATGTTTTACCAGGCCTTTAGCAAAAATGCCGCCGTTCAGGCACTTCTGAAGGGAATGTCATCCGGCGTGAGTGCGGTGATTCTCTCTGTGGTGTGGGATATGTTCGTCGGAATCTGGAAGCAGAGAGATGCGGTCCTTCTGGTCATCATGGCGGGCGCCTTTGCGGCAAACTATTATTGGAACGTGAACGTAGCACTGATCATCCTCATCTGCGCCGGGATCGGTTTCTTCCGGACGCTGTGGAAGGAACGGAAAGGGAGAGATAAGAAAAACGACAGGAAAAATGGCCAGAAAGGGGAAAGTCATTCTTCCGGGCAGGGAGGCGAAGTATGATTTATCTGGAGCTTTTTCTGGCATTTCTGCAGATCGGGGCATTCAGCTTCGGTGGCGGCTACGCCGCGATGCCGCTGATTCAGGCACAGGTTATTGACAAATATCACTGGATGACGCAGAAGGACTTTACGGATCTTGTGACCATTTCCCAGATGACACCCGGTCCGATCGCCGTCAATGGCGCCACATTCGTCGGACATCAGGTGGCCGGAATTCCCGGGGCGATTGTCGCCACGATCGGTGTGATTCTGCCTTCCTGTATTTTCGTGACGATTCTCGCCTATTTCTATACGAAGTACCGGAAAATGGCGATGCTTCAGGGTATTCTGCAGACACTGCGCCCGGCTGTTGTGGCGCTGATTCTGGTTGCCGGGCTGACGATTCTGATTCCGTCGCTGTTTGCAAATGGCAATGTTTCGTTTGCTTCCGGCAACTTCCAGCTGTTTCCTTTTCTGCTGTTTCTGGCAGCGCTCTTTGCGCTTCGGAAGTGGAAGGCTGATCCTATTCTCGTCATGGTGCTGTGCGGGGTGGCGGAGCTGGTGATGCAGGCGGTGATGGGGTGGGAGTAAAAGGAATCTCACAATGCCGAAAAGACAAATAGGATGGTTCTTATTTTGAAAACACTTTTCGCCAGCTGCAAATCTGATTCAAATTCGTTGCCGAATGTGAGAAAAACCAATGTTAATGAGAATGAAAACAGATCATACAAAACAGATCATACAAAGCAGATATAGAGAGCTGATTATAGGGGAAAGAATATGACAGATATTGGAAGGTCAGGGGAAGCTGCATTTCAGTCCGGATTTTTTCCGCCGCTTCAGGTCATTGCAGATGTGCTGGAGATTGCTGGTGTTGACTATCGGTATCCGGTACCATCTGACCGGTTTCACCTGCACGGAGTACGGATTTTTCAGACAGACCATCCTGTAGACCCCGCCTATCTGTATCTTTGCCGGGAAGAGGATCTGATCAGGGCTTCAGGATCTGAATCCGGGATGGATGGACTTTCGGGGTCATGGGCTTGTCCATTCCGGGAAAGGAAAGTGACCACGCCCTTGACGGGTGTATCCTTTCTGGTGCAGTGTCCGGATCTGGAGGCTTTTTCTGGATCTGCGGCATCAGTTCCTTCGATATCTTCTGCAGCCGGTCAGGATCATGGGATCCCGGGCAGAATCTATTTTAGTGCAAGACACAGCATTCCGGACATCCTGACACTGGTACAGGATGCCTTTGACCGTTTTCACCGATGGAACCTTGGCATCCAGGAGGCACTCCTATTACAGACGCCGTTGCAGGAGATCTTTGACCTGAGTCAGGATATTTTCCGGAATCCCATCTTTCTGCACGATCGTGACTTTATCATCCTTGCAGAGTGTAATCACAAGGAACAGATGATAAAACGCGGACGAGACCGCAGAACCGGACGGCCTATGGTGCAGATGGATCTGATCAACGATTTCCGCACGGATCCGGTCTATATTGAAGGGCTGAAGGCCAGAAGACCGGTCATGTATCCCTCTGAGCAGACCGGGTATCAGATTCTGTACCGTAACATCTGGCAGGGTGATATCTACCGGGGCAGAATCCTGGATCTTGAAGTGGACAACCGGATTCTTCCCGGGGATTTTGCAATTATCGATTATCTGGGAAAGCTGCTGGAGCATTTTCTGTATGCGGGCGATCTCAGGAAGTTCAGCATATCAGATGATGAGAACGACCTGCTGGAAGCATTGTGTGATAAAAAAACTACAGAAGAACAGAAAATCCAGAACTATCTGCAGTTTCAGAAGTGGAAAAGAAATGACCGCTACGTCGTCATGCGCATCGTCACCCAGCAGCGGGAATTCAATATTATTTCCTCTTATGCGCTGCTGAATCAGCTCAATACAATTCTGGCTGCGGGGAGAGCTTTTTTTCATAAGGAGGGTATCACTCTCGTTGTAAATCTGTCCTATGCGCATGAAAAAACTGCAGATGTTGTCAGCCGCCTTGCCGTTCCCATGCGGGACAGCCTGCTGAAGATCGGTGTCAGCTCGGAAAACCGTGACTTCATGCAGATCGGCATATTGTTCGATCAGGCGAACATTGCACTCACCTTTGGCCTTTCCAGTGACAGCATGATCTGGTACTACTACTTTGACCAGTACATGCTGGATTACATGGTGCAGTGCTCCACAGAGAACATGCCTGTAGAGCTGCTCTGCACCGATTCACTTCAAAAGCTGCTGGAATATGATCAGAAAAACAACACGGATCTCTGCCGTACCCTGAAGGCGTATCTCATCCATGACCGGAATGTCCTGCAGACATCAAAGGTGCTGTTTATTCACCGCAGTACGCTCACCTATCGTCTGGAAAAGATCCAGAAGCTGATCGGAGTGAACCTTGATGATCCGACGGAGCGACTGAAATTGATGATGTCTTACTACATGATGAGCAGGAGCAGCAATCGTGTGTGATGACATTGGAGGTCAAAAGCCAAATGTGTAAAATTGTCTTGAAGTTCGAACATATGCAGATATGCCAGAAGAACCACAGTACTTCTGGCTTGCCAAAATAGCTATGCAAAAGCACTCCCCATACCGAAGATATACGGTATGGGGAGCGTACATTTTATTATGAAAGTAGGATGCATGCCTTGCCGGGAAGCGCTTTTTTCTGTCATGCGTGTCCTCATGGGGATGCAATCATGCCTGGCATGCTGTAAAGATGATTTGTCATGCCTTCTTCCGTGCTTCAATCTCCGCCGTATACTGATCCACCTTGTCTCTTGTCAGGCGGAATCCGAATGTCAGACAGAGAACGGCAACGATCAGCGCGATCGCGGGGATCATCATGAATCCTGCGCTGATGGCGGTCTTTAGCTGATCTGTTGCAGCTGCCGGATCGATGTCGGACTTAAATGCGCCGGCTGCCAGGCAGGCACTGATGATGATGCCTCTGGTCATGATGGAGACCTTCAGTGGTACGTTCTGCAAGCCGCTGATCCATCCTGCCGCATTTTTTCCAGTCTTCCACTCGCTGTATACAATGGTGTCACCGTAAAGTGCCGGGGTGCAGGCATAGGTGATGCCGTAGCCGAACAGCGCCGCAGACATCAGGATGAGGACCAGGATGATGTTGTTGTGACCGATGAAGGCAATGATCAGCAGAACGGCCTGGATTGCCATGACACCGATGGCGGTGTTCCTCGTGGAGAAGCGGTTGCTGAGCGTCTTGCTCAGGTACGCACCGATGATACAGAAGATGTTCGTGACCAGAATGTATACCGGGGTCAGGGCTGAATTGTTCGCAACATACAGAAAATAGTAGCTGGCAAAGCCCATGCAGATAAAGTTGAACATGAATTTTGCCAGGTCTGCAATCAGCAGTGCAATCAGAGGCGGGTTCTGCGCAAGCGCCTTGAGCAGGTCCTTTCCGCTGGTCCGGTCCTTCGCCGGTGCCTTTGCGGATGCGCCTTCTGCAGCTGGTACAGTCTCCTCATAGCCCTTGAACATGCGGAAGTGCGCATAGTACAAAACGACGAACAGGATGCCGAAGCAGAATGCGGCGCCACCGTACATGTTGACCTTGCCGATCAGCCCCGCTGCCACGGAGGCGAGGACCGGAGCGGCATAGGAGAAGACGACCTTGGAGGCGTTTGACCATGCAGCTCTGGTGGCAGCCAGCTGCGATCTCTCCTCCGGTGTCTTTCCGGCTACGGAGATCATGGATACATTTGCCACATAGGCGAAGTTCCAGCACACATGGCTGGCTATGGCTGCCACAATAATGATGACAGCGGACAGAATGCCCGATCCGATCTTTACAAACTGAAACGCATACAAAAACGGAACGACCCAGGGTATGGCTACCAGCCAGGAGCGGTAGCGTCCCCATTTCATCGGTTTGGAGCTGTTGATGATGGCTCCATAGATCCAGGACAGCAGGGCATCAACGGTACTGGCGACCGTCGTGATCATGGTCACCACCGGAAGCGCGAACTGTGCCAGGTTTGTCAGGAAAAAGTTGAAATAATAGCTTTCGATGCTGGACATCAGGTTGAAGCCGAAGTCACCCACACCGTAAAAGACCTTTAATTGCCTGCTCAATGGCTTATGCGCCGGGGCAGAGGCTTTCTGATCTGCCATAAGTGTTTATCCCCCCTTAAAACATCTGAACATTTTTTGACGCTTCTTTAGAACGTTTCTTATAAACATCTCTTCATTTCTTCATAACGCTTTATCAGAACAGTTCTTTGCTCATATTGTCGATTTCTTCAGAGAGCGCCTGATATACACCCTCATAGGTGCTCATTGGGCCGCCCTGGGATGCACATGGGATATAGTAGAGCTTTCCGTATTCTGTGCAGGCACGTCTTACCTGGTCTGCAACCTCCTGCCTGGTCCATCCGGGATGGTCGACGGAGGCGGAGTCAATGCCGCCCATAAAGGAGATTTTTCCTCCGTAGGTGTCGATGCATTTTTTGATGTCGTTGCCGGTCATGACGCCCTGCCAGATATCGATGCCCATTTCGATCATATCCGGGATCAGGGTGGCTGCATAGGAGTCGGAGTGATGGACAATCAGCTGTACGCCTCTTTCCTTGTAATATCCGTAGATCTGCTTGTAGGCATCCAGGAAAAACTCCTCGAACATAGCCGGTGAGAAGAAGGTGGAGCGCTGGCTTCCCCAGTCATCATGATGGAATACTGCATCGATGTGAAGATGGTCACAGGTCTCTCGTGCAGCGTCCAGCTCCCACTCGGTCAGATATTTGATCAGATCATGCATATCGTCGGGCTCTTCATAGAAGTTCATCATGGCATCCTCCATGCCCATGAAGTAATGCAGACTTTCAAAAATTCCGGGTGCCTGGAAGTTGGAGACGAGTTTATCCTTTCGGTCCACTGCCTCTGCAGAAGCAATGGCCGGCTCCCATGCGGACTCCGGGAATATCGGAGAGGGTGCGTGAATTGTGGTCTTCCACTCTGTGATGTCTTTCAGAAGACGGTGGGCATCATCGTGTACAGGAAATGGTCCGGGTGTTCCGATGGGCCAGGAACGGGTTACACCCCATTCGTTTGTGACGTTCAGCTCACCATATTTCGGGGCCTTATAGGTAGCACGGATCGGGTCATTCATGATGATGGCCAGGTACTCAAACTGATTGACGAACCGGTCCGGGTGTCCTCCGTGAATGGTCTCCAGCAGATTTTCTCTTTTAGTAAGCATAGTAAAACCCTCCTTTATGCACAGGTTTATTGTACATTATTCACAATAAAACCATAGCATCAGAGGGTTTAATGGTCAATATATACTACAAAAAGCGTGCAAAGTTCCACATTTTCGCAGAACGCGTACAGGGCAATTCCGCAATATTGCGGATGAAATCATCCCTATTCCTTGCTGCTCATCTCTGCAATGGATTTTCTGAATTTTCCAGGGGTCAGTCCGATGTATTTGCTGAACATCGTGATGAAGTGGCTGACGCTTCCAAATCCAAGCATTTCTGCTATTTCTCCAATCGGCGTATCGGTTTCCATCAGAAGCTGCTGTGCCTCCCCGATCTTTCTCTCCATGACGTACTGCATAGGGGAGAGCCCATATTCATCCTTGAATACATGACCGATATAAAATTCACTGGCGCCAATTGCATCGCCCATCTGTCCCAGGGTCAGCTTTTCACGAAAATGCCTGTCAATGTATTTGTGCACCTCCAGTGCGAAGGAGTAGGAGGCAGTGGGAATCCTGACGGCTCGTCTGCGGCTGGCGATCATTTCGCGTACCAGAAGCAGAAGTGCCTGGGTGAGGCTGTCGAGAACCTCAGATGTATGTTTGGTGTCGATCGAAAGAATGTAGATCAGCTCAAAGATGCCGGCGATTTTATCATGAAGATATCCGGTAGAAATTACCGGGGATTCATCATTGTCGCAGAGATAATTCTCAGGCAGCCCGCGGAAATGAACATGGTTCATGGCAACGCTGTAGGAGCGGTATTGTTTCACATCCTGTGGGCTCTCTCCGTGAAGAACACCCTCATTGCAGATGACAATATCACCGGCCTTCAGATTGTAAAAGCGGTTATTAACCATATAGCGGTTGTTTCCGGCCGTGATGAAGTAGAGCTCCATATAATCGATGTGCTTATGGGGAAGGATGGAGTGCTTGCTGCTGTGAGATTCGTTGATCAGTCGTGAGTTAACGAAACGTGGAAGTGACCGGCCCTCCAGATAAGAAGAAATAGGATTTGTACTGTTTGAAGGATTGTTGTTCATATGCATTCACCTCTGTTTTATAAGCATGTTTGCTGAATGACAATTCTGAAAGTTAAGGTAAGGCATACTGTATCAGCTTCTGATTTCGTGCAGATTCTGTATGCCTCAAATATATGCCGTGCGTATATGCCGTGCGCTGCATCATCATGTCTGTTATCCTTGAAATCCCAGCTGATTCCCTGCCTGTATTCGGGGTCAGGCAGGCCTGCATGCTTATGACTTCAAAGAACCTCTACAGTAACATGCTGAAAAATAGAGAGATACAAGATGTATGTTAACGAAAAAAACAGCAAATAACAAGAGCCGGAAGGGTGTATGAGCGAGAAAAAGCAAGATTATGATATTTATTGCGCGTTCTGTTCCGGCACAGTATTTTTTGACAGGAAGATTTGTGCAATAACGCGATAACAGGAGCCATGCCCGTCGGAATAAAATTACAGGTAAACAGGGGGAATACAGGTCGCGACCGGTTTAGAAAAAGAAAAAAAGAGAGAGATACAGATCGCGATAGACGGTAGCAGGCAACAACAGATAACAGGCAACAACAGATAACAGGCAACAACAGACAGGTTTTTGGTGATGATCATGGGAAATATGGCGGAAACGGCTTCCTTGTTCGACAGCCAGAGCAGGGATGTACAGGACAGCATATACAATCCTTCAGCAGGGGATAAGAACGAGGATAAGAAACTGGAGATGGATGTGGAGCAGGTTCTGACGGACAGAGTCCGGCCTTATCTTCACACCCATGGAGGTGACATTGTGCTGCTTTCCGTTCAGGATGGAATCGTTCGCTTTAAGCTTACAGGGCAGTGCAGCGGATGCGCAGCGGCAGATCTTACCAGCGAGGAATTCGTGAAAACGGAATTGATGCAGGCCCTCAGGTCTGTCCGCGATGCAGTTCTTGTAAATGAGGTATCGGAGGACCTGCTCTCACAGGCAAGAGCGATTCTCCGGCACAGAAGGGACAATTGAATGCGGATTGGAATCAGGTATTGCGGAGGATGCAATCCGAGATATGACAGGGTCAAAGCCGTTGAGCGGCTTAAAGTTCTCCTTCCTGATGCAGTGATCGAGCATCTCACAGGAGATGGAACTGCATATGACGCAGTTGTTCTGGCAGAGGGATGTCCGAATCAGTGTGCGGATGTGGGAGATCTGCTGCTGCCGCAGAACCGGATATTTTATCTTACCGGATTTCAGGACCTGCTCGCGCTGCGTGATGCCCTTAAGACGCTGGACAGTGAGGCAGCCAAAGGATCTGTTTCCCTTGATGCTGCGCAGGTGCAGTTACTTCTGCCTCATAGAGCGCCGGTTCTTTTTGTGGATTATGTCGAACAGCTGGTTCCGGGCGGAGAAATCATCTGTAATTTTTTTGCGGATCCCGGACACCCGGTTTTTAAGGGACATTTTCCTGGAAGTCCGGTTTTTCCAGGTACCTGTGCCGTGGAGGCTATGGCGCAGGCTGCTGATGTGCTCATTTTATATGATAGAAATAAGAATCAGGTTTCCACAGAGCTGCCACTTCTCCTTGAGGTGCAAAAGGCCCGCTTCCGGAGAAAAATCCAGCCGGGCGACCATCTGGAGATCCGGGCAGAGCTTACCGGCTCCATGCCGCAGGAGAGCGTTTATTCCTTCCGGAGCAGCATTTCCGTAGGCGGACAGATGGCTGCGTCCTGTGAGCTGCTGCTTGCAGTAAGAACAGAAAACTGATTATCAAAAGCAGATACATATGTATCTGGGTATGAAGTATGAAAGGGGATTATGAAATGCTTGCACTTGGATGTGATCATGGCGGATATGAATTGATGCAGGAGGTAAAGAAATATCTCGATGAGAAGGAAATTCCATACAGAGATTATGGCTGTGACGGCACGGAATCCGTCGATTACCCGGATTATGCGCACAAAGTAGGGAATGCAATCCTGAAGGGAGAGTGTGACCAGGGCATTCTGATCTGCGGGACCGGAATCGGGATTTCGATTGCTGCAAACCGGATGAAGGGTATCCGGGCAGCCAACTGTACGGATTGCTACATGGCCGAGATGACCAGACTGCACAATGATGCAAATGTATTGGCGCTTGGCGGAAGAGTCGTTGGACCGGGCCTTGCGGTTAAGATTGTGGATACATTTCTTCGCACACCGTTTTCTCATGGCGAGAGGCATAAGAGAAGGATTGGGAAGATAGAGGAAATATAAGATGACTTTTTGCTGAACAACGCAAAATTTCATCACCAGGTACTTTTAGTATGTCTGCAAATGTTCGGATTTTATGATGATTTCGCAAACACTTACCTGTTGCTCCGAACATCATGAAATAGATAAAGATGAAATAGATAATGATAGATAAGATATCAGGAGGTGTCAGATCGTGAATGACTGGAAAGAGTATTATAAAGCACATCTTATGAGCGCGGAAGAAGCAGTGAATAAGATCAAATCCGGAGACAGGGTTGTCATCGGACATGCCTGTGGAGAGCCGTCCTACGTTGTAGATGCCATGGTAAAAAACCATGACACATACAAGAACGTGGAAATTGACCATATGGTTGCCATGGGCAAGAGTGCCTATTGCAACCCGGAGTATGCAGAGAACTTCCGGCATAACTCCCTCTTTGTAGGAGCATCTACCAGAAAGGCAGTAGAGGAGGGACGGGGAGATTATACGCCCTGCTTCTTCTATGAGATCCCGAAGCTTTTTCATACGACACTGCCCGTTGATGTTGCCCTGATCAGTGTCACACCTCCGGATGAGCATGGCAGGGTGTCTCTCGGCGTTTCAGTCGATTACTCCATGGGCGCAGCAAAGAGTGCTAAGCTGGTCATCGCACAGGTGAATAAAAATATGCCCTATACCGGCCCGCACAGCACGATGGATGTTCATGAAATCGACTGCTTCGTGGAACACGACGATCCGCTCATTGAGCTTCCACAGGGACATATCGGAGAGATCGAGAAGAAGATCGGAGAGAACTGCGCATCTCTGATTCATGACGGAGATACGCTGCAGCTCGGAATCGGTGCCATTCCGGATGCCGTTCTGATGTTCCTGAAGGACAAGAAGGACCTTGGTATTCATTCGGAAATGTTTTCCGATGGTGTCGTCGATCTGGCGGAGGCCGGTGTGATCACCAATGCCCGCAAGACATTGCATCCGGGCAAATTCATTGTAACCTTCCTGATGGGCACAAAGAAGCTCTACGACTTTGTGGACAACAACCCGGATGTGGACATGTATCCTGTGGACTATGTCAATGATCCCTTTGTCATCGCACAGAATGACAATCTGATATCCATCAATTCCTGTGTGCAGATGGACCTGTATGGACAGGCTGCGTCAGAACAGATCGGATACCGTCAGATTTCCGGTGTCGGAGGTCAGGTAGACTTTGTGCGCGGTGCTTCGAGATCAAAAGGAGGAAAGTCAATCCTTGCTTTCCCGTCTACTGTGAAGGGGAAGATTTCCAAGATTGTTCCGCTGCTTGATGAGGGAGCAGCTGTGACAACAGGAAGAAATGATGTGGATTATGCTGTGACGGAATATGGCGTTGCAGCGCTGAAGGGAAGAACACTTCGGGAACGTGCAGATGCGCTGATCCGGATCTGCCATCCGGATTTCAGAGAGCCGCTGGTGGCGGAGTATGAGAAGCGCTTTCACACGACCTGGAAGGCATAAGAGATAATAATCCAAAAGCAATAACAACCCAAATGCAATAATAACTCAAAAGCATAAGAGCAAACAACCGGAAAACATAAGAGATGACAAGCGAAAAGCCTGAGGGATCAAAACCCGAAAGCAAAGACTATCGCAACGTTGTTGAAATTGACGGGAGGCAGACTGTGCCCGGATGGGCGCCTGCATGCGGAGGATTGCGGATATGACAAACCTGGAAAAATATGAAAGAATTTTTCTCGATACCTTTAGGCTGAAGCCTGAAGAGCTGAAAAACCTGCGCTATCGTGGGATCCCGGCATGGGATTCTATGGCGCATATGGATCTTATGTCCACAATAGAGGAAACCTTTGGTATCACAATGGATACCATGGATATTCTCAGCTTTTCGGACTATGAAAAGGGCAAAGAGATTCTGGCAAAGTATGGGGTAGAACTGTAGCAATGTTGTATGGCGGATAAATTCCTATAGCAATGGCGTATGGCGGATAAATTCCGACAGTAATGGCGCATGTGAATAAATCCGGATAACAATGTTGCATAAGGGATGCAGCCTGGCAGAAATGGCGATTGAGAGATGAATCTTGACGAACTTCTGAAATTAGAACCCTACAGCCTGAGCGGCGCAGAGAAAGAAATAGTCTACCAGCAGCTTATGCCGGCGCTTTCCGCGTATCATGCGGAGAGATGTCCGGCATATGCCGCTTTTCTGAGAGCTTTTTCCTGTGATCCTGGCAGGACGGCTTATACGGATATTCCACCTCTTCCGACAGGTGCATTCAAGCAGATGGACCTGAAGAGCATCCATGACGAGGAAGTCTATAAGGTCGTCACCTCCTCCGCGACCACAGGAACCAGACCGTCCAGAATTTATCTGGATGCAGCGACCAGTGCAAGACAGCAGGTGGCGCTTTATAAGATTCTGTCGGATTTTATGGGGACAAAGCGCCGGCCGTATCTGGTGCTCGATACCGGTGCGGTGTTCCGGAACCGGCAGATGTTCTCGGCCAGAGGTGCCGGCATTCTCGGATTTTCCCTCATGGCGTCATCGCGATGCTATGCGCTGGACGAAAAGATGGAGCTGGACCTTCCGGCGGTGGAACGCTTTCTGGAAGACAATGTAGGAAGACCCGTTCTGCTCTTTGGGTTCACGTATATGATCTGGAAGTATTTTGTTCTTCCAATGGAAAAGCGCGGTCTGCGGCTTGCGCTTCCGCCCGGCAGCCTGCTGGTTCATGGAGGCGGCTGGAAAAAAATGCAGGAACAGGCTGTCTCAGAGCCTGTGTTCAATGAAAGAGTTCGTGGTGTACTGGGAGAGATCGGGATTTCGGATTATTACGGCATGGCTGAGCAGACAGGGTGCATTATGATGGAATGCGCATATGGTCATATGCATGTCAGCAATTTTTCAGAAGTGCTGGTCCGGGACCCTATCGATCATCATCTGCTGCCGGATGGGGAGCGGGGAATCCTGGAGGTTCTCTCACCGCTGCCGTCTTCGTATCCGGGTCATCTGCTGCTCACAGAGGACATGGGAAGGATTCTCGGAGAGGATGACTGTCCATGCGGAAGAAAGGGAAAATACATCAGAATCGAGGGTAGAATCCCGCGCTCGGAGGTGAGAGGCTGCAGTGATACCTATCAGGGATAACGCGTCAACGATCAGTGAAGACACATTAGCGATTGGGGAAGATACATCAACGGTCAGAGAAGGTGCATCCATGACTATGGATGATATTGCAATGGTCGGGGCTGATACACCAGATCAGAAGTGGATATGTGGAAACGGACAGATAGATTTTCAACCCTGGGAGCCATTTGCTCCGCCTGTGCTGGATTTTCTGGCGGCTCTTTCTACGGCAATCCGGGAGGAGCAGGGAAATCTGCAGGGTGATCCGGAGATAGCTGCCTTCGGATTCTTTATCCGGAGAAAGCATCTGGAGCAGATGAAAAAGGATTTTGCATGCGGCGAAGAAAAGAGCAGGGGCATACGGCTGGGAAGAGGGATGATTGTCCATATTGCGCCATCCAATGTACCAATGGTATTCGCATACAGCCTGACGTTCGGGCTGCTTGCGGGCTGCAGCAATGTGGTAAAGCTTTCAGAACGTGCAGCAGCAGGCGCGGATAAGCTGGCAGGGCTGATGGTATCTGTGCTTGCCAGAGAGGAATACTCGTCTCTGCGCGGGAGAATCAGTGTCATCAGATGCCAAAGAGAGAACCCCCTCCTGACAGATCTGCTTGGCAGATGTGACGTGTGGGTGGTATGGGGTGGTGATGAGACCGTACGCAGCATACGAGGGAAAGAAGCCCCTGCATATGCTGTCGATGTGTTCTTCCCGGACCGGTATTCGGCTGCTGTTCTTTCTGCAGACCGTCTGAAGACAGCAGGGGAGGAGGAAATCCGTCTGCTTGCGCACCGGTTTTACAGGGACACCTATGAGATGGACCAGAATGCCTGCTCCTCGCCACAGATGGTGTTCTTTCTGAATACATCCGGGGAAGATTGTACGGAAGCTGTGGACCGGTTCTGGACGGCTCTGGGGGAAGAGGCATTCCGGGATTATCAGCTGGATGCCTATAAGGTTTCAGAGCGTTATCAGAGAATGGCACTGGCCTTCCTGTCCGGAGCGCTGCAGACAGAAAAGATAAGCTGCTATGGCGCAAACAGGGTTGCAGAGATACGTCTTTTGGAGGCCCCGGCGCATCTTCATGACCTGAAGGGCGGCTATGGCCTGTTCTATTCCGCGGTAGTCCGGGACTTGAAGATATTGTGCAGCCACGCCGATGCCGGCATGCAGACCGTCTGTGTGTGGGGCGTTGATGCGGAACAAATAGCAGACGAAGTGGTGCGCACTGGAGCGCGGGGAATCTCCCGCATAGTGCCGGTGGGAGAGGCGCTTACGATGCAGCCGGTGTGGGATGGAAGAGATCTGCTCCGGGATTTTACCCGGGTCATAGATGTGCAGTGACAGATCATGCTGCCTTTGTTAAAGCATGATCTGTCTGCTTCCAGTCCCCAAAAGCACACGAAAATATTGCCAGGTCTTCAGAAAACCGGAAGAACAGGGAACGACGGAAGAGCATGAAACGATGAAAGAGCAAGGAGCGGCGGGAGAACAAGGAACGACGGAAGAGCAAGGAATGGCAGGGAGGAGAAAGAGCCATGGGTTTATTTGATATTGCGGATCATGAACCTGACAGGGTTCTCGCGGTTGATGATCGTGGCAGAAAGTATTATTACGGGCAGATTCTTGAGATTGCAGAGCAGACTGCCCCTGTGACAGCAGGAGAACTCGTATTCGTGCTTGCCGGAAATACGCCAGGCATCCTGCTGACCTATCTTGCATTGCTCAAAAACCGTGCGGTCCCGGTGCTGCTTCCCACTACAATTCCCCCGGACCAGCTGGGCGGGTTGTTCCGGCGCTATCATCCGTCCTGTGTGCTCTACACAGATGCAGATACAGGAACTGTGCGGCGCGCCCTGTCAGCTGCTGCGGGAAAAGAGCCTGGCGGAATCAGACGCTGTGAGGAAAGCATACTCGCAAGTACGGGATTTTCTTCTCCACAGCTGCATCGGGACCTTGCATTGCTGCTGCCTACATCAGGAAGCACCGGCTCTCCCAAGCTGGTCCGCCTTTCGCGACAGAATCTGGAGGCAAACACGGCGTCAATTATTTCTTACCTGCAGATTGACGAAAAAGAGCGGCCCATTACACCTCTGAAGCTGAGCTACTCCTATGGGATGTCCATTATTCATACACATGTGCAGGTGGGAGCGACGATCCTGCTCACCGATTGCGGTTTGCTGGATAAGACCTTTTGGAAGCGGGCTGTCGGGGAATGCGCAACATCACTTTCCGGGGTACCATACAGCTATGAAATGATGAGAAGACTGCGTGTTCAGGACATGTATCTTCCGGCTCTTAAGGTGCTCACCCAGGCGGGCGGAAAACTGCCTCAGGATCTGCAGAGGGAGGTTGCCACCTGGTGTGAGAAGACAGGGCGGAGATTCTATGTGATGTATGGGCAGACGGAAGCGTCCCCGCGCATGGGCTATCTGCCGTACCAGATGGCGCTGAAAAAGCCCGGATCTATGGGTATTGCCATACCTGGCGGCCATTTTCATCTGGAGACGGAAGAAGGTGAGACGATTCAGGAAGCAGAACAGACCGGTGAGCTGGTGTACCAGGGAGAGAATGTATCTATGGGGTATGCCACCTGCGATAAAGACCTGAAAAAGGGAGATGAGCGCGGAGGCGTTCTGCACACGGGTGACATGGCCTGGCGTGATGAGGATGGATATTACTATATCGTCGGAAGAAAAGCCAGATTTATCAAGCTGCTCGGAGTCCGGGTATCCCTGGATGCGGTGGAACAATTCCTGCAGAAGACCTGGCCGGAGAGTGATTTTGCCGTAACCGGATCAGACGGAGACCTGCGCATCTATACGGACAATCCATCACAATCCGGAGACGAAGTAGAAAAACTTCTCAATACGACCTACGCCTGGCCCCTCAGATTAATTCATGTGCTGCAGATCCACAGGATCCCACGGACAGAAGGGGGAAAAATCCGGTACAAAGAACTGCCATAGCAGGAACGGGAATAACAGCAGAGCAGCTGTAGAAAATGTAATTCGCAGACAGGAATCTGCGGGCAAGACAGAGACACATTAGCACTTTTCACAAAATTACAATACAACATCTGAAGAATAATGACCGCGGGGAAACCCGGTTCTGTATCACATCAGACCGGGCAGAACCGCGGTCTTTTTAGGATAAATCTTTGCTACAGCCGGTTTGCGAATGACGACCGGGCTAAAAAATCCTGCCTGCATTGCGATGCGTATAGTTATGGCATCATGTTATCAGAAGATAAATATCATAATCTTGTGCATGAACGAAGTGCTTCTTCTTCACAACTCATCAATTTTACAATCACCGCCTGGGCAAGAATTTGCAATCTCATCACCCAAAATAGCAAATATGGGGTGAAAATTCAGTACAATACCGCAAAAAAATGATGTGGCAAGATTTGAAAACCAGAATAAGTGTGCATATTGCACAATAAAATCCGAAATAATTGGTCAAAAATATAACGATCGACGGCAAATAACAAGAATATGAAAATGTCTTTTGAAAATGTGCGGACGGGTGTCCGATTTCAGCCCGAATCATGGCAACAACGCGATAACGAGGAAAATCAGCCTCCGATATAATTACATCATAAGCAATACAGAAGACAGCTGTCAGTCGAATGACATTGAACAAGTGCCTGGCCCGCACGGTTCACAAACACATACAGATGATTCACTACGAAATACAGGTGAAGGGAATTTCAATAATCATAAGCACACTTAGGGGGGCTTAGAAAATGGAAAAAGTCAGAGTTGGATTAATCGGAGCTGGAAGAATTGGAAAACTGCATGGCGAGAACCTGGCGCACTCAGTTGCGGAAGCAGAGCTTTACGCAGTAGCAGATCCTTACATGAATGATACGACCAGAGCATGGGCAAAAGAGATGGGTATCCCGAATGTCTACGACGATCCGGAAAAGATCTTCAACGATCCGACCATCCAGGCAGTATTCATCTGCTCTTCCACACCGACACACGCAGACTTCATCATCAAGGCCGCAAAGGCAGGCAAGCAGGTATTCTGTGAGAAGCCGATCGACACAAAGCTTGACAAGATCCGCGAGGCAGTAAAGGCAACAGAGGATGCAGGCGTAAAGCTTCAGGTCGGATTTGTCCGTCGTTTCGATCACAACCACAAGAAGGTACATGATGTCGTTGCATCCGGCAAGCTCGGTGCACCGAACGTTGTAAAGGTTACATCCCGTGATCCTGCACATCAGTCCATGGATTACATCAAGGTTTCTGGCGGTATCTTCATGGACATGACCATTCATGATTTTGATATGGTCCGCTACCTTGCAGGCAGCAATGCGACAGAGGTTATGGCCTACGGCGCAGCACTTTCCGGAGAGGGATATGACAAATACGGCGATGTAGATACAGCAATCGTCAGCATCAAGTTCGAAAATGGTGCGCTCGGTGTCATCGATAATACCCGTGCAAGCCATTACGGATACGATCAGAGAACAGAAGTACAGTGTGACCTTGGCTGCGTACAGGTATCCAACGATCTTGAAAATCAGGCAATGATCTCCAGCGCAGATGGCGTTGAGATTGCGAAGCCCACCTGGTTCTTCCTTGAGAGATACAATAACGCCTTCATCGAGGAGGAGAGGGAGTTCCTTCAGGCTATTATCAATGATACACCGACACCGGCAGATGGAACCGATGGTCTTGAGTCCGTACGTATGGCCATTGCAGCTGACAAATCCCTGAAAGAGGGACGTCCGGTAAAGCTCAGTGAGATTCAGTAAAAGCAGATACGCTTTCGTCAGAAATGAACGGACGAAAGGGCACATACTACTTTCCACGAAAAAGCCACAGTATATTGCACCATATACTGCATAAAAGTATGAGAGCGGCAGAGGGAAAACAGCCTCTGCTGCGAAAGAAAGGGGGTATACGTGGAAGACATGGCAATTGATAAAAAACCTGAAGATCAGGTAGTGCAGACAGGAAAGACAAAGGAGGCTGCAGCCCCGAAAATCAGTGTGCTGACAAGGGTTTCCTACGGATTTGGTGATACAGCCTGCAATATCGTATTCGGTATGATCACAGCGCTGCTCACACTTTTCTATACAGATTACGCCGGCATTCCGGTTGCAACAGTAGGACTGGTCATGCTGATATCAAGGTTCTTTGATGGAACTTCAGATGTCATCATGGGATTTATCGTAAACAAGACGAAATCCAAATACGGCAAAGCGAGACCCTGGATTCTCTGGATGGCTGTCCCTTATTGCATTACCGCTGTTGCACTGTTCACTGTGCCGCAGACAAACGCAACCCTGCAGTTCTGGTATATATTCGTTGTATATAACCTCTGTACCACAGTCTGCTACACAGCAATCAATGTACCGCTCGGTACACTGTCCACACTGATGACGAGATCCTCGAAGGAAAGAGACCTGCTCTCCTGCTTCCGTATGGCACTTTCTCCCATCGGAAAGATCATTTCCGTAACCTTCACGCTCCCGGTTGTAAAGCTGTTCGGTAATGATAAGGCAGCATGGTATAAGACCATGATCATCTGGTCTGTGATAGCGTTTTTCCTGCTGCTGATCTGCTTCCTCAACTGCAAGGAAAATGTAGCAGAGGAGAAGGTAGAAGCAAAGGAAACGAAACCTTCTGCCGGCAAGGATGTAAAGGCACTCCTTACCAACCAGTATTTCTGGGCAACACTTATCCTGTGGACCTGCACCTGCGTGCATGTAACGATTGTCGGAACAGTACTTCCTTACTACTGTAAGTATATTTTCGGAAATGACAACCTCTACAGCATCATCTACACAGCAGAGGTTCTCATCCTGATTCTTGGAGCGGTTCTTTCCCCTCTGATGCTGAGGCATATGGGAAAGAGAAACCTTTCTCTGATCGGTGCCATCATTGCTGTGATTGGCCAGGCACTTTTTCTTCTGAATACAAACAGCTTTTCATGGGCACTGATCACAACGATCATCCGTGCCTGCGGCCAGGCTCCGCTTACTGCAGTTGTATTCGGAATGATGGGAGACACCGTTGAGTTTGGCCAGTGGAAGACGCATAGAAGAACAGAGTCTCTGATCTTTGGCGGCGGTTCTCTGGGATTCAAGGTAGGAACCGGTATTACCAGTGCTGTCATGACAGCTCTTCTGGCAGGAGCAGGATATGTAAGCTCCGCAGTCGGTGGCGCAACGCAGCCGGGAACAGCCATTGCAATGATCCGCAACATCTACATCTGGGGACCGATCTTCACATGGCTGGTAGCTGTCATTGTCCTTCTGTTCTATAAGCTGGACAAGAAGTATGACGGAATCATGAAAGACCTCGCAGACCGCGAAGCCCGTGGGGAAATGTAAAGGTATCTGCGCTTCGGGAATATGGCCGGACACATTCCGTGGATAGCTTGAATAAAGATCTGACCGGTTCTTGAAATGGCAGATATACAAAATGGCAATAGTTTGCAGAAGGATTTCTGAAAAAAGAAAGAATTCTGAGAAAGAGAGGAAATTACAATGTTAGATCCGAAGAAAGTAAAGATCGGTATCGCACCGATCGGCTGGACAGAAGACGATATGCCCGAGATGGGAGCTGAGAACAGCTTCATGCAGACCATCAGTGAGATTGCACTGACCGGTTATACAGGAACAGAGATCGGCTGCCAGTTCCCGCACAATCCGGATATTCTGAACCGTGAGCTTGGGCGCAGAGGACTTTCTGCCATCACAGGCTGGATCAGTACCTATATCAATGAGAAGCCGATGTGGTGGAACGAGAGGGCGTTCATTGACCATATGAATTTCCTGAAGTCCATCGGCTGCACCATCATCAATACATCCGATCAGAGCTACTCTATTCAGCATGAGTGGGACACACCCTTTACCGATAAGAGATTCCTGAATGATGATGAGTTTGAAGTACTTGCGAAGGGACTCAATCATCTTGGCAAGATCGCAGAGGACAACGGCATGCACATCGTCTACCATCATCATATGACAACGACGGTACAGCATACTGATGAGATCGATCATCTGATGGCACTGACGGATCCGAAATATGTCAACCTGATTTATGATACCGGTCATCTGGTTTTCTCAGGTGAAGACCCGATTGAAATTCTGAAGAAATATCACAGCAGAATTAAGCATGTACATCTGAAGAATGTGCGCAAGCCGGCTATGGAGAAATGCTACAAGGAGCACAAGAGCTTCCTTCGTTCCATTCCGGAAGGTGTATTCACCGTACCTGGTGATCCGGAAGGCTGCGTAGATTTCGAGACAGTATTCAAACTGCTTGATGAATATAACTATGAAGGATGGCTTGTTGTTGAAGCTGAACAGGATCCGTCTATTGCAAATCCGCTGGATTATGCAAAGATGGGCCGCGAATACGTAAGAAAGCAGATCGGATTCTGATTTCTGATAAAGGTTTGCCTGCCTGCATACTATTTCTGCCACTGGATAAACATACCGGTTTAGAGGTGAGATGACAGGTCCAAGGGGATGGTCAGAAACCATATGTCAGACAGAGCATGGTCCGGAGGATCCTCCGGTTCCGGAGCAAAAATCAGATTCAATCTGTCTATATAGAAAAGCCTGCAGAGTGGGTCTTTTTTGCAGGAATGCACGATTTGTACACAGGAAACATCTTTGAAATATCCTTATAAAAAATCTCACGCATTACAGAAGGAGAAAAATCATGAGAAAAATTAAAATGGGCGTTATCGGCGTAGGCCGTCTTGGATTTGAGCATGCTAACAATATCGCAAACAGAGTTCCCGGAACAACCCTGATCGGTGTTTCTGACAGGAGTGTAGAGAAGGCAAAGAGAGTTGCAGAGGAGCTTGGATGCAAATGGTATCCATCCAACGAGGCACTTGTAGCAGATCCGGAAATCGAAGCAGTTGCTATTGTCACAAATACAGATTCCCATGCAGATATCATCGAACTCTGCATGAATGCCGGAAAGCATGTATTCTGCGAGAAGCCGCTTGCTGAGACCGTAGAGAAGTGCAAGAAGGCTGAGGCTGTTGTAAAGGCACATCCGGAACTGATCTTCCAGCTTGGCTTCATGAGAAGATATGATCATTCCTATGAAGTCGCAAAGAAGAAAATTGATAATGGCGATATCGGCGATATCATCCTTGTGCGCTGCTATTCCCAGGATCCGATTGCGATTATCGAGGGAACTCTTGAGTATGCACCACGCTCTGGTGGACAGTTCATCGATATGTCCATTCATGATATCGATCTGATCCGCTGGCTGACCAACTCCGAGCCGGCAAAGCTCTGGGCTGTAGGCGGATGCTATGAGTTCAAGCAGTACAAGGATTGGGATGATGGAGATAATGTATCCTGCCTGATGCAGATGAAGAATGATATCATGGCATTCTTCTTCGCAGGACGTGCAGCAGCACACGGCTCTGCTGTAGAGACAGAGATTGTAGGAACCAGAGGAACACTGGATATCGGTCATATTCCGACAGATTCTCTCGTAGAGGTTATGAGCAAGAACGGTGTATGCCGTGAGTGCTATCAGGACTTCCTTACCAGATGGCATGATGCTTATGTCAAGGAGATGGAGGTATTCAGTGATAACGTTATCAACAAGAAGGTTGCTACTCCGAACGTATATGACGGAACAGCTTCCACAGATATTGCTTTCCGCTGCAAAGAGAGCTTCCTGAAGAACGAGCTGCTTACTCTTTGATGCGACTGTCCCGATAAAGAAATGATTATGTGTCTTTCGCTGCGGAGCAGGCAGCGGAAGACCAATGTAAAAGTAACGGCAGGCGCGGATGGCGTCTGCATGCAAGCAGAGCCCGGCCTGAAAAGTCCGGGCTGTCTTTATATCATGGAGGAAAAAAGATGAATGTAAAACTTGGTATCTGTAATTTCTGCGTACCTGGAACCGGTGTTTTTGCGCCACAGATTGTCAAAGAGATGGGACTTGACGGAATGTCAGTAGAGTTCGGCTCCTACGAGCATGGATGGCCGCTCTCACAGAGAAAGCTGCAGGACCTCTATCTGGAGGCACAGCAGCAGTACGGCATCACCTATCCGAATGTGGGTGTCAGCGATGGCGATAATGTACCCTTCCATGCAAGACCGGGTTCAAAGTGGGATCCGATCGTAAATGAGGAAGGAAGAAAGGCCATCGAGGCTGCCGACTACATGAAGATCCCGCTTGTCTTCTTCTCCAACTTCAATGTCAGCGAGATGAAGAACGATGAGGATATCGAATATACAGCTAAAAGATATCAGTATTTCTGCGATCTCGCCGGAGAAAAGGGGATCGCGATCGGCTGCGAGAACCCCAATTCTATTGAAGACCAGAAGAAGCTGCTTCAGCTGGTTGACCGGAAAAACTTCTATCTGTTCTTTGACAGCTGCAACCATGCCTGCCTGACAGATTATGACATTCATGAGGTTTTGCGTGAGCTGTATCCATATTATTATCCGCAGATGCATGTGAAGGACGGTGTAAAGGGCTGCAATGCCCAGTACATCCTGGGTACAGGCACGACTGGCTTCCAGGAAACAATTGATTTCCTGAAGAAAAAGGATTATCAGGGCTGGCTCATCATTGAGAATCTCTATGAGCTTGAGACCATGCGTAAGCTGAATCCGGATTATTTCGAAATTATGCGCGAGGATATCGCGGCACTGAAGAAGGCAACAGGGCGCAGTTAAGGGCGGAAAATACGCACAGAAGCAGGACCTGGGCAGGTTTTTCGGGTATCTGTTTTGCAGCGGATCAGACAGATAGCAAGATTGTTAAAAAAGAGAACACCATCCTCTGTATTTTCGGGGAATAAGCCGGTGAATCATCGCAACTATGCTGTAACGGCTGTAGCCGTGATCCGCTACAATACAAGTATCAGCAAAAGACAGCTGTCAGGAGAATAAGAAACAGGGAATGCCGCTTCCGGCCAGGGCGGTGTCATCAGATTTTTATAGTAAAGAGAGGCAGATAACATGACAAAGAAAGTTAGAATGACGGTTGGACAGGCAATTGTCAGATTTCTTAATCAGCAGTACATCGAATATGACGGGAAGGTTGAGCCCTTCGTAGATGGTATTTTCACTATTTTCGGACATGGCATGGTAGTCGGACTTGGACAGGCCCTTGCAGAGGATCCGGGTCATCTGACTGTTTATCAGGGCAGAAATGAGCAGGGAATGGCCCATGCAGCCATCAGCTATGCAAAGCAGAATAACAGGCACAAGATCATTGCCTGCACCTCCTCCATCGGACCTGGCGCCTGCAATATGGTGACTGCAGCGCTTACTGCTACAATCAACAACATCCCGCTTCTGCTCTTCCCGTCTGATACATTTGCAACCCGTCAGCCGGATCCGGTACTGCAGCAGCTGGAGACGCCGGAAAGCCTTACCACGACAGCTTCCGACTGCTTCAAGCCGGTTGCAAGATACTGGGACAGAGTAGCACGTCCGGAGCAGCTGATGACCGCCATGATCAATGCATTCCGTGTTCTCACTGATCCGGCCAACTGCGGTACGGCAGTAATCTCCATGCCTCAGGATGTAGAAGGTGAGAGCTATGATTTCCCGGAGTACTTCTTCCAGAAGAGAGTACATCACATTCCGAGACATCTTGCAGATTCCTATGAGATCGATCAGGCAGTTGAACTGATTAAGTCCTCCAAAAAGCCGATGCTGATCTCAGGAGGCGGCGTACGTTATTCAGATGCCGGACAGGATGTGATGGATTTCTGTAAGGCATTCAACATTCCGGTTTCTCAGACGCAGGGAGGTCACTCCGCACTTCCGGACAGCTTTGAGCTGGCTGTCGGCGGAATCGGCGTAACGGGTGGACTTGCAGCAAATGTACTCTGCAAGGACTGCGATCTGGTGATTGGTGTCGGAACAAGATTTAATGATTTTGTAACCGGTTCCAAGTGGGTGCTCTTCCAGAATCCGGATATCAAGGTGCTTACGATCAATACCTCCACCTTCCATGCACAGAAGCTGGATGCAGTTGCCTGCGTAGGTGATGCAAAGGTAACGCTGCAGGCGATTACAGAGCGGCTGAAGAAAGACGGATATCGTTCCGCGTATACCACAGAGATTCAGGAAATCAAGGAAAAATGGGAGACAGAGAGAAAGAGAGTACTCAGCGTACAGTATCACGATGAGGGATTCGGAGAGGGTAAGTTTGTTCCCTGCGTTCCCAGCTGGACTGAGAAGATCATGAATGACTACGTAAGAGATATAGGAGGCAAGATCACAGAGTCCAACGGTGTCGGCATTCTTCGTGAGGAGGCCGCTGATGACGCAATCGTCGTAGCAGCAGCAGGATCTCTCCCGGCTGATCTTGAAAGACTGTGGGTTACAGATGCGAAGGATTCCTACAACATGGAGTATGGTGCTTCCTGCATGGGCTATGAGATTGCAGGTGCCCTCGGCGCAAAGCTTGCTGAGCCGGACAAGGAGGTTTATGCACTCCTCGGCGACGGGTCCTTCATGATGCTCAATAGTGAAATCCCCACAATTATGCAGGAGAACCAGAAGGTTGTCATCATCGTGTTTGATAACACTGCATTTGGATGCATCAACAACCTGCAGATGGGCAATGGCGTTGATTCTCTGGCTACAGAGATGCGTCATCGTACAGAGTCCGGCAAGCTGGATGGCACATACTGCTACACAGATTTCGCAAAGGTCGGAGAAGGCTATGGGATGAAGGGCTTTACTGCAAAGACACCGGATGAGCTTCGCGAGGCAATCCGTGCGGCTAAGAAGGAGAAGAAGGCCTGCATCATCGACGCTAAGGTTCTGCCGAAGACCATGGCAGAGGGCTACAATTCCTGGTGGCATATCGGCGTTGCTTCTACAGCAAAGTCAGAGAAGGTGCTTGAGGCCAGAAAGAGAATTGATGACCACCTTGAGGAAGCAAGAGTTTATTGATACATGATACGGATTTCTAATTGTATTCCGGCCGGCGCTTTACAGCCGGCCGGAATCTTACAGAAGGAGAGCAGAACATGAAAGTTGCACTTGTAATGGAATATAGTACATCAGACAAAAACGAGAAGGTCGCTGAAGTAATCCGCAAGGTTGCAGACAAGTACGATGTACAGTTTACCAACTATGGACAGTTCGGCAAGGACGACGGGCATCAGACCTACAACCAGAACGCGATCTTTACAGCAGCGCTGCTGAATTCCGGAGTGGCGGATTTTGTTGTGACCGGATGCGGTACCGGAATGGGCGCCATGCTTGCGACAAATGCCATGCCGGGTGTGATCTGTGAATATGCCTGGGACCAGATGACCATGTATCTGGATTCTCAGATCAACGGAGGCAATGCAGTATCCATGCCATTCGCGTATCACTGGGGATGGGCAGCTGAGCTGAACCTTGAAAACATGATGGAGACGATTTTCACGACAAAGCCGGGTGGCGGATATCCGCCGGCAAATGCTGCTTCTGAACAGCAGAATGCAAAGCTTCTGAACAAGATGAAGGCAGCTTCCTGCAAGAGCTTTGTGGAGTTCCTTCAAAGCGAGGATCCTGATGTGAAGAATATGATCCGCGGTGCTTTTGCCGGAAAGCGTCTGGAGATGTTCAGAGCAGGCAATCCTTCTGCCGAGGTTCTGGATGCGGTAGAGAAGGCACTTCAGTAATATTTTCATGCAGGGGGCTGATATGGTCTCCTTTATTAAGAATGGAGGATAGGTCATGGCACTTACAAAGCAAAAAATCCATGAACTGCGTATTTTTGCAGAGCAGATCCGGCTTGAGACACTAAGGATCATACATGCCCGTGGCTTTGGACATGTGGGAGGCTCTATGTCCCTTGCAGATCTGATGGCTGTTTTATATGGTGACGTAATGAATATTGATCCGAAGAACCCGAAGAAGGAGGACCGCGACTGGTTTGTTCTTTCCAAGGGTCATGGCGGACCTGTCATGTATGCGACCCTTGGGCTGAAGGGATATTATCCGGTGGAGGACGCATATCAGCTTAACCGCCCCGGGACGAATTTTCCCTCACACACGGATCGGAGCAAGACGAAGGGTGTGGACCTGACGACTGGTTCCCTCGGACAAGGCATCAGTGAGGCTGTGGGAGCTGCTCTTGGTAGCAAGGTGCAGAAGATCGGCAACCGTATTTATGTGTGTGTAGGAGATGGTGAATGCGACGAAGGTGAGGTCTGGGAGGCTGCGCAGTTCGCTGCACACTACGGGCTGGACAATCTTATGTGCTTCGTGGACAACAACCGTCTTCAGCTCGATGGTCCGGTAGATGAGGTCATGAGTCATGGAAAGGGTATCGGCGCCAAGTTTGATGCCTTCGGGTGGAATGTCATAGATGTCAGGGATGGCAATGATGTGGTCGAGATTGAGGATGCCATCCGTAAAGGGCAGGCGGTAAAAGGAATGCCGACCTGTGTTGTACTCAATACGATCAAAGGCAAAGGGGCAACCTTTGCGGAACCTGTCGGTGCTCATTCTTCTCAGCCAACAGAGGAAGAATGGCAGGCTGCTCTTGCTTCTGAAGAGGCAAGACTTGCTGCGGTTGAAAAGTAAGAAGGGGGGCCCAGGATAGAAATGCGTTATGAACTGATCGGAAAGCATGAGAAAGATAAGCGTGCGAATCGTGACGGATATGTCGAGGCCATGATTGAGCTTATGGAAAAGGATGACAAGGTTGCACATATAGACTGCGACCTGATGGGGTGTATCAATGCGGGAAAGATTGCGGCGAAATTCCCTGAAAGGGTTTTTAATGCCGGTATCCAGGAGCAGAATGCCATGGGTGTTGCCGGTGGTATGGCAGCTACGGGTATGAAGGTATTTATCCATTCCTTCGGATGCTTCGCCGCAAGAAGAGATTTCGACCAGGCCTTTCTTGCCTGTGGATATTCCCGTGTACCGGTCCATGTGATCGGATCAGATCCAGGTGTCTGCGCAGCTTTTAATGGTGCGACGCATATGCCCTTTGAGGATGCGGGACTCTATCTGAATATTCCTAACGCTGTCGTGCTGGATTCCTGTGATTTTGCGCAGACAAAGTCGCTGACTAAGGCCTGCGCAGCTTATCCGGAGATCACTTATATGCGGACGATCCGGAAGGCTTTCAAGACCATCTATGCGGATGGCTCGGAATTCGAGATCGGAAAGGGCGTACAGCTTCGTGATGGAAAGGATGTAACCATCATTGCTTCCGGAATTCTGCTGGATGAGGCATTGAAGGCGGAGGAAGAGCTGGCATCTGAGGGGATCCAGGCAAGAGTGATCGACATGTTCTGCTGGAAGCCGATCGATGAGGAGCTGATCATCCGCTCGGCAGAAGAAACAGGATGCATCGTAACTGCGGAGAATCATCAGGTGGGAACCGGTCTTGGATCGGCGGTAGCCAATGTTCTGGTGAAGAACAGGCCGGTGCCAATGGAAATGGTTGGCGTGCAGAACCGCTTCGGACAGGTAGGTGATCAGGATTTCCTGATGGATGAATATCATCTGCGTGCCTCTGATATCGTTCTTGCAGCAAAGAAGGCCATTGCCAGAAAGAAAGCATAATAGAAGACAGCATAATAAAGGAAAGCAGAATAAGAGGAAAGAAACTATGCCATTGGTCACAACAAAAGAGATGTTCAGGAAGGCATACGACGGCGGTTATGCGGTAGGTGCCTTCAATGTCAATAACATGGAAATTGTACAGGGAATTACAGAGGCTGCACAGGCGCTGCGTTCGCCGGTCATTCTTCAGGCTTCTGTCGGTGCGAGAAGATATGCCGGCCCAAGCTATCTGAAGAAAATTGTGGAGGCTGCCTGCGAGGAGACGGATATTCCGATTGCGCTGAACCTGGATCATGGCGCAGATTTTGAGACCTGCAAGTCCTGTATCGATAATGGTTTTACGTCAGTTATGATTGACGGTTCCAAATATAGCTTTGAGGAGAATATTGCCCTGACCAGTTCTGTAGTTGAATATGCCCATGCGCACGGTGTGGTTGTCGAGGCAGAGCTTGGCAAACTGGCAGGCATTGAGGATGATGTCCATGTAAATGCAGAGGACTCCTCCTACACAAATCCGGATGATGTTGAGGAGTTCGTGAGCAGAACCGGTGTAGATTCACTGGCCATCGCAATCGGCACAAGTCATGGTGCGTTTAAGTATAAGCCGGGACAGAAGCCGCAGCTTCGTTTTGACATTCTGGAGGAGGTTTCCAGGAGGCTTCCCGGCTTCCCGATCGTTCTGCACGGTTCGTCTTCAGTCAATCAGAAATACGTAGATATCATCCGGAAATATCATGGAGATCTGGAGGATGCGATCGGCATTCCGGAGGACATGCTTCGCAAGGCTGCAGGTATGGCGGTATGTAAGATCAACATCGATACGGATATCCGGCTTGCGATGACGGCCGGTGTGCGTCAGGCTCTGGTGGAAAATCCTTCTGCTTTTGACCCGAGGGTATATCTGAAGGCGGGGCGTGACAATGTCAGAGAGCTTGTCAGTCATAAGATCACAGAGGTTCTCGGCTCAGCCGGAAAAGCCTGAGCTGGTGTAAAGGACGCGGGGAACAGATGGAAGAGAAAAAGATAAAAACAATTGGTGTCCTGACCAGTGGCGGTGATGCACCGGGGATGAACGCTGCGGTACGTGCCGTGGTGCTGGAGGCTATCGGTCATGGAATGAAGGTTCTCGGGATCTTCCGTGGTTACAGCGGCCTTCTCTCTGAGCAGATCCGGGAGCTTGGCGCTGATGATGTAGCCGGAATCATCGGAAAAGGCGGTACCATTCTTGAGACATCCAGATGCCCGCAGATGCAGACAGAGGAGGGACTTGAACAGGCCGCTGCTGTCTGCAGAAAGTATGGAATTGACGGTCTGGTGATTGTTGGAGGGGATGGTTCATTCCGCGGCGCGCAGAAGCTTTCGAAGCATGGTGTGAAGGTGATCGGCGTGCCCGGGACCATTGATGGTGATATTGCCTGCACGGATTACACCATCGGATTTGATACGGCTGCCAATGCTGCTATGGAAGCCATCGACAGGATCCGGGACACGGCCTCCTCTCATGAATGTGTAAGCATCGTAGAGGTCATGGGCAGAAAGAGCGGAAATCTGGCGCTGTGGTGTGCCGTTGCAGACGGTGCGGAGAGGGTCCTGATCCCGGAGGAAAAGCAGGTCGATACGGACACGATTGCTGCAGATATTCTGAGCCGCAGAAAGGACGGACCCAAAGCGTATATTCTGGTAAATGCAGAGGGAAACGGTCACACCCGGGAGCTGGCAGAGGAAATCGAGAAAAAGACCGGTGTACATACCCGGTACAGTGTGCTGAGCTTCCTGCAGCGCGGCGGTATTCCAACCTGCAGAGAACGGATTTTCGCCACTCTGATGGGGCAGAGGGCAGTTTCACTGCTCGCGAAGGGCGTTACGAACCGTGTGGTTGTGCATAATCCCGAGGGCTTCAGCGACGTTGCGATTGACGAGGTCCTGAATAAGAAAGCACATTTCTGCAGCGATGTGTATGAGGCATCTCAGAGGATCATGAGGGATTGCCGGATCCTGACAGAGACAGAATAGAAGATCAGGGCAATTTTACAGCTGGTACCTGCCCGGACCGTTACATGCACTGACAGCATAAGGGTCAGGCAATGGTGAAGAAAAAACGGTTGATGATTCCGCACGTTACAAGCACCGACAGCATAAGGGTCAGGATGTGGGACGATAATAAGTGTAATTTTCAGAAAAAGGAAGGTAATGAATTATGGCATTAATGACAGGAGAACAGTACATCGAAAGTATAAGAAAGATGAACATGCAGATTTACTATATGGGGCAGAAGATTGACAATCCCGTTGACCACCCGGTTCTTCGGCCATCCCTGAATTCTGTGAGAATGACCTATGATCTGGCGCAGATGCCGGAGTATCAGGATCTTATGACTGCAGAGTCTCCCTATATCGGAGAGAGAGTCAATCGTTTCACACATATTCATCAGAGCACAGATGATCTGCGGAAAAAGGTAAAAATGCAGAGGCTTATGGGCCAGAAGACTGCTGCATGTTTCCAGCGCTGTGTAGGAATGGATGCCTTCAATGCGATTTTCAGCACAACTTATGAATGTGACCAGGCACATGGCACACACTATCATGAAAATTTCCTGAAGTTCATGAAGTATGTACAGAAGAATGATCTGGTCGTTGACGGTGCAATGACGGACCCGAAGGGAGATCGTGCAAAGGCACCTCATGATCAGACAGATCCGGACCTGTACCTGAGGGTTGTTGAGAGAAGACCGGATGGAATTGTCGTAAGAGGAGCTAAGGCCCATCAGACCGGTATTATCAATTCCCATGAGGTCATTGTCATGCCGACCATCTCCATGGGCCCGGATGATAAGGATTACGCAGTATCCTTCGCAGTTCCTGTTGATACAAAGGGTATCTACATGATTGTAGGACGTCAGTCCTGCGATACCAGAAAGCTTGAGAATACGACGATTGATGTAGGAAATTCCGAGTTTGGCGGTGTCGAAGCCCTTACCGTATTTGATGATGTATTTGTACCGAATGACCGCATTTTCCTGAATGGCGAATTTGAATTTGCAGGCATGCTTGTGGAGCGTTTTGCCGGTTATCACAGACAGTCCTATGGCGGTTGTAAGGTTGGTGTCGGTGATGTCCTCATCGGTGCAGCTGCTGTAGCGGCAGACTACAACGGTGTGCCGAAGGCTTCTCATATCAAGGACAAGATCATCGAGATGCAGCATCTCAATGAGACACTTTACTGCTGTGGTATTGCCTGCTCCGCGGAAGGCACAAAGACAGCATCCGGTAACTATATCATTGATCTCCTTCTGGCAAACGTATGTAAGCAGAACGTCACCAGATTCCCATATGAGATTGCAAGACTTGCAGAGGATATTGCCGGAGGTCTCATGGTAACAGCACCGTCAGAGAAGGATCTCAGGGATCCCAAGCTTGGACCGGTCGTAGATAAATATCTGAAGGGTATTCCAACGGTATCCACAGAGAATCGCCTGCGCATTCTTCGTCTGATTGAGAACCTTACACTTGGAACCGCCGCAGTCGGCTATCGCACAGAGTCCATGCATGGTGCAGGATCCCCGCAGGCGCAGAGAATCATGATCTCCCGCCAGGGCAACCTCGCTATGAAGAAGGAGCTGGCGAAGAAGATTGCTCATATTACTGAGTAAAAACGAAATATAGGAGGAATGGAAAATCATGAGAGCATTTAGAATGGGCATTGGCCTGAAGGAATTTGCCACCTTTAAGGAATTTGCAGAGGATGAAAAGCTTGGTCCGGAAGATCTTGTCATTACAAATGAATATATCTATGAGCCGGTCATCAGCTCACTGAACCTCGGCGTTCAGACACTTTTCCAGGAGCAGTACGGCGCAGGTGAGCCGACAGACCTGATGCTCAATAAAATTCTGGAAGACCTTGCAAAGACGAAATTCAACCGGATCATCGCTGTAGGCGGCGGAACGGTCATTGATATTTCCAAGGCTGTCTCCGTGGCAGTTGCAGGGGATACCACGGACACACTGTTTGACAGAAAGGACAGTCTCACACGTCAGCATCCGCTTATCATCGTTCCGACAACCTGCGGAACGGGAAGCGAGGTAACCAACATCGCTGTCTTCAATCGCACAAAACTAGGGACCAAGATGGGTCTGACATCTGAGAATATGTATGCAGATCAGGCCGCACTCATTGCGGGCATGCTTGACACCCTTCCGTACAAGGTATTTGCAACTTCCTCTATCGACGCGATGGTCCATTCGGTAGAGTCCTATCTCAGCCCGAACCGCTGCAGCATCTCCATGCTGTTCTCGGAATCTGCTCTTCGACTGATTGTTTCCCACTGGAAGAAGTTTGTTGAAGAGGGCGGCGGAGAAGCCTGGAAGAAATATAAGGCAGAGTTCCTTCGCGCCTCCAACTGGGCAGGAATCGGATTTGCCTATGGCGGATGCGCAGCCGTACATGCACTGAGCTACCCGATCGGCGGCATTCATCATGTGCCCCATGGTCAGTCCAACCAGCTGATGTTCGCTGCAGTTATGAAAAAATACAAAGAGCTTAAGCCTGTAGGGACAATCAATGATCTGGAAGCAATCCTCGGTGAGGAGCTCGGCGTACCGGCAGAGCAGGGACTTGAGGCTCTTTATACACTGATGGACAAGGTCCTCAAGACGGATCCGCTGCATGAGCACGGCGTAACGGCAGATGAACTGCCAGGATACGCAAAGAGCGTTCTCGCTGAACAGCAGCGGCTGCTGAAGAACAACTATGTGCCGCTCACAGAGGAAGACATCCTGAGCATCTATAAGAGTGCGTTGTAAGGGGTATACTCATGAAAATGTCTTGAAATTCTCACGGTTTCGACAAGCCAGAAGTACTACGGTTCTTCAATTTTGCTAAAGCCGTTCAGAAAAAGTCAAAACTCGCTGCACTTATGCAGCTCAGACAGTTGACTTTTTCTGAACAACGCAAAATTTCATCACCAAGTACTTCTGGCATGTCTGCAAATGTTCAAATTTCAAGACAATTTCTCATGTATTTATATTTTGACTCCAATTTATAAGACTATAAGAACAGATAAAAAACGAGGGCGGACCGGCACCGGGAACATTCCTGCTCCCGGTGCCGGATCCATTTTCTATGGAGGAATATATGGATTTCACGTTAGACAAAAAACATGAAATGGCGAGATCCCTTTTCAGAGACTTCGCGCAGAATGAAGTAAAACCCCTTGCGCAGGAGATCGATGAGGAAGAGAGATTTCCGCGTGAGACCATCGAGAAGATGGCAAAATACGGACTGATGGGTATCACGGTACCGAGAGAGTACGGCGGACAGGGATGCGATGAGCTCACTTACGTGCTCTGCATGGAGGAGATCGCGAAGGTCTGCGGTACGACCGCCGTTGCGCTTTCCGCACACACCTCTCTGTGCATTGACCCGATCATGACCTTCGGTACAGAGGCACAGAAGCAGAAATACATCCCGAAGCTGGCTAAGGGCGAGTGGCTCGGTGCCTTCGGCCTGACAGAGCCCGGCGCAGGAACGGATGCCCAGGGACAGCAGACCAAGGCTGTTCTGGACGGCGATGAGTGGGTCCTGAACGGTTCCAAGTGCTTCATCACCAACGGCAAGGAGGCAGAGGTATACATCATCATCGCCGTGACCGGGACCGTTGAGAAGCGTGGAAGAAAGCAGAAGGAGATTTCCGCGTTCATCGTGGAAAAGGGCACACCGGGCTTCACCTTCGGCACGAAGGAGAAGAAGATGGGTATCCGCGGATCCGCTACCTATGAGCTGATCTTCCAGGACTGCCGTATCCCGAAGGACAACATCCTCGGCGCAAAGGGCAAGGGCTTTGGCATTGCCATGCACACCCTGGACGGCGGCCGTATCGGTATCGCTACCCAGGCCCTCGGCCTTGCAGAGGGAGCACTCGATCTGACCGTTGCCTACACCAAGGAGAGAAAACAGTTCGGCCGTTCCATCGCCCAGTTCCAGAATACCCAGTTCCAGCTGGCGAATCTGAAGACGGAGTGCGACGCGGCACAGCTGCTTGTCTATAAGGCGGCATGCGCAAAGGACGCAGCAGGATTCTCCCCGGCATCCACCTACAGCGTAGAAGCTGCAGAGGCAAAGCTGTTTGCAGCAGAGACAGCTATGGACGTAACGACCAAGTGCGTACAGCTCCACGGCGGCTACGGCTACATCAGAGAGTACGATGTAGAGCGCATGATGCGTGATGCGAAGATCACAGAGATTTACGAAGGAACCGCAGAAGTTATGCGTATGGTTATTTCTGCGAACTTACTGAAATAACAGGAGGAATGTACCGTGAAGATTATTGTTTGTATCAAACAGGTGCCGGATACGGCGGGCGGTGTAAAATTCAAACCGGATGGTACCCTGGACCGTGCGGCCATGCTCGCAATCATGAACCCGGATGACAAGGCCGGACTGGAAGCGGCACTGTGGATCAAGGATGAGACAGGGGCAGAGGTCACCGTTCTGACCATGGGACTGCCGAAGGCAGCCGATGTACTGCGCGAGGCCATCGCCATGGGCGCGGACAAGGGCGTGCTGCTGACAGACCGCAGACTCGGCGGAGCAGATACCTGGGCAACCTCTTCCACGATTGCAGCCGGGATCCGGAAGCTTGGGGATTATGACCTGATCATCACCGGACGTCAGGCAATCGACGGAGATACCGCACAGGTTGGACCGCAGATTGCGGAGCACCTCGGCATTCCGGTCATTTCCTACGCACAGGCAATCAAGGTAAACGAGGCAGAGAAGACGGTAGAGGTTGAGCGTCAGTTTGATGACAGATATCATGTGCTGAAGGCAAAGATGCCATGCCTGATCACTGCTCTTTCCGAGCTGAACACACCCCGTTATATGACACCGGCAGGCATCTGGGACGCAGTGGACGCAGAGATCACCACATACAACCGTGATGACCTGACCACACTGAAGGACGAGGACTGCGGACTGGCAGGATCTCCGACCAAGATTGCCAAGGCATCTGACAAGGTCCGCAAGGGTGCAGGCACCCTGTTCAAGGACATCGACGCAGATGCGGGCGCAGCGGTCATCTGCGAGGAACTTGCTAAGAGACATTATATTTGATGAAGGCGGTGAAGAAGATGAGTTTAGAAGATTACAAAGGTGTATTTATCTATGCACAGCAGGTAGATAACCATATTGACAACATTGCCTTCGAATTGCTCGGAAAGGCAAAAGACCTTGCAAAGCCCCTGAACACCCAGGTCACGGCAGTGCTGCTGGGCTATCAGGTAGGAAATCTCACAGATGAGCTTGCAGAGTACGGCGCGGACAGAGTCATCGTTGTCGATGACCCGGAGCTGAAGGAGTACCGCACAGAGCCCTATGCCCATGCGCTGGCAGCTGTCATCGAGAAGTATAAACCGGAGATCATGCTGGTAGGCGCGACTGCCATCGGCCGTGACCTCGGACCGACCGTTTCCGCCCGGGTACATACCGGACTGACCGCAGACTGCACATCCCTGGACATCGGTGATTTCCCGCTGCAGCCAAAGCCGAACCAGGAGCAGAAGCACAACCAGCTGCTCATGACCCGTCCGGCATTCGGAGGCAACACCATCGCAACTATCGCCTGCCCGGACAACAGACCGCAGATGTCCACTGTCCGTCCCGGCGTTATGCAGAAAATCACGCCGATTAAGGGTGCAAAGGCTGAGGTGATCGAATTCAATCCCGGCTTTACACCGAACGACAGATACGTCACAATTGAAAAGGTAGTGAAGAAGGTTACAGAGACTGTTGATATCCAGAAGGCAAAGATCCTGGTATCCGGCGGACGTGGTGTTGGATCTGCAGAGAACTTCAAGATCCTGAAGGACCTTGCAGATGTCCTCGGTGGAGAGGTTTCCTCCTCCCGTGCGGCAGTAGATAACGGATGGGTTCCGAAGGACCTGCAGGTTGGACAGACCGGCAAGACCGTGCGTCCGCAGATCTACTTTGCTATTGGTATTTCCGGTGCCATTCAGCACGTAGCCGGCATGGAGGATTCCGATCTGATCATCGCCATCAACAAGGACGAGTCCGCACCGATCTTTGACGTAGCGGATATCGGCATTGTCGGAGATCTGAACAAGATCGTTCCGAAGCTGACAGCAGATATCAAGGC